>DATAMX010000104.1:0-20586 GCA_036260475.1 Gaiellaceae bacterium | reverse complement strand
GGCACCGACCTGCCCAAACGGCTCGAGCGCGGCGACCGCGTGCTCCAGCCGCCCGTGGACGCTCGCAGCGACGTAGACGGTCCACGGATGGGCCCAGGCGTCGCCCGTCCACGCGACGACCGGCTTCCCGGTCGAGTGCGCGTACCACGCTTCCATCGCAGTTCCCTCGTCCGGCTCGGTGAACGCTGCGAGCACCGCATCGCAGCCGTCGATGTCGGCGAGGTCGCCTTCGACGATCTCCCGCTCGTTCCCTTCGGTGCGCCCTCGGAAGTCGCGCCGCATCGGGTCGACCGGCTCCCACCCCCGCGCCCGCACGAGCTCGGTCGCCTGCCGCCGGTACTCGTCCGCCCGGGGCGGCCCGGCGAGGTAGACGCGCAGCATGCGTAAAGTGTCGCTCATGGAGTTCGTCGCGCTCGGGCACGCGGGGAGCGAGCACTACGCCGGGCTCGAATCGTTTCCGAATCCCGGCGTGACGCAGGTCGAGATGACGAGCGACGAGCTCACCGCCGTCTGCCCGATCACCGCCCAGCCTGACTTCTACGTCGCCCGCATCGCGTATCGACCCGCCGCCCTCTGCCTCGAGTCGAAGTCGCTCAAGCTCTACCTCGCACGGTTCCGGAACGAAGGTGCGTTCGCGGAGGCCCTCGCAGTGCAGATCAGGGACGACGTCGCGGCGGCGCTTCAGCTCGATGCGGCCGCGGTGACCGTGACGCTCACGCAGAAGGCGCGTGGGGGCATCACGATCACCGCGACGGCGTAGTCCTCGTCAGCCGACGAGCGGCTCGCCCGTCTCGAGCAGCGTCTTCAGCCCGCTCAGGACGTAGCTCCAGCCGCCGGCCACGCTCTGCGCGGTCTTCGGCGCACCTTCGAGCTGGTCGTGCACGACGGTCAGCTTCGAGTAGCCGCCTTCCTGCGCCTCGATCTCCCACGTCACGCGGCTGTCGTCCTCGACCGCGGTCTCCGGGTCGTAGAGCGCGCGCCAGCCGTGGACGAGCCGCGCGGGCGGCTCGTACTCGAAGACGGTCCCGACGACGAGGTCGCCGCCGGCGCCGTCGAGCCCGCGGTATGCCTCGGGCGTCACGGTGACGTGGGAGCCGTAGAAGTACTTCTGCGTGAACTCCGGCTTCGTGATCGCGTCCCAGATCTGCTCCGGCGTCGCCTTGATGAAGACGGAGTAGACCTGCGTCGTCTGTGCAGTCATGGTGGTCATGCAGTCTCCTCCAGTTCGTTCTTGAGATGCACGAGTGCAGATACGTGCTGCTCCGTGTACTTGTCGATCCAACGGTCGTGGACGAGGCGGATCGGGACCGGGTTCAGGTAATGCAGCTTCTCCCGCCCGTGCCGTCGGGTGACCACGAGCCCGGCGTCCTCGAGGACCCGCAGGTGCTTCATGACTCCGAATCGCGTCATCTCCAGCTCCGACTCGAGCTCGGTGAGCGTGCGGCCGTCGCGCTCGAAGAGCCGGTCGAGGAGATGCCGCCGCGTCGGGTCGGCGAGAGCCTTGAACACGAGATCGTCGTCCACGGACCGATAATAGGTGACCATATAGTCACCTGTCAAGCGGGACGTAGCCTGCCGGTCATGGAGATGAGCGGCGAGATCGCGTTCATCGAGAAGTCGTGACGCTGCACCTCTCGGAGGAGGACGTCGCCGAGCTGCTGACGCCGGCGGCGGCCGTCGATGCGATCGAGGCGTGCTTCGGCCGGATGGCACGGGGCGCGGTCGAGAACCGTCCGCGCTACCGGCTTCCCCTCGAGCACGGCGCGCTTGCCGTGATGGCCGCGTCCGACCTCGAGCTCGGCTACGCGGGCGCAAAGGTCTACGCCGGCTTCCGCGCGGGCGCCCGCTTCGTCGTTCTCCTCTTCCGCGCAGACACGCCGGAGCTCGTCGCCGTCGTCGACGCGGACAAGCTCGGCCAGCTGCGCACGGGCGCGGCCAGCGCGGTCGCGGCCAAGCACCTGGCCCGCGCCGGCGCCTCGAGCCTCGGAGTCATCGGCTGCGGCTGGCAGGCGGAGTCGCAAGTCGCGTGCATCCGCGCCGCCGTCCCGGGCATCGCGCGCGTCGTCGCGTATTGCCGCACCGAGGACTCGCTCCGGGCGTTCTGCGAGCGCAACGACGCCGTGCCGGGAGACAGTCCGCGCGACGCAGCCGGATGCGACGTCGTCGTCACGGTGACGAGCTCGCCTGACCCGGTGCTGCGCGGCGAGTGGCTTCAGCCCGGCGCGCTCGTCTGCGCGGTCGGGGCGAACGACGGGCGCAGGCGCGAGCTCGACAACGTCGTCCTCGAGCGCGCGACCTTCGTCTGCTGCGATTCGCTCGAGGATGCGCGGCTCGAGTCCGCCGACCTGATCGAGCCGGTGGGCTCCGGCGTGCTCGACTGGCTCGAGGTGCACGAGCTGCAGGAGGTGGTGGCGGGCGCCATCGCCGGGAGGCAGTCGGACGACGACGTCGTCGTGTTCAAGTCGAACGGGCTCGCCGCGTGGGACGTCGCAGCGGCGGCCGCGGTCGTCAGTGCTGCTCGGAGAGCGCGTGAATGACGTCCGCTCGCTCGAGCATGCGCCTCTGCTGCTCTGCGCTCAGACGGTTCTTGACGTACGGATCCTCGAGTATGTCGTCCACGCGGCGCCCCGCACCGTGCTCGCGCAAGAGGTAGGCGACGACCGCTTCCTCGGTGCGCGACCGTGCGAACAGGAACGAGAACGGGTTGCGCAAGAAGCTGCCTAGCCTGAGCACGCGAGCGATTGTATAGTCGGTGGTGTGCAGGTCTCGACGGACCGCGCAAGGTTTGCGGAGCGTCTGCTCCACGGAGTGGACGACGCGGGGAACGACGAGCGCGTCGTCATCTGGATCGAGCGCAAGGCCGGCGCGATCTGGGCGGTCGGTCGCGCGATCAACCCTCAGCAGCGCAACGATCATGCGCCGCGCCGCGACGACTACATCTTCGAAGGCTACGAGCTCGACGACGCGCTCGAGCAGGCGAACGCCGCGCTCGAGGACGACCTGACCGTCTCGGAGGCGGACGGCCGCGGCGGGCATCTGCGCCCGTTCACCCGCGACGAGCTGCTCAAGCCGCTCGAAGCGTGGTTCTTCGGGCGCACGCCATAGCGCATCGTCGATAGTTCGCAGCCATGCTCGTGCGCGTTGGCTTCAGCGCCGATCCCGACGACGCCTTCATGTTCTGGGGGCTCGCCTCGGGGACGGTCGATCGTCGTGGGTTCGACTTCGAGCCCGTGATCGCGGACATCCAGAGTCTCAACGAATGGTCGCTCGAGGGCCGGCTCGAGGTGACCGCGATGTCGGCGGCGACGTACCCGCGCGTGCACGAGCAATACGCCCTGCTCCCGCACGGCGCGAGCTTCGGCTCGGGATACGGCCCGGTCGTCGTGGCGCGCGAGAAGCTGTCGCTCGACGAGCTGCGCGACGAGGAGATCGTCGTCCCCGGCAAGCTCACGACCGCCTACCTCGTCCTGCAGCTCGCGCTCGGCGGCGAGTTCCCCTGTCGCGTGATGCCGTTCGACGAGATCCTCGACGAGGTGGCGTCGGGTCGCGCGCGCGTCGGCCTCCTCATCCACGAGGGCCAGCTCACGTACGGAGACGCGGGCGTCGCGAAGTGCCTCGACCTCGGTGAATGGTGGCTGCTCGAGACCGGCCTGCCGTTGCCGCTCGGCGTGAACACCATTCGGCGCGACCTCGGCGCCGACGCGATGCGCGACGTCTCCGAGATCCTCCGCGAGTCGATCGACGCGGCGCTCGCGCATCGCGAGGAGGCGCTGGAGTACGCGCTCGGATTCGGCCGCGGGCTCGACGATGTGCGCGGCGATCGCTTCATCGAGATGTACGTGAACGACCTGACGCTCGACTACGGCGACGAGGGGCGGCAGGCTGTCCGGGAGCTGCTGGAACGGGCGCACTCGGGCATTCAGGTTGAATGGGTTCAGTGAGTCGCGCGGTCGTCCTCTCCGGTGTGCGCACGCCGATCGGCCGCTACGGCGGCGCGCTCTCGGGGGAGCGCCCCGACGACCTCGCCGGGCTCGTGATCGCCGACGCGGTCGCGCGGTCGGGCGTCGACGCAGACGAGATCGAGGACGTCTACTTCGGCTGCGCGAACCAGGCGGGCGAGGACAACCGCAACGTCGCCCGCATGGGTGCGCTGCTCGCGGGACTGCCGCAGTCGGTCGCGGGCGTCACCGTCAACCGGTTGTGCGCGTCGGGCCTGACGGCGGTGACAGCTGCATGTCATGCCGTGATCGCGGGCGACGGAGACCTGTTCGTCGCCGGCGGTGTCGAGTCGATGTCGCGTGCCCCCTTTGCGTTCGCGAAGCCGGACAAGGCATTCCCGCGCGGGAACGTCACCGTGTACGACACGCATCTCGGCTGGCGCTTCCCGAACCCGCGCATGGAGGCGATGTTCCCCCTCGAGTCGATGGGCGAGACGGGCGAGAACGTGGCCGAGCAGTACGGAGTGACGCGGGAGGACCAGGACGCGTTCGCTCTTGCGTCGCAGCAGCGCTGGGGCGCCGCAGCCGACGCGGGTCGCTTCGACGACGAGATCGTTCCGGTCGGCGACGTCGTGCGCGACGAGCATCCGCGACCGGACACGACGCTCGACAAGCTCGCGACGCTGAAGCCGGCATTCCGCGCGGGCGGCAGCGTCACCGCCGGCAATTCCTCCGGCATCAACGACGGCGCGGCCGCGCTCGTCATCGCCTCGGAGGAACGCGCGCGCGAGCTCGGGGTCGAGCCGCTCGGGACGTTCGTCGGGAGCGCCGTTGCGGGCGTCGACCCGCGCATCATGGGCATCGGCCCCGTTCCCGCGGTACGCAAGTTGCTCGGGCGCGCCGATGTGGATGCGTCGGACATCGATCTGGTCGAGCTGAACGAGGCGTTCGCGTCGCAGAGCCTCGCCGTGATCCGCGAGCTCGGCCTCGATCGCGAGAAGGTGAACGTCAACGGCGGCGCCATCGCGCTCGGCCATCCCCTGGGCATGAGCGGCGCGCGGCTCGTCGTCTCGCTCCTGCACGAGCTGCGCCGCCGCGGCGGCCGCTACGGCCTCGCGACCTTGTGCGTCGGCGTCGGCCAGGGGCAAGCCGCGCTGTTCGAACGCTGATGGACGACCTCGACCTGCGCCGTCGCACGTACGCGCACATGGTCGAGCACGGGCGCGCGCCGCGCCCCGAGGAGCTCGGCGATCGCGATGCGATCGTCGCCGGCTGGCGCCGCCTGCACGATGCGCACGCGCTCGTGCTCAACCCGGCGACGGACGAGATCCGCATGCTCAATCCGTTCTCGGTCGTTCCGACGGCCTACCGCGTGCGCGCGCTCGACCGCTGGTGGTACGCAAACTGCGCGTGGGACGCGTTCGGCGTGTGCGCCGCGCTCCACTCGGACGGACGCATCGAGACGTCGTGCGCGGATTGCGGGGAGCCGATCGCCGTGGAGGTTCGCGACGAGAGGCCGGACGACGACAGCCTGTTGTTCCACGTCCTCGTTCCGGCCGCGCACTGGTGGGACGACATCGTCTTCACCTGAGCGGCGATGAACCTCTTCCGGTCGGAGGAGCACATCGAGCGCTGGCTCGGCGGGCGCGGGCCTGGCGCGACGATTCCGGTGGCGAAGCTGAGCGAGCTGGCGCACGCGTGGTGGCACGATCGCCTGGCGCCGGACTGGGTGCCGCACACGCGTGAGCAGAACCAGGCGATCCTCGACCGCCTCGGCCTCACCGGGGAGTTCTGGCGCTTGGGCTGACGGCGCTTGCTGTGCGGTCAGCCGACGGGTGGGCGCACGTAGATCACGTCCTCGTGCTTGATGGGTACGAACGGCGCGCCGATCTGCATCACGAGCTCCTCGACGGTCGCGAACACCTCGCCGTCGCCGTCCTGATTGGAGACGACGATGCCGACCTCGTTCTCCGGGTCCGCCTCGAGCCCGTGCTCGCGCAGGAGCCCGAGGAGCTTGTCGCGGTCGGGAATCCTCGCTGCTTCGACCTGAACCGATCCCATCGGATCCAATACCTGGCCTTTCGTCGCCGAGGCTAAACGTGCAGCCCGATCTTGGATCCAAGTCTGGCGCACGCGGCGGACGAGGTCAACCGCTATTTTCCGGTTCCATGGCGGTCGCGACGGGCAACGAGCACGGGCTCTTCATCGACGGCCAGACGGCCGAGGCCGCCTCCGGCGAGCTGCGCGACCTGATCGAGCCGGCCACCGGCGGCACGCTCGCCCGGGCCGCGATGGCGGGCGAGGCCGACGTCGACCGCGCGGTCGGCGCCGCCCGCGCGGCGCTCGACGGCGCCTGGGGCCGCACCCCGCCGAACGAGCGCGCACGTCTCCTCCACGCTCTCGCGGACGCGATCCAGGCCAATCGCGGCGAGCTCGCCGAGCTCGAAGCCCGCAACGTCGGCAAGGCGATCTCGTCGGTCAAGGCAGAGGTCGCCGGCGCAGTCGAGAACTTCCGCTTCTTCGCATCCGTCGTCGGCTCGATCGCCGGCCGCTCGAATCCGGTCGGCGGCTCGCTGCTGACGTACTCGCTGAAAGAGCCGGTCGGCGTCTGCGCGCAGATCGTCCCCTGGAACTACCCGTTGCTCATGGCGACGTGGAAGCTGTCGCCCGCGCTTGCCGCCGGATGCTCCGTCGTGCTGAAGCCCGATCCGCAGACGCCGCTGAGCGTGTTGCGCATCGCCGAGCTCGCGACGGAGATCGGGTTCCCGGCAGGCGCGATCAACATCGTTCCCGGCGACGGCCCGACGACGGGGTCGTACCTCGTCAAGCACGCCGGCGTGGACAAGGTCGCGTTCACCGGCTCGACGAAGACCGGCGGCGAGATCATGCGGCTCTGCTCCGAGCCGATCAAGCGCGTCACGCTCGAGCTCGGCGGAAAGAGCCCGAACGTCGTCTTCGCCGACGCCGATCTCGACGACGCCATCCCGAGCTCGGTGTGGTCGATCTACTACTCCGCCGGCCAGAGCTGCGAGGCCCGGTCGCGCGTGCTCGTCGAAGCATCGATCTACGATGACTTCGTCTCGCGCTTCGCCGGGTACGTGCAGCAGCTCAAGGTCGGCGACCCGCTCGACCCGGAGACGCAGGTCGGCTCGCTCATCTCGACTGCTCACCGCGACCGCGTGCACGGCTTCGTCGAGCGCGGGCGCGACGAGGGCGCCGAGGTCGTCGCCGGCGGCGGCCCCGCCGACGGCAAGGGCGCCTTCTACCAGCCGACCGTTCTCGCAGGCGTCCGCAACGACATGGTCGTCGCGCAGGAGGAGATCTTCGGCCCGGTCGTCGTCGCGATCCCGTTCGAGGACGAGGCAGATGCGATCCGCATCGCGAACGACGTGAAGTACGGCCTTTTCGCGACCGTGTGGACGGGCGATCCCGCGCGCGGCCACCGGGTCGCACGCGCGATCAAGGCCGGGATGGTCGGCGTCAACACGCCCTACACCGCGTTCCCGGGGATCCCGTTCGGCGGCTACAAGCAGTCCGGTTTCGGCCGGGAGCTCTCGATCGACACGCTCGAGCTCTACCTCGAGACGAAGGGCGTCCTGGTCTCCACCAGCCCGAAGCCGTTCAACCCGTTCCGGCTCTAGCCCTCGCCGCGGGAGAGGCGTATTCTCGGCCCCTCCAACCAAGGGAGGAGGCATCCAATGGCAACGTCGACGGTTGCAGGCCTGGAAGGGGCCGTACGCGGACGCGTCGTCACGAGCGGTGACGCCGACTACGACGAGTCGCGCTCTCTGTTCAACGCGATGATCGACAAGCGGCCCGCGGCGATCGCGTATTGCGTCGACGAGCAGGATGTCGCGGCGGCGATCGGATTCGCGCGGGAGCGCGGCTTGCGGCTCGCCGTCCGCGGCGGCGGTCACAACGGCGGCGGGCTCGGCAGCGTCGACGACGGGCTCGTCATCGACCTATCGCAGATGTCCGAGATCGACGTCGATCCGGCTGCGCGCATGGTGCGCGTCCAGGGCGGTGCGGTGCTCAAGGACGTCGATGCCGCAACCCATGCGCATGGGCTCGCCGTGCCTGTGGGGATCATCGGCACGACCGGAGTCGGGGGCCTCACGCTCGGCGGCGGGACAGGGCATCTCACCCGGACCCACGGGCTGACGATCGACCATCTCGTCTCGGCCACCGTCGTCCTCGCCGACGGCTCGGTCGTGCAGGTCGACGCCGAGCGCGAGCCGGAGCTCTTCTGGGCCATCCGCGGCGGGGGAGGCAACTTCGGCGTCGTCACCTCGTTCTCGTTCAGCTGTGTTCCGGTGACGAACGTCGTCGCCGGCCCGATGTGGTGGCCGATCGAGCGGACCGAGGAGATCTTCTCCTGGTACCGCGACTTCATCGGCGACCAGCCTCTGGAGCTCGGCGGTTTCTTCAACTTCCACACCGTGCCGCCGGTCGACATGTTCCCGGCCGAGTACCACATGCACAAAGTGTGCGGGATCGTCTGGTGCTGCACCGACCTCGAGCGGGCCGGAGACCTCCTCGCTCCCGCCCGCGCCTTGAGCCCGATCATCGACGGCGTCGGCGAGGTGCCGCTGCCCGCGATCAACGGCGCCTTCGACGGGCTGTACACGCCCGGCGACCAGTGGTACTGGCGCTCGGCGTATCTCGCGGACATCCCCGACGAGGCGATCGCAGTGAACAAGGAGTGGTGCGAGCGGATGCCGTCGTGGAAGTCCGGCACGCACATCTACAACGCGGATGGCGCAGCCGCGCGCGTCGCCAACGACGAGACCGCGTGGGCGTTCCGCCATGCGAAATGGGTGCAGGTCATCATCGGCGTCGATTCCGACCCAGCCGCCGCGCCTGCGCTCCGCGAGTGGGCGGTCGGTTACTCCGAGGCGCTCAGGCCGTACACGCTCGGAGCCGGCTACGTGAACATGATGATGGACGACGGGCAGGAACGCGCTCGCGCGAGCTACGGCGACAACTACACGCGGCTCACGCGTGTGAAGGCGCAGTACGACCCCGCGAACGTGTTCAGCGTCAACCAGAACATCGCGCCGGCGTGAAGTAGAGCCGTCGGGCGCGCTCAGCTCGAGCGCGCCCGACGGGCGCTATTTGCGCAGCGAGAGCGCCGCGCCGACGGCGAGGAGCGCGATGCCGGCGAGGCGCGGCCAGTGGAGCGCGATCTGCTGCGAGCCGAAGAGGCCGAAGCGGTCGATCATCGCGCCCATGATCAGCTGCCCCGCGATGAGGATCCCGACCGTCGCGGCCACGCCGATGCGCGGCCCGGCGTACGTGACCGTGAAGATGATGAGCGTGCCCCAGAGCCCGCCGGTCAGCGTCCACCACGGCTGGTGGAGCGCACGCTCGTATCCGCCGAGGCTGCGCCGCACGACGAGCAATCCGGCGCCCGCGATCACGGCCGTCAGCAGCGTCGCGAAGCCGAGCGCCTCGCCCACGCCGATGCGCTCGCCGAGCCGGGACATCACCGCGACCTGAATCGAGCCGGCCAGGCCGGCCGCAACCGCGAGTCCCGTTGCGAGCGCGCTCCCCGACACGGGCCTAATCTAACGCCCTGTGATCTTTCAGCCCGATTTGGAGACGATGCCGCGCTCCGAGCTCGAGCAGCTGCAGCGCACGCGGCTGCGCGAGCGCTTCGGCGTCGAGCTCGAATCGCTGGCCGAGCAGCCGTTCACGACGAAGGCGGACCTGCGGGATGCCTATCCGTTCGGGATGTTGCGCGTCTCGCGGGACGAGTGCGTCCGCATCCACGCCTCGTCGGGCACGCGAGGCAAGGCGACGATCGTCGCGTACACGGCGAACGACCTGTCCCTGTGGGCGGACTGTTGCGCACGTGCGATCGCGGCCGCCGGCGGCGGGCCGGGCACGCTCGTGCACATCGCGTACGGGTACGGCCTGTTCACCGGCGGCCTCGGGTTCCATTACGGTGCCGAGCGCCTGGGCTGCACTGTCGTGCCGGCGTCGAGTGGGAACACGCCACGCCAGGCGCAGCTGCTCGAGGACCTCGGCGCCGAGATTCTCTGCTGCACACCGAGCTACGCGCTCGCGATCGCGGATCACGTCGAGGACGCCGGCCGGCTGAAGCTGCGTGCCGGCCTCTTCGGCGCCGAGCCGTGGACGGAGCGCATGCGCGGCGCGATCGAGGAGGCCCTCAACATCTGCGCCGTCGACGTGTACGGCCTTTCCGAGATCGTCGGGCCCGGCGTCGCCGCGGAGTGTCTCGAAGGGCTCGGCGGAGCGCACGTGAACGAGGACCACTTCCTCGTCGAGACGGTCGACCCGGAGACCGGCGCGCCTGCCTCCGAGGGCGAGCTCGTGTTCACGACGCTGACGAAGGAGGCGATGCCGCTCTTGCGGTACCGCACCGGGGACCTCGCGTCGGTGACGCGTGAGCCGTGCTCGTGCGGGCGAACGTTCGCGCGCATGTCCCGGGTGAAGGGGCGCACGGACGACATGCTCGTCATCCGCGGCGTCAACGTCTTCCCGAGCGAGATCGAGCGCGTGCTCCTCGCCGTCGAGGGTCTGCAGCCGCACTACCAGCTCGTCGTCGAGCGCAGCGACCGCCTCGACGAGTTGACCGTTCAGGTCGAGGGCGCGATCGATGCCGCGCCGGTGCGAGCGCAGCTCGAGCGTGCGCTCGGATTGAGCGCACGCGTCGAGATCGTGGAGCCGGGCTCGATCCCGCGCAGCGAGGGCAAGGCGCTGCGCGTGCTCGACCGCCGGATTGACTAAGCGGCGCTCGGGTCGCCGATCACGCGGCGCTGGGGTCGCCCTGCCAGAGGTGGAACGCGTTGCCCTCCGTGTCCTTGCAGACCGAGAACCAGCCGTGCGTCGGCACGGGCGTCTTGTCCGCCGCTTCGCCGCCGAGCTCGCGCACCTTGGAGATCGAGGCGTCGATGTCGTCGGTGTCGAAGTAGTAGTTCGCGTGCCCGCGCTCGTCGGACGGCATGAGCGCCGCGCCGGAGGTATCGCTCGTCTGCGCCATGCGGTAGTCGTAGCCCTCCATCATGGGGCCGCCGAACTGCCATCCGAACAAGCCGCCCCAGAACGCCTGCGCGCGGTCGTTGTCCGCCGTCGGGAACTCGATGTGAACGATTTGTCCTGCCATCGCGTAGTGTTCGCCTCCTATGTATCGCGTGGTCGTCTTCTACGACGAAGAGCCTCAGACTGATTCTTACGCGGAGCACGCGGAGCTGTGCAAGCAGGTTCCGAACGGCGTCTTCCGCCACGGCAAGGTCACCGGTGCGCCGATGGGCGAGCCGAGGCACGCGTACTACGCCGAGTGGGAGTTCGCGGACAAGGGCGCGTTCGATGCCGCGGTCCGCAGCGACGAGTTCATGGCCACGGGCAAGGACGCGTACAAGCGCGGCTTCCCGCAGCCGACCGTCGAGTTCGTAGAGCTTTCGTAGGTACGGGAGAGCGCTAGAACTTCGGAGGCCGGCGTTCGCGGACGGCGGCGACGCCTTCGGCGACGTCCGGCCCCGTCATGTCGAGGAACTCGAGCGCAAGCGACGCGTCGAAGGCCGGTCCGGCCGCGCGCAGCCAGCTGTTGAGCGCGAGCTTCGTGTGCGCGATCGCCGCTTGCGATCCCGCTGCGAGCCGGCGGGCGATCTCGAGCGCGCGTTCCTCGAGCTCGTCTGCAGGGACACAGAGCGAGACCAGGCCGATACGCTCGGCCTCCACTCCGTCGACGGGCTCGCACAGCAGCAGGTGGTACTTCGCCTTCGCGAGCCCGCACAGAAGCGGCCACACGATCACGGCGTGGTCGCCCGCGGCAACGCCGAGCCGCGTGTGTCCGTCGACGATTCGCGCAGTCGGAGCGGCGATGCTGATGTCCGCGAGCAGCGCGACCGCGAGCCCGGCGCCGACAGCGGGCCCGTCGATGGCGGCGACGATCGGCTTCCGGCAGTCGACGATGTTGTAGACGAGGTCGCGTGCCTCGTGGAAGACGCGCAGCCGCGTCTCCCAGCTCGTTGCGATGTCCTCGACGAGGGCCAGGTCGCCGCCCGCGCTGAAGGCGCCGTCGGCGCCGCGGACGAGCACGACGCGCGTGTCCGGGTCGCGATCGACCGTCTGCCATACCGAGGCGAGGTGACCGTGTGCCTCGTCGCCGACCGCATTCAGCTTGCCCGGGTTGCGCAGCGTGATCCGCAGGATCGACTCTTCGGGCCGGTCGATCTCGAGGCTCGTAAACTCGTCGTACACGTGGCGGAGCCTAACGTTCTCGTCGAGCGCGACAGCAGTGTCGGCATCGTCCTCATGAACCGGCCCGAGGCGTTGAACGCGCTATCGGGCGAGCTGATGGAGGCCGTCGTCGCCGCGCTCTGCGAGCTCGATACCGATCCGGAGATCCGCGCGATCGTCCTCGGCGGCGGCGAGCGCGCCTTCGCGGCCGGCGCCGACATCGGCGAGCTCGCCGAGGCGACGCCGGGGACGCTGTACGAGAACCGGCGCCTCGACCGGTGGGATGCGATCCGAAAGGTGCGAACGCCGATCGTCGCGGCTGTGTCCGGCTTCTGCCTCGGAGGCGGCTGCGAGCTCGCGATGCTCTGCGACCTGATCGTCGCCTCCGAGACGGCGAAGTTCGGCCAGCCGGAGATCAATCTCGGCGTCCTGCCGGGCGCCGGCGGCACGCAGCGCCTGACGCGTGCGGTCGGCAAGGCGATCGCGATGGACATGATCCTCACCGGCCGGACCCTCTCGGCGCGGGAGGCGCTCGAGCACGGGCTGGTCGCGCGCGTCGTCGCCAGGGAGGCGTGGCTCGAGGAAGCGAAGCGCGTCGCGCGCGAGATCGCGGCGAAGGGCCCGATCGCCGTCCGCCTGGCGAAGGAAGCGGTCGACCAGGCCTTCGAGACGCCGCTCGCCGCCGGCGTCGAGCTCGAGCGGCGCTCGTTCTTCCTCGCCCGTGCCTCCGAGGACGCGGGCGAAGGGCTGAAGGCGTTTCTCGAGAAGCGCAAGCCGGACTTCACAGGACGCTGATTCCGGCCCAAGGCGTCGCTCGCGATGCCGACCAGAAGAGGCCCTTGGGCTTTGCCCAAGGGCCGTTATAGAGTCACGACGAGGGCATTTGGCTCGTCGGATCGGGGTTGTGGCCGTCCTCGCGGCGGCGTTGTTCGCGTCCGCTGGAACGGCGCGCGCCGACACGCCGCCGAACGTGTTCTCCGGCGTCGGACTCTTCGTCGACAATCCGCAGGACTTCCCGGACGCGGAGACGGTCGCTGGGTGGCTCCAGGCCGCGCACTTCACCTGGGTGGCCATGCACATCGACGACGTCGGGACCCTCGACTGGACCGATCCGACGTGGATCCCGACGATGCGGGCGCACGGAATCGAGGTGGGGATCTGGGGCGTGGAGGGATCCAACCCCATCGCCGGCGCGGCGGTCGCCAACCTCGCGCTCCAGCTGTACGGCCTCGACTTCTACATCGCGGACGCCGAGACGCCGTACGAGGGCAAGCGCGGGTCGACCGGGTGGCGACGGTCAGCGACGTTCGTGAGCGCGTTCCGTGCCATGCAGCCCACCACTCCGGCTGCGCTCGTCACGCTCGGCGCCGCCAAGGCGCCCTACGTGTTGCCGATCGACTTCGCCGCGTGGCGGAACGGCGCCTTCGACCTCCTGCCGGAGGCGTACTACAACCAGTATCCGGGCTATCGCCCCGACCTCACGGTCGCGCACGCGGAGCGGGCGGGTTGGCCGCTCGATGCCGTCCATCCCGTCATCGGCGTCTATCACCACTATCCGGCCGCGAAGTACGTGCCGCTGTTGCAGAACCTCGGCACGCGCGGGTTCTCGGTGTTCCTCGGCGACCAGATGACACCGGCCGACTTCAGCGCGCTCTCCGGCGTCGCCGCGGCGACCGTCGCGGGTTAGGCGACGCGCCGAGCGATGCCTTAGGGTCTCGCGCATGGTCGAGGTCGAGGTGACGCGCACTGGCGCCGTCCAGACGATCACGCTCAATCGCCCCGAGGTGATGAACGCGTTCAACCGCGCACTGCACGGAGCGCTGCGCGACGCGCTGAAGGAGGCACGCGATCCCGAGGTGCGCGCGGTCGTCGTCACCGGCGCGGGCCGGGGATTCTGCGCCGGCCAGGATCTCAAGGAGTTCGGCGAGGCGCCCGACGTCGGAGACAGCCTTCGCGCGACGTATCACCCGAACGTTCTCGCCATCCGTGCGCTCCAGAAGCCGGTCATCGCAGCGGTCAACGGCGCGTGCGCAGGCGCGGGGCTGTCGCTCGCGTGCGCGTGCGACGTGCGCATCGCATCCGACGCGGCGTTCTTCGTCCCCGGGTTCGTCGGCATCGGCCTGGTGCCCGACTCCGGCGGCACGTATTTCATCCATCGCCTGCTCGGCGCGCCACGCGCGTTCGAATGGATGTCGTCCAATCGCCGGCTGACCGCGGCAGAGGCGCATGCGTGGGGACTCGTCTCGGAGGTGGTGGAAGCGGGCTCGTTCGCCGAGCGGACGGCAGAGCTCGCCGCCTCGTACGCGGCGATGCCGACGCGGGCCGTAGGGATGACGAAGCGCCTGTTCGACAACGCCGACACCGCGACGCTCGAGGAGCAGCTCGAGCTGGAGGCGCAGCTGCAGGCGGCCGCGGCGGCGACGGCGGACTTCCGCGAGGGCGTCGCCGCCTTCGTCGAGAAGCGTCCGCCGAGCTTCAGCGGGAGCTGAGCAGCGCGAGCACTTCGCCGTCCTCGGGGAAGCGGTGCTCCTGCTGCTTCGAGAAGACGGTCGTCCCGTCGGCGATCACGTCGTACTGGCTCTTCGCGCCTTCGCGCGCGGCCGCGTCGAACCCGTGCTCGCGTAGCTCGGCCGCGAGACTCGCGGCCCGTCGGTCGTAGCCGCTTCAGACGGGGCAGTAGACGATCTCGACGCTCACGCGGTGAGCCTATCCCCAGCGGCGGTCGCTACGCGCGGGGCGGGAGCGTGCGCCCCGCCCCGCGGGTCGATCACTCCCCGGTCGCTGTGTGGTACTCGTCGTCGATCGTCTCGGCCAGCAGCTTCTGGCCCGACTGGCTCGGATGGACGTCGCAGGTGAGTTGGTTCTGCGGTGAGGCGTTCAGCAGGCCCGCCTGGCAGGTCTTGCCGCCGGCCGGCGCGGCGGCGTGCAGGAAGGCGGTGAACGCGTCCGCGACCACGGCCCCGTCCGCCTGTGCGTGGCTCGTGATCGCGTTGTTCAGCGCGACGGTCAGCGCCGTGCCGGCCGGGTCGCTGTAGTCGAGCGAGTAGTAGTTCACGACCATGAGCAGGCCGTGGAAGCGCGTCGCCTTCAGGTCGCGCAGGATCGTGTCGACGTTGTCGCTTATCTGTGCGAGGAGCGCGGGGAGCCCCGCCGAGATGCAGGCCGCGTCCCCCGCGCAATTCCGGTCCAGGATGAACGCGTCGTTCGCACCGATCTGGAGCGTGACCAGCCCGGTGTTCGGATGCGCGACGAGGAAGCTCGTCGCAAAGGCGAGCTGAGTCCCGCTGTACGAGACGTGCAACGGGAAGGCCGCCTTGTACGGCCGGCACCCGTTGTCGGCTCCGGTCGAGGAGATGAATCCGGCTGTCGCCTCGCCTGGGCAGTGCGCGTTCGTCTCCTGGAACCCGAGGGCCGGCGCGACGTAGTCCGGGTAGCCGACGAAGTTGTCCGCATTGCCGTACTCGAACCCGGCCTGCGTGATGTACCCGAAGCCGACGCTGTCACCGAGCGCCAGGTAGGGATGTCCGGAAGCCGCCTGGGACGATCCACCCCCGAGCAGTAGCGCGGCTGCGGCCGCAACGAGCGCGAGACCCGCGCCTCCGATGTACGAGCGCCTTCGTGCAGCGTGCATTCCGTCCCTCCTCACGGTTGTGAGGTGGCGTGGCCCGCCGCACGGCCCTGCCCCCTAGTCGACGAACGATTCGGAGTCTAGACTCGCCGCGTGGAGCACGCCGTCACGCTCGTCGTCACCGACGACCTCCGGCGCAACCGGCTGACGGTGCTCTTCCGGCTGTTGCTCGCGATCCCCCATTACGTATGGCTCTATCTGTGGGGCATCGCCGTGGCGGTCGTCACCCTGATCGCGTGGTTCGCCGCGCTCTTCACGAAGCGCGTGCCCGACGGGCTGCACCGCTTTCTCGCACGCTACGTGCGGTACCAGGTGCACGTGTACTCGTACGTCGTTCTCGTTGCCGACCCGTATCCGGGCTTCGGCGGCGAGGAGGGGACATATCCGGTCGATCTTCGCGTTGCGCCGCCGCAGGAGCAGGGGAGGCTCGGCGTCTTCTTCAGGCTGCTGCTCGCGATCCCCGCGCTCGTCGTGTCGTACGTCATGAACTATCTCATGGGCATCGTCGCGTTCTTCGCCTGGTTCGCCTGTCTGTTCCTCGGGCGCATGCCGGAAGGCATGCGGAATCTGCTCGCGTTCACGATCCGCTACCACGCTCAGACGCAGGCGTACGTGTCGCTCGTCACCTCCCAGTACCCGAGCTTCAACGTCGGGCTGGACGCTTCGTAGCGCACGGGTTCACGCCGCCTCGTCGAGCATCACCAGCTCTTCGTGTGCCTGAGCTGCGCGCCGAGGCGGGCTGAGCAGAACCGACACGACGACGGCGCCGACGACCAGGACTCCGGTCAGCACCCACAGCGAGGTCTGGAAGCCGTGGACGAGCGCGGGCGCACTCGTCGCGGACAGCGAGACGTGCGAGTGGAGATAGCCGTTCGTCGACGCCGACGCGATCGCAGTCACGGCGGCGAGCCCGATCGCTCCGCCGATCTGACGGCTCGTGTTGACGAGCCCCGAGGCCACGCCTGCGTCGGCGCGGTCGACACCGGTGAGGCTCGCGATCGTCACCGGGACGAACGAGAGGCCCATGCCGGCCCCGCCGAGCACGAAGGCAGGGAAGAGGTCGGAGAAATAGTGCCCGTGCACGGGGAGGCCGGTGAGCAGGCCGACGGAGAGCGCTGAGAGACCCATGCCGGCGGCAAGCGCCGGACGGACGCCGATGCGGCCCACGACGACCTGGGCGACGTTCGAGATCACGACGACGGTGCCGGCGAACGCGACGAAGGCGGCACCGCTCTGCACCGGCGAGTAGTGGAGGACGTTCTGGAGGTAGAGCGTCAGCAGGAAGAACTCCGAGAACGCGACCGCGCCGACGATCGTCATGGCGCTGTTCGCGACCGACAGCGTTCGCGAGCGGAAGATCCGCAGCGGGAGCAGCGGGTGCGGCGACCTCAGCTCGATTGCGATGAACGCGAGGATGAGCGCGATGGATCCTGCAAGCAGGCCGGCGGTCGTCGTCGTTCCCCAACCATCGCTGGCGGCGCGCGTCATGGCATACACGAGCAGCATCAGGCCGGACGTGATCGCGGCCGCGCCGGTGACGTCGAAGTGGCGGTGCTCGAGATCCGCGCGACTGTCGCGGAGCAACACGGGCGCGAGCGCGATCGCGGCGACGCCGACGGGGACGTTGATGAAGAAGATCCACGACCAGTGCAGGTACGAGGTGAGGACGCCGCCGAGCAGCACGCCTGCGGCTGCGCCGCTCCCGGAGGCCGCTCCGTAGATGCCGAGAGCGAGATTCCGATCTCGGCCCTCGTCGAACGTTGTCATCAGCAGCGAAAGGGCCGCCGGCGCGAGCAGCGCGCCGCCGAGCCCTTGAACGCCGCGGAACGCGATGAGCGATCCTTCCGACCACGCGATCCCGCAGAGAAGAGAGCTCGCGGCGAACAGGGCAAGGCCGGCGACGAACATGCGCCTGCGGCCGAGAATGTCCGCAAGCCTGCCGCCGAGCAAGAGCGCGCCGCCGAAGATGATGGCGTAGGCGGAGATGACCCACTGGAGGCTCGTCTCCGAGAACCCCAGGTCCGTCCTGATGGACGGGAGGGCGACGTTCACGATGGCGACGTCCAGGACGACCATGAACTGGGCGGTGACGATGAGCGCCAAGGCGCTCCACCGCCGCTGAGCTGTTGCATCGCGCACTAGTTGAACCCCCGAATGGTTGTGATCACCAATCATTAGCCGATCCAACGCTTGGTGGAGCTACGCTATTCCCGTGGCGACGACGAAACCCGAGACGCCGCAGGCCCGCCTTCCGCGAGATCTGCGCGACTCGACCTCGTTCCTGCTCAAGCGGCTCGGATATGCCGCAAAGGAGCGGGCCACGGACGCATTCGAGGCCACCGGCCTGACGCCGTACCACTACGCGGTGCTCCTTGCGCTCGCCGAGGACTCGCACGAGACGCAGGGGGCCATCGCGGACACGCTCGGGTACGACCGCGGCCAACTCGTCGGCCTGCTCGACGAGCTCGAGGAGCGGGGTCTCGTCGAGCGCCGGCGAGATCCCGCCGACCGCCGCAGGCAGCTCGTCTCCGCGACTCCCGCCGGGCAGCGCGAGCTGACCCGCCTACGCGCGTTGAGCAGGAAGCTCGACGACGAGCTCTTCGCCCCACTCGACGCGCAGCAGCGCCGGCAGCTCCACGAGCTTCTGCTTCTCCTCGCCGAGAATCACATGCCCGCGCTCGGCGGACGCAAGCTCGGCGTCGAATCGTCCTGAACGCGTCCCGAAGCTCGGCTTAACGCAGCCTTTACACGCACCTTCCGGCGTTTCCGTGTTTGCCCTGTTGTGACTGGGCGAGACCACTCCGAAATCCACCGGACAAGGAGGTATTACGGGGTGAGTCGCACAACACTTGCGGTGGCGATCGGCCTGCTCATCGGTGCACTCGGCTTCGGCACCGCAGCGTTCGCGTCGCGTAGCAGCCCGGCTGCCTCCGACACCACGACCACGACGACCGGCACCACGGACACGAGTACGAGTGTGTCGACGTCGACAACCGCGCCGACGACGACCACGATCCAGACCACGACAACGACAACGCCCACGACCACGACGACTCCGACCACTACGACAACGCCCACGACGACGACAACTCCAACGACGACCACTACAACGCCCACGACTACGACAACTCCGACGACGACCGCGCTGACAACGACCACAACGACACCGACCACTACGACGACGCCGACCACCACGACGACGCCCACGACGACGGCGTCCTCGCACCAGGTGTACGTCTGTCATCGCACGGGCTCTCGGAGCAATCCGTTCGTGACGATCCTCATCGACCAGCACGCGGTTGCCGCCCATCTGCGACACGGCGACGAGCTCGGCATGTGTGCCCCATCCGTGACATCGACGGGCTCCACCACTTTGTCGCCGGCTACATCGACGACCGGGACCGTGTCAGGACAAGGCCACACGCACGCAGACAATCGTCACTGAGGAGCACCGCGCGTCAAGCCCCGAGGACGCCCCGGCCCCTAAAGACGGCCGGGGCGTTCTCGCCCCTGGCCGCGATCCCGTCTAGATCGTCTTGAACTGCTCGAACGGCTGCCGGCAGCCGTTGCAGTAACGGAGCGACCGGCAGGGCGTCGGGCCGAAGATGTTCTCGAGCTTCGTGTCCGTCGAGCCGCAGTACGGGCAGCGGTGCACGTGCGACCGGAGCTGCACGAGCCGCGGCGCAGGCGGGGCGAAGCCGGCGGCGCGGAGCTTCTCCCGGCCCTCCGCCGTGATCTTGTCCGTCGACCACGAGTCGTCGTTGACGACGTCCACCTCCGCCTCGGCGCCGAGCTCTCCGACCTTGCCCTCTATTTCGCGCACCATCGTCTCGAGTGCCGGACAGCCGAGGAACGTGGGCGTGAGCTCCACCCGCACGGCGTCCGCGGAGACATCGACCGAACGAATGACGCCGAGGTCGACGAGCGAGACGACCGGGATCTCCGGATCGGGGATGTCGTCGAGCGCCGCCCACACCTGCCCGGCGGTCACCACTGCGCACCCGCCGGCGCCGAGCGCCGCACCATCGTCATCTCCTCCCACAAGGGCGCAAAGTCGTCGGTGCGCGAGCCGCGCTCGACCGCATCGACCTCGTCGAGACCGGTGCGCGCCGCAAGCGCGGCGCGCTGCTCGGGCAGGACGACGCCGAGTGCGTACGGCCAGAGCTCGGTCACGGCAGCGCGGAAACGCGGCTCGTCGCGCAGCCGCTCGCGCCACATCTCGGCGTGCATGCGGTGGTAGACCTCCTCGCGGTTGATCTTCGCCGCGAGGCCGCCGAAGTCGGCGTCGTCCATCAGCGCGGTGATCCGGATCTCGTCGGCGACCTCGTACAACCAGCGGCGCGCGATCGTGTTCGCCCAGTCGAGCAGGCGCAGCTCGACCAGCGGTGCGCAGCGGTAATCGTCCAGGCTACGGTCGAACGCGAGCGCATCCGCGTCGTCGGCCAGCCGCTCGTAGACGGCGCGCGCATGCCCGATCTCGTTCTGCGCGATGGACGAGAATGCGACGTCCTCCTCGAGCAGCGGCGCGATGCCGGTCCACTCCGAGTCGCGCCAGCCGATGACGAGCTCGTCGTCAGCCAGCCCGAGCAGTAGCTCGCGATCAATGGTCACGAGTCCACACCTCACCCTTCGCCATCCCGCGGAAAGTGCGATAGCACTTTTCGCGGTTGAGTAGCTCGTTCACGGGCCTCCTTCAAGCGAGCCTTGATCGAGTAGCCGTCGACGCGGCGGTACTTGAGGTCGAACTCGTCCGCCCAGTCCTCGACGTCGTGGATCGCGTCGCGCGGGACGAGCCAAAGCGCCACCGACTCGCCG
>DATAMX010000081.1:0-1776 GCA_036260475.1 Gaiellaceae bacterium | reverse complement strand
GTAGCGCGCTCCGTTCGGGTCGGAGAGGTCCCCAGTTCGAATCTGGGCACCCCGATTGCGCAGCGGTGTCAGACACCGGGACCGGTGTCTGACACCGGTCCGCGCCGCCGCTAGCCGAAGCCGTACAGGCCGGGGAAGCGCTCCGCGAGGAGTGCGACGAGCGTCGCCGCCGGCAGACCGACGACGTTGAGGTAATCGCCCTCGACGCGCTCGACGAGCGCCGCGCCGCGTCCCTGGATCGCGTACCCGCCGGCGCGTCCTTCCCATTCGCCTGCCGCGAGGTACCACGCGAGGTCGCGCGCCGTCAGCGTGCGAAAGGTGACGAGGGTCGTCTCCGTGCGCAGCTCCTCCCACGCCTGCGTGCGCAGGCAGAGGCCGGAAACGACCTCGTGCGTGCGGCCGGAGAGGAGCTCGAGCATCTCCTCCGCCGCGCCCGCGTGCGGCGGCTTCCCGAGCACGGCGTCGCCGCAGCGCACGACCGTGTCCACGCCGACGACCGGCCGCTCTCCGCCGTCGACGGAGCGCGCCTTCCCCGCCGCATGCTCGACCGGGTCGTCGCCGAGCTCCTCGTACCGGGGGGCGACCGTGTCGAACGGCACGCCGAGCTGATCGAGGATGGCGCGGCGCTGCGGCGAGGTCGACGCGAGGAGAAGCGGCGGCGCAGGCGACGCACTCACTGCTTTCGCGCTACCCAGATCTCCTCTGTGGGCCACTTCCGCGCCCAGTCCGCCGTGACGTAGTCGTAATAGACCGGGTCTTGCGCGTCCTCCGGCGCCTGGAGCTCGTGCAGCGCCTCGATCTCGAATCCGTTCGCGCGCAGCAGCCGGATCCACTCTCCGTGCGGCAGATGGAACTCGGTGCCCACCTCGCCCGGCCACGTGGTGCGGTACAGGCCGAACAACGGACGCTGTAGCTGCTCTGTGAGCCGACCGACCGGTGGCGCGACGAGCATCATCAGGTTCGAGTTCGTGAGGAAGACGAGGCGGCCGCCGGGACGCAGCAGTCGCGCCGCCTCCGCGATCCACCGGTGGGGATCGGCCCAGAGGCTGGCGCCGTACTCGCTGATCGCAAGGTCAAACGCCGCGTCAGCCAGCGGCACCGACTCGCCGGGGGCTTCGACGAGCGTGAACTCGATCCCGGTCTCACGCTGCATACGGCGCGCGGTCCCGAGCTGGGCCGGCGTCGGGTCGACTCCGACCGGCCGCGCACCGCGCTTGGCCAGCCAGGCGGAGATGTATGCCGTGCCACAGCCGAGCTCGACGACGTCCAGGCCTGCGACGTCGCCGATGCAGCCGACGGTCGACTCCGGGACGCCGAAGACACCCCAGACGATGTCGTCGCGGCTCCACTGGCGCGCAGCGGCGGCGTCGGTGAACTCCGCGTTCGCCTGTGTCCAGGCCGCGACGTTGCCGCCGACGTCAGGCGAGCTCATCGCCGGAGAACCACAGCGCGACCTCGCGGTCGGCCGACTCCGGCGAGTCGGAGCCGTGCACGAGGTTGTCCGGCATCGACATGGCGAGATCGCCGCGGATCGAGCCCGGCTCCGCGTCGGCCGGATTCGTCGCGCCGATCGTCTTGCGCATCGTCGCGATCGCCCCCTCGCCCTCGACGACGAGCGCCCACGTCGGGCCGGAGGTGATGAAGTCGACGAGCTCGCCGAAGAACGGCTTCTCCCTGTGCTCGGCGTAATGCGTCTCGCCCAGCTCACGGCTCGCCGTGAGCAGCTTCCCCGCGCGCACGACGAAGCCGCGGCGCTCGATGCGCGACAGTATGTCG
>DATAMX010000056.1:0-4712 GCA_036260475.1 Gaiellaceae bacterium | reverse complement strand
GAGCAGGACGAGGAATGCGTGACGGCTGCGGCCGTGGCGAGCGGCTTCACCGTCGCGTAGAGAAGGCGCCTGCCGGAGTCGAACCGGCGTGCGCGGCTTTGCAGGCCGCTGCCTAACCACTCGGCCAAGGCGCCCGGGCGGCCCATGGTATCGGGACACACCTACGGGCAGACAACGTCCCTCGCGGTGACCGTGAAGTTGTCGAGTGCGACGCTGACGTCCACGTGCTGCCAGTCCCTCTCGACGGCGAAGAGCTGCAGCCCGAGCTGTGTCTCACCAGGGTTCCTCGCGGCGTGGAGCTTCACCCACGCTCCGCTGGCGCGGTAATACGTGGTCTCCATGCCGTTTACGCGGGCGATCCGCAGCGTGCCGCTCGTGTCCGTGGTGTTGACGCTGTCGTACCCTCCGTCGACGTTGCCGGCGTAGTTCTCGCTCACGCCGGAGCTCCGGGTGATGCCGGAGAAGTTGGAGCCCCTGAAGATCCACGCGGCGAGACCGAGGATCACGCCGCTGGCCCGGGGCCAGGTCAGAAGCTGGTAGTCGACCCGCGCGTCGAAGTCACCCTCGAAGCGGCACATGCTTCCCCACACCGGGCCGACCTGGTTGTACTGCCCGCCGGTCTGGGCGGACGCAGGAATGGCGAAGACGAGCTCCCCATTCTCCAACGTCCACGTGTCGCCTGCCCCGTCGCCACCGACGTTCCAGAGACTGTAGTTCGGCGACGTCTCCGAGAAGTCGTCGGACATCGTCTGCACCGGTGAGGTGTCCTTGGCCGCCGTCGTCGTCGCCACGGGCCGGGCGGCGCGGTGCACCGGTTTCGTTGCCCGCTTCGTGGTGGTTGCCGGCACAGACGCGGGAGCGGGCTGCGGCGAGCTCACCGTCTGCGTGACTGTCCGTTGGCGGACTGCGATCGTCGTCGTCCGATGCTTCGGCACGGTCGGCTTGATCGCCGCCACGTGCTGGGTGGGCTTGTGTGGCGGTGGCCTCCGTCTCGCCACCGGCTGCGGCGTGCGCGCCGCCACCGGATTGTGTCCGCTCGCATGCTGCCGCGTGGAGAGCACGAGCACGACGGCAGCCGCGGCAAGTCCGAGCGACGCACACGTGCCTGCGACGATCGCCCACATCCGCCGTGGCGGCGGCGGAGACGTTGCCGTCGTCGACGAACGATCGGCGACAGCCGACGCGGCGAGCGACTCGTCCTGGGTGAGGATGGCCCGCTCGAGCTCTCGGAGGGCGGGGCTCGGCTCGAGCCCGAGGTCCTCGTCGAGCATCCGTTTCGCATCCCGGTACGCCTCGAGCGCGTCTGCCTGCCGCCCGCAGCGGTAGAGCGCGAGGATCAGCTGGCCGCGCAATCGCTCCCGCAGCGGATGCGCGCGGACGAGCGTGCCCAGCTCCGGCACGAGCTCGGCGTGACGCCCGCGCTCGAGGTCGGCGTCCACGCGCCCCTCGCACGCCGCTAGCCGAAGCTCTTCCAGCGCGGCTCGCTCGGCCTCGGCGAAGGGCGCTTCGACGTCAGCGAGCGGCTGCCCCACGAAGAGCGCATCGCCCTCCCGGAGGAGGCGAGACCGTTCACGGGGATCCGCGGCAGCGCCCGCCTCGGCGACGAGCGAACGAAAGTCGTCCAGGTCGAGCTCGCCCGGCTCGACGCGGATGAGATATCCAGGCGGCTTCGTGGCGAGCCGGTCGCCCAGCACCTTGCGCAGGCGCGAGATCTGGTTCTGCAACGCGCCGTGCGCGTCTCGCGGCGGAGCGTCCCACAGATCGGCCGCGAGCCGGTCGACCGAGACGACGCGATTCGCGTCGACGAGCAGGCGTGCGAGGAGCGCGCGCTGCCGCGGCCCGCCCAATGGGATCGGCTGACCGTCTTCCTTTGCCTCGACCGGTCCGAGGAGCGAAAAGTCCATTCGTCCTCCTGGCTGGTCAACGTAACAGCGCGACCGACCGCCTACCAGCCGCCCGACCGGCCTGACAGCCGGGCGAGAGCGTCCTGAGAGCGCCGGGCGCGACCCTCCCGTCGTCGTGAGTACGAGAATCGTGGTCGCGGTCGGCCGGGGATCGCTTCGGGCGACGCTCGACGCCGCGCTGGCCGAGGCCGGCTTCCAGGTGACGAGCAGGTGCGCCAGCGCTCGGGCGGCCGTCGAGGCCGTCGCGCGCGACCGCCCCGACGTCTGCATCATCGACGCAGATCTGCCCGGCGGGGCCCTCCTCGCCGCCGCCGCCATCGCCTCCCCGCCCGCGCCTCCCGCCGTGCTCGTGATCGATCCGAGCGCGGGCGGCGCCGCACCGCGCGCAGCCGAGCTCGTGGGGGCGTCCGCTTTCGTGCACGCGGTCGACGGCGACCGCTTGGCAGACCTCGTCAACGCCCTTGCCGAGCGGCGTGCTCTCGAGCAATGACGCCCCCGACAGTCGTTTGGGAGCGCGTTGGGAGTGCGCACTGCGACCGTCGGAGCGTCCCCGAAGGAGGAATGATGAAGCGGCTCGCAACTGCACTCGGCACGGTCGTCGCACTCTCCGCCGTCGCCGGCTCGACCGCCGTCGGCTCGCATGCCGGGCGCACGGCATTTCCTGGTCGGATCGACGGTCGCATCGTGTTCAACGACGAGAACAACGACCTCGTGCTCGTCAACCCCGACGGCAGCGGGGTCGTGCGGCTCGCGAACACCGCAGCGTCGGACACGACGATCGGCGCATCGTGGTCGCCGGACGGAAAGCTCATCGCGTACAGCAAGCCGAACGGCTCGACTGCGGATATCTACGTCATCGCCCCCGACGCGAGCGGCCAGCGGGAGATCACCTTCACGCCCGGCAACGACGTCGATCCCACCTGGTCGGGCGACGGCTCGCGCATCGCCTTCGAGACCGATCGCAACGGCAACTCGGACATCTACTCGGTCGCCGCCGACGGCAGCGGCCCGCAGCAGCTGACCAGCTCATCGCTCAACGAGCTCGATCCGTCGTGGTCGGCAAGAGGAAACAGGATCGCGTTCACCGTCGAGTCCGCAGACAAGTCGACCCGGCAGATCTGGGTCATGAACGGCGACGGCACGGGCAAGACGCAGCTCACGAGCGCAGCCAACACGAGCTCCGACCCGAACTGGTCGCCCGACGGCCAGTGGATCACGTTCGAGTCCGACCGAGCCGAGAAGGGCAACTTCGACGTGTACAAGATGCATGCCGACGGCAGCGGGGCCGTGCGACTCACCGACTCCCCGGCGCTCGACGCGCTGCCGGCTTTCTCACCCGACGGCGCCAAGATCGTCTTCGTGAGCGACCGCGCGGCGAAGGGCAGCCGCAAGCTGTATCTCATGAGCTCCGGCGGCGGCGCCGCCACGCGGCTCATCGAGGAGTCGGGCTCCACGTACCAGATGGTCCCCGACTGGCAGCCCCTGCAGACGAAGGATCGCTGCACGATCCGCGGCACCATCCGCGGCGACCTCCTCACGGGCACGTCGGGGCCGGACGTGATCTGCGGCCTCGGCGGCGGCGACACCATCTACGGGCTCGCCGGCAACGACCGGATCGAAGGAGGTGCCGGCGACGACATCATCTACGGCGGCCCCGGCACGGACACGCTCGTAGGCGGCAACGGCAATGACGTCTTCTATTCCAAGGACGGGACGCGCGATGTCGTGGACGGCGGCCCCGGCAACGACCGGTCACGCGTCGACCGCATCGACAAGCTGATCAGCGTCGAGCATCACAACGCGAAATAACGAAGGAGGAGAAGATGCATCGGCTCTTCGTACTCTTGATCGCGCTCACAGCCCTCGCCGGCGGCACGATCGCATGGGCGAGCTCTTCAGGCGGCCGCAGTGCGTCCGCGTACGCGCTCGTCGATCCGAATGGCGGCTCGCCGCGCCTGGTCACCGCGCACACGGAAGGCTTCATCGCCGTGAGCGCCGCGGCCGCCGGGGACTACTGCCTTACCCCCGCTCAAGGGGTCGACGTAGCCGATCCCGCCGCGGTCGCCTCCGAAGAGGCCTTCTACTCGAACGTCGTCGGCTTCCCAGTCGTCCGTTACGACCCCACTCACGCGAACTGCACGGCGAGACAGCTCGAAGTGAAGACGTTCGTCGACACCCCGACGACGGAGCTCTCCGACCAGATCGCGTTCACCCTCGTCGTCCCGCAGAGCTAGGAGGAGGAGGAATCACCATGATCAAAGGGCTGAGGTTCCTGCTGATGGCGGCCACGACAGCGGTGCTCCCGGTCGCCGTGCCCGCGGTCTCCGCGGACAACCTTCCTCAAACGAGCGTCTGGCATCGACTGGACATGGATCGGGCCAATCCGGCGCCCGAGCACGAACGACTCAGCTGCAGTCGCGGCCTCGTGTGGACGTGTCACTACGACAAGGCCCCCGAGCCGGCGCTCGCCTTCTGGTGGGACACGATGAACGGCGACTTCGCACGTTCGCGCCGTAGCGCGACGGCACGGCCTAGCCGGCGAGCACCTCGTCGAGGAACGCGACCGCGCGCGTGAACGAGTCGATCCGGTTCGAGAGCTTCGCGATCGAGTGGCCCTCGTCCGGGTAGACGACGAGCTCGCAGCGGATCCCCTTCTCGCGGAGTACACGCGCGATCTCCTCCGACTCCGCCAGCGGGACGCGCGGGTCGTTCGCGCCGTGCTGGATGAACAGCGGCGCCCGCATCGCATCGACGTGCGTGATCGGCGACGCCTCGACGAGGAAGTCTCGGTCGCGCTCGAGCGAGCCG
>DATAMX010000052.1:0-8768 GCA_036260475.1 Gaiellaceae bacterium | reverse complement strand
GCGGCCATGGAGCGGCCCTTGCCGGCCTGCTTGGCGGCGTAGAGGGCGCGGTCGGCGCGCTCGAACAGCGAGATGGCGTCGTCCTCCGGCAGGAGCTCCGCGAGGCCGCCGGAGAGGCGGAGGCGTCCGGCCTGGCCGATCGCACGCGTCGACATCAGCGTCTGGATGCGCTGGAAGAGCTGCTCGGCGTCCTCCATCGTCGACTCGGGCATGATCACGGCGAACTCGTCGCCGCCCACGCGGCACGGGACGTCAGCGATGCGCACGACCTGGCGCATGCGCGAGGCCGCCTCGGCGAGGACGGCGTCGCCGGCGAGGTGACCGATGCGGTCGTTGACCTCCTTGAAGTCGTCCAGGTCGAAGACGATGAGCGCGAGCTTGCGGGCGTAGCGGTGCGCGCGCACGGATTCGCGTGCCAGCGTCTCGTGGAAGTACCGCCGGTTGTGGAGGTCGGTCAGCGCGTCGAGGTCGGCGAGCTGGCGCGCCTCCCGAAAGCGGCGGGCATTCTCGATCGCCGGGGCCGTGCGGATCGCGATCTCCTCGAGCTGCAGCAGCTCCTCGTCCCCGAAGCGATGTCCGAGAGCCCTCGTCAGGACGAGGAGCATGCCGATCGGGCCCGTCTCGTCGGCGAGCGGCAGCGCCATGCCGCCGCGCAACACGTCGTCTGCGTCGCTCTCGGCGTACCGGTACGTGAGCTCGATCGCGCGGAGGTCGCGGTGGCCCGGCGGGACCGCGGCCGACTGCCGCGCGGCCTCCTCGTCGGCGAGCCCGTGCGCTGCGATGATCGGCGCCTTCTCGCCCTCGACACGGAGCAACGCCGCATCGACGCCCGGGACGGCCACGATCGCCTCGAGCGCGCGTGTCAGCACCTCGTCCAGGTCGATCGACCCGGTGATGTCGCCGAGGAGCCGGCTTCGGCGGCCTTCTTCCTCCGCGCGTTCGACTGCCCCGCCGAGATCCGAGGCGAGCGCGTCGAGCCGCCGCTCGACCTCCGCCACCCGGCCGCCGGACCGTCGCAACAGGCCCAGCAACACCCCGACGAGCAGGAGCAGGCAGGCGCTGAGCGCCGCGGTCGCCGCAATCAAGAGGTGGCTCACGGAGGCTGCCAGACTCTAGTCGCCCGGGGCGTCCGCGTGCCAGCCCCCGAAAGGGCATCTTTCGGCTGTTTGACGGTGTCGACGCGGCTTCGCTACCATTCCGCGGGCCGGTTGGCAGGGGCCCTCCGCCCCAAGCCGACCGTCTCTTTGTGTCAAGGGACTAGACGAAGGACTCATGCCGACTGTCAATCAACTCGTGCGCAAGGGCCGCAAGGCCGCCAAGGCAAAGACCAAGGCGCCTGCGCTCGCCGGCTCCCCGCAGAAGCGGGGCGTCTGCACGCGCGTGTACACGACCACCCCGCGTAAGCCGAACTCGGCGCTGCGCAAGGTGGCCCGTGTCCGCCTGACGAACGGCATGGAGGTCGGCGCCTACATCCCCGGCGAGGGCCACAACCTGCAGGAGCACTCGGTCGTCCTCATTCGCGGCGGCCGCACGGCCGACCTGCCGGGCTTCCGGTACAAGATCATCCGCGCCGCGCTCGACACGTCCGGCGTCTCGGATCGCAAGCAGGCGCGGTCCCGCTACGGCGCGAAGCGGGGCAGCTGATGCCTCGCCGCGCCGAGATCCAGGCCCGGGCGGTTCCGCCGGACTCGGTCTACGGGTCGCCGCTCGTCACCCAGGTCATCAACAAGGTGATGCTCGACGGCAAGAAGTCGGTCGCCGAGGACATCGTCTACACCGCGCTCGAGAACGTCGGCACGAAGACCGGCCGCCCGCCGGTCGAGGTGCTCGAGCAGGCGGTCAAGACGGTCACGCCGGTGCTCGAGGTGAAGGGCCGCCGGGTCGGCGGCGCGAACTACCAGGTTCCCGTCGAGGTCCCGCAGCGCCGGGCGCGCACGCTCGCCGTGCGCTGGCTCGTCACGTTCGCGCGCGACCGCCGCGAGAAGGGCATGAGCGACAAGCTCGCCAACGAGATTCTGGACGCGCTCAACCAGCAGGGCGGCGCGTTCAAGCGAAAGGACGACGTCTACCGGATGGCGCAGGCCAACAAGGCCTTCGCGCACTACCGCTGGTAGACGGCAGAAAGGACGACTTGAGCACCAAGGTTGCAGAGACGAACGTGGCGCTGGATCGCGTCCGGAACATCGGGATCATGGCCCACATCGATGCGGGCAAGACGACGACGACCGAGCGGATCCTCTACTACACCGGCCGCACCCACAAGATGGGTGAGGTCCACGAAGGCGCCGCGACGATGGACTGGATGGCCCAGGAGCAGGAGCGGGGCATCACGATCACGTCCGCGGCGACGACCGCGGTGTGGCGTGACCATCGCATCAACATCATCGATACGCCCGGGCACGTGGACTTCACCGTCGAGGTGGAGCGGAGCCTGCGCGTCCTCGACGGCGCCATCGCCGTCTTCGACTCCGTCGCGGGCGTCCAGCCGCAGTCCGAGACGGTGTGGCGCCAGGCCGACAAGTACAAGGTCCCGCGCATCGCGTTCATCAACAAGATGGACCGCACCGGCGCGAACTTCTTCGCCGCGGTGCAGTCGATGACCGACCGCCTCGGCGCGAATCCCATCCCGGTGCAGATCCCGATCGGCCAGGAGGATCAGTTCACCGGCGTCGTCGACCTCGTCGAGATGAACGCGATCGTCTACAAGGACGAGCTCGGCCAGCAGTTCGACGTCACCGAGATTCCCGAAGGCCTGCGCGAGCAGGCGCACGAGTACCACCATCAGCTCATCGACGCGATCTCGCACTTCGACGACGAGGTGCTCGAGGCGTACATCGAGGACGAGTCCTCGGTGACGGCGGACATGATCCGCCGGGCCGTCCGCGCGGCGACGCTCGCCGACGAGATCACGCCCGTGCTGCTCGGCTCCGCCTTCAAGAACAAGGGCGTGCAGCCGCTGCTCGACGCGGTCATCGACTACCTCCCGAGCCCGCTCGACGTGCCGCCCGTGATGGGCATCGTCCCGAAGACCGAGGCCGAGGAAGAGCGCATGCCCGATCCGAGCCAGCCGTTCGCGGCGCTTGCCTTCAAGGTCATGTCCGATCCGTACGTCGGCAAGCTGACGTACTTCCGCGTCTACTCCGGCCGCATCAAGGCGGGCGACCGCGTCCTCAACACGACGAACGGCAAGACGGAGCGGATCAGCCGCATCCTCCAGATGCACGCGAACCACCGTGAGGAGCGCGAGGAGATCATGGCGGGCGAGATCGCCGCCGGCGTCGGCCTGAAGTTCACGACGACGGGCGACACGCTCGCCGCCGACAGCGCGCCGATCGTGCTCGAGTCGATGAGCTTCCCCGACCCGGTCATCTCGGTCGCGGTCGAGCCGAAGTCGAAGGCCGACCAGGACAAGCTCGGCGCCGGCCTGCAGCGCCTCTCCGAGGAGGACCCCACGTTCCGCGTCACCTCGGACGAGGAGACGGGGCAGACGCTCATCTCCGGGATGGGCGAGCTGCACCTCGAGATCATCGTCGACCGGCTGAAGCGAGAGTTCAACGTCGACGCGAACGTCGGCCGCCCGCAGGTCGCGTACCGCGAGACCGTGTCGAAGCCGGCGGAGAAGGTCCAGGGCAAGTTCGTTCGGCAGACCGGCGGCTCGGGCCAGTACGGGGACGTGATCATCAACCTGTACCCGCAGGAGCCGGGCAAGGGGTACGAGTTCGACGACAAGATCGTCGGCGGCAAGATCCCGAAGGAGTACATCCCGGCCGTCGACGCGGGCATCCGCGAGGCGATGGACTCGGGCATCCTCGCCGGCTACCCCGTGGTCGACGTCAGGATCGAGCTCGTCGACGGGTCGTACCACGAGGTCGACTCGAGCGAGCGCGCGTTCAAGATCGCCGGCTCGATGGCCTTCAAGGAGGCGCTGAAGCGCGCGAAGCCGAAGCTGCTCGAGCCGGTCATGCTCGTCGAGGTGACGACGCCCGAGGACTACCTCGGCGACGTGATGGGCAACCTCAACGGCCGTCGCGGGCGGGTCGAGGGCATGGAGCCCGTCGGCAACGCACAGGTGATCCGAGCGATGGTTCCCCTCGCCGAGATGTTCGGCTACGCAACGGACATTCGTTCAATGAGTCAGGGTCGAGCGACGTTCCACATGGAGTTCGACCACTACGAGGAAGTCCCCCAGTCGATCGCGAGCGAGCTCGTCGACTCCGGGGCCCACTAGGCAACAAGGAGATCAGGAGCCACCCATGGCAAAGCAGAAGTTCGAGCGCACGAAGCCACACGTCAACGTCGGCACCATCGGTCACATCGACCACGGCAAGACGACGCTGACGGCTGCCATCACCAAGGTCCTCGCCGAGAGCGGCACGGGCACGGCCGCAACCAGCTTCGACGCCATCGACAAGGCGCCGGAAGAGCGGCAGCGCGGCATCACGATCAACACCGCGCACGTCGAGTACGAGACGGCCAACCGTCACTACGCGCACGTCGACTGCCCGGGCCACGCGGACTACATCAAGAACATGATCACGGGCGCCGCCCAGATGGACGGCGCGATCCTCGTCGTCTCCGCGGCCGACGGCCCGATGCCGCAGACGCGCGAGCACATCCTGCTCGCCCGGCAGGTGCAGGTGCCGGCGATCGTCGTCGCGCTGAACAAGGCGGACATGGTCGACGACCCCGAGCTGCTCGAGCTCGTCGAGATGGAGGTGCGCGAGCTCCTCACCCGGTACGAGTTCCCCGGCGACGAGATCCCCGTCGTGCAGGTCTCGGCGCTGAAGGCGCTCGAGGGCGACGCGGAGTGGACGCCGAAGGTGCTCGAGCTGATGGAGGCGGTCGACTCCTACATCCCGGAGCCCGTCCGCGACGTCGACAAGCCGTTCCTGATGCCGATCGAGGACGTGTTCACGATCACCGGCCGCGGAACCGTCGTGACCGGCCGCATCGAGCAAGGCCAGTGCAAGGTCGGCGACGAGGTCGAGCTCATCGGGATCCATCCCCAGACGACGAAGACGGTCGTCACCGGGCTGGAGATGTTCCAGAAGACGCTCGACTACGCGCAGGCCGGCGACAACGCAGGAGCGCTCCTCCGCGGCATCAAGCGCGAGGAGGTCGAGCGCGGCCAGGTCGTCGCGAAGCCGGGCTCGATCACGCCGCACACGCACTTCAAGGCCGAGGTCTACGTCCTGTCGAAGGACGAGGGCGGCCGGCACACGCCGTTCTTCAACGGCTACCGGCCCCAGTTCTACTTCCGCACGACGGACGTGACCGGGTCGATCAAGCTGCCGGAGGGCCAGGAGATGGTCATGCCGGGCGACAACACGAACATGGAGATCGAGATGATCCAGCCGATCGCAATGGATCAGGGTCTCCGCTTCGCAATCCGCGAGGGTGGCCGCACCGTCGGCGCCGGAGCGGTCACGGAGATCATCAAGTAAGCCCTATGGGCCTTAGTTACACGCGAACCAAGCACATCGAAAAGCGAAGTTGACGCGAAGGGATTGGCGCCGGTGCCTCAGCAGAAAATCAGAATCCGCCTGAAGGGCTACGACCACCAGCAGGTGGACAAGTCCGCGAAGGACATCGTGGACACGGCTCAGCGCACCGGCGCCACCATCACCGGTCCCGTTCCGCTGCCCACCGAGAAGAACGTGTACTGCGTCATCCGGTCTCCGTTCAAGGACAAGGACTCGCGGGAGCACTTCGAGGTGCGCACGCACAAGCGGCTGATCGACATCCATTCGCCGACGCCGAAGACGGTCGACTCGCTCATGCGGCTCGACCTCCCGGCCGGCGTCGACATCGAGATCAAGCTTTAGATGACCACCTTCTTCGCATCTCGCACTCGCATGACGGCTGCAAACCGTCGCATCGCAGCGCTGCTCGGTTTTCGCCGCCCTGCGAGCACGATCTGCTCCGGCGGTGGTCATAGATGAGAGGGATCATCGGCAAGAAGATCGGGATGACGCAGCTCTTCGACGAGGAGACCGGCGGCGTGACTCCCGTCACGGTGATCGAGGCGGGCCCGTGCCCGGTCGTCGCCGTGCGCACGCCCGACGCGGACGGCTACGAGGCCGTGCAGCTCGCGTGGGAGCCGGTCGCCGATCGCAAGATCTCGAGGCCGGAGCGCGGCCACCTCGCGAAGAACGGGGTGAGCGGTGCCTACCGCCATCTGATCGAGTTCCGCGGCCACTTCGCCGACGCGGTGCAGGGCGAGAACGTGACCGTGGAGATCTTCCAGCCCGGCGACGCGGTCAAGATCGCCGGGACCTCGATCGGCAAGGGCTTCCAGGGCACGATCAAGCGGCACCGGTTCAGCCGCGGCCCGGTCACGCACGGCTCGCACAACATCCGCAAGCCGGGCTCGATCGGCGCGTCGGCGACGCCGTCGCGCGTCTTCAAGGGCATCCGCATGGCGGGCCGTATGGGCGGCAAGCGCGTCACCCAGGTCGGTCTGACCGTCCACTCGATCGATCCGGAGCGGAACCTGCTGCTCGTCAAGGGCGCCGTCCCGGGCCCGAAGAACGGCATCGTCGAGATCCGGGAGATGTCGAAATAGTGGCCGCGCCGAAGGCACCACTGCTCGGCGGCAAGGCCGCGAAGGAGGTCTCGCTCGAGGCGTCGATCTTCGGCGCCGAGGTGAAGCCGCACCTCGTGCACGAGGCCGTCCGCGCGGAGATGAACGCGCGCCGTCAGGGCACGCGCGCGGCGAAGAGCCGCGGGCTCGTCTCCGGCGGCCGCTCGAAGCCGTGGCGCCAGAAGGGAACCGGCCGCGCCCGCGCCGGCACGATCCGTGCCGCGCAGTTCACGGGCGGCGGCGTCGTCTTCCCGCCCAGCCCGCGGGACTTCTCGGTCAAGGTGAACAAGAAGGCAGCGCGCGCTGCGCTGCGCGCCGCGCTGAGCGACCACGTTCAGGCGGGCACCCTGGCGCTCCTCAGCTCGTCGGCGTTCGACACGCCCACGACGAAGGGCGCAATCGACCTTCTGAGCAAGTGGGGTGGCGAGGTGCCGGCGGTGATCGTCGTGAACGACGACGAGGAGACGCTCGGCAAGAGCTTCCGCAACCTCGACCGCGTCATCGTCACCACCCCGCAGGAGCTGGAAGTGGCCGAGATCGTCTGGGCCCGCTCCCTCCTCGTCTCCGAGAGCGCCCTGGACGCGCTCCAGAGGAGGGCGTCGTGAGCCTTCATCCCGGCCAGGTCCTGCTCCGCCCGGTGATCTCCGAGAAGAGCTACGAGCAGATCACCCAGAACAAGTACACGTTCAAGGTGCACCAGGACGCGCACAAGACGCAGGTCCGTCAGGCCGTCGAGGAGCTCTTCGACGTCACCGTCGTGGCCGTGAACATCGTCAAGGTGCAGCCGAAGCCGAAGCGGCGCGGGCTCTACAAGGGCATCCGTCCAGGCTGGAAGAAGGCCATCGTCGAGCTCAAGGCCGGCGACTCGATCGAGATCTTCGAAGGAGCACAGCTGTAATGCCGATCCGTCGCTACAAGCCGACCTCGCCGGGCCGCCGCTTCATGTCGGTGTCCACGTTCGAGGAGATCACGAAGACGAAGCCGGAGAAGAGCCTGCTCGAGCCGGTGACGAAGAAGGGCGGCCGCAACAACAACGGCCGCATCACGACGCGCCACCAGGGCGGCGGGCACAAGCGGCGCTACCGCGTCATCGACTTCAAGCGCCAGAAGGACGGCGTGCCGGCGAAGGTCGCCTCGATCGAGTACGACCCCAACCGGTCGGCGCGCATCGCGCTGCTCCACTACGCCGACGGCGCGAAGAGCTACATCCTCGCGCCCGCGCAGTTGCGTGTCGGTGCGACCGTCGAGTCCGGCCCGGCCGCGGACATCAAGGTCGGCAACGCGCTTCCGCTCGAGCACATCCCCACCGGCACGCTCGTGCACAACGTCGAGCTGCAGCCGGGACAGGGTGCGAAGATGGCGCGCTCGGCGGGGTCGGGCATCCAGCTCGTCGCGAAGGATCAGGGCTTCGCCGTCCTGCGCCTCCCCTCGGGCGAGATGCGCCGCGTCCCGCTCGCGTGCCGCGCGACCGTCGGCCAGGTCGGCAACGTCGACCACCAGAACATCACCGGCGGCAAGGCCGGCCGCAGTCGCTGGCGCGGCAAGCGCCCGACCGTGCGCGGCTCGGCCATGAACCCGGTCGACCATCCGCACGGCGGCGGCGAGGGCAAGTCGAAGGGGGGCCGGCACCCGGTCACCCCGTGGGGCGTGCCGACGCTCGGCAAGCGCACGCGTCGCAAGCACAAGGAGTCGAACAAGCTGATCGTCCGCGCCAGGCGGCGCGGCAAGGAGGGTCGTCGCTAGTGAGTAGATCCAGCAAGAAGGGGCCGTTCGTCGAGCAGCGCCTGCTCGACCGCATCGGCAAGATGAACGACGGCGGCCAGAAGACGATGATCCGCACCTGGTCGCGGACGTCGACGATCTTCCCGGAGATGGTCGGCCACACGATCGCGGTCCACGACGGCCGCAAGCACGTGCCGGTCTTCATCTCCGAGCAGATGGTCGGCCACAAGCTCGGCGAGTTCGCCCCGACGCGGACCTTCCGCGGCCACTCGGGTGACCGGGCGGCAAAGGTCAAGAGGTAATGGCAGCAGTAGAGACAGAGGCGCAGCAGGTTCGAGCCCAGGCGAAGTGGGTGCATTCGAGCGCGCGCAAGGCGCGGCTCGTCACCGACCTCATCCGCGGGCGCTCCGTCCCCGAGGCGCGCACGATCCTCGCGTTCTCGCAACGCGCGGTCGCGCGCGAC
>DATAMX010000144.1:0-2605 GCA_036260475.1 Gaiellaceae bacterium | reverse complement strand
GTGATGAAGTCGACGAGCTCGCCGAAGAACGGCTTCTCCCTGTGCTCGGCGTAATGCGTCTCGCCCAGCTCACGGCTCGCCGTGAGCAGCTTCCCCGCGCGCACGACGAAGCCGCGGCGCTCGATGCGCGACAGTATGTCGCCGGCGAGGCTGCGCCGGACCGCGTCCGGCTTGATCAGGATCAGTGTGCGCTCAACCGCCACGGCGCGGCACTATAGACGGAGGCGCCGAGTAAATCGGCGCCTCCTCTTATGGTCGGCGTCCCAAGGGGCCGCCTTGGGTCGCTGCGCTCGAAGCCTCGATCGGGGTCTCGCAGTACGGGCACACCTGCCACAGCGCCTCGAGCGGCGCGCGGCATTTGACGCAGGCTTGCCGGAGCTTCGTCGTGCAGATCGGGCACACGAGATAGCTCGAGTCGACGTCCGAGCGGCAGACGGGGCAGACGAGGCGGCGCTGCGACAGCCGGTCCTCCATGGCCTTGATCTCCAGCTCGCGCTCGCGCACGTCCTCGAGGTACTCCGGTGGCCGGAAGAGCATGTAGACGAGCGGGCCTGCGTACGGCACGAGCCCGAGCGTCGTCGCGAAGCCGACAAGCCAGGCGTCGTCGATGCGCCGGCGCGCGTCCTTGTACGTCCAGTACGCGGACGCGAGCCAGAACAGCGCCGCAAAGGCGACGACGATCTCGACGACCGAGCGCGTCGTCACAGCAGCGTCCGGCCGATCAGCCAGCCGGCGGCGAATGCGCCACCGACGATGATCGCGAGCACGAGGATCGCGAACGCGAAGATCCCGGCCTTCTCGCCTGCGGTGTGTGTCTTAATCGTCGCCACTGAGCTCGCCCAGAAGATAGAGGGACCCGGTGACGAGCAAGGCCCCGTCCGGCCCGGCGAGCTCCGATCCGCGGCGGCGGGCGGTCGCGGGATCCGGCTCCAGCTCGACCCGGCTGAAGAAGGCGGAGGCCAGGTCGGCGAGCTCCGCGGCCGGGACGGAGCGCGGGTTCGCCGACTCGGTCGCAACGAGCGTCTCCCCGCGGACGGAGAGGGCCTCGAGCATGAGCTCGGGTCGCTTGTCCTGGAGGATCGACGCAACGATCACGAAGTCCCGGTCGGGAAGGCGTGGCAGGAGGTACCCGACCCCGGCCAGGTTGTGGGCGCCGTCCCAGATCTCGAGCGGATGCTCGCTGCGATGCTCGAGACGACCGGGCAGCCGCACGTCGGCCGCGGCGGCGGGCTCGACCGGTCGCCCGAGGAATGCCTCCGCGGCCGCGACGGCGAGCGCGAGGTTGCTGCGCGCGGTGAGCTCGACGCGGGCGGCTCCGTTCTCGGTCGCCAGCTCCTGCCACTCGGGCTCTCCGAGCACGACGACGGCGCCCGGGCGGACGACGGCGAGCTTCTCCGCCGCGATCGCCTCGCGCGTGTCGCCGAGGACCTCCATGTGCTCGAGGGCGACGTTCGTGAGCACGACGACACGCGTCTCGAGGACGTTCGTCGCATCGTGCCGGCCTCCCAGGCCTGCCTCGACGACCGCGACGTCGACCCCGGCCTCGGCGAACGCTGCCAGGGCCGCCGCCGTCAGCGCCTCGAACTGCGTCGCTCCGATCCGCTCTGCAGCACCGCGGACCGCCGCGACCGCACGATCGAAGTCGGCGTCCTCGCCGCGAATGCGGATCCGCTCGCTCCAGCCGCGCACGTGCGGTGAGACGTAGGCGCCGACCGCGAGGCCGGCGTCCGCGAGCAGTGCCTCGATCAACCGCGTCGTCGACGATTTCCCGTTGGTGCCGACGACGTGCACGGCCGGGTAGCGGCGCTGCGGGTCGCCGAGCTCCGCGAGCAGCGCGTGGATGCGGTCGAGCCCGAAGCCGTCGGCCGGCCAGGGGCTGAGGGACTCAACCCAGCGCGTCGCGCTCGTCAAGGTATTGCGCCAGCTTCTCGCGCTCGGAAGCGACAGCCTCCGGCGTCGCGTTCGCCACGAACTTCTCGTTCGCGAGCATCCCCTCGGAGCGCTCGATCTCCTTGCGGACGCGCTCGCGCTCTGCGTCTGCGCTACGCGCCCGAGTTTCATCCTCGGTCGGGCGCACGACCGCCTCGAAGATGCGGGACGCGTCGCCGGTCAGCTTGATGCGAACGCGGCTGCGTCGATAGATCCGCGCAGCCGTCTGAGCGTTCTCGACCGCGCGGAAATCGCCGCCGTACGCCTCGGCCTCGAGCCAGGGCGACACGATCAGCCGGGTGTCGTGGAACTGCGACCAGATCTCCTCCGTGACGTGGGGCATCACCGGATGGAGGAGCGTCAGCAGGCGCTCGAGGGCGGCGAACGCCGTCGCGCGGGCATCCGCTTCCTGCAGCCTCGGCTTGATCGCCTCGAGGTACCAGTCGCAGAAGTCGTCGAAGGTCAGGTGGTAGAGGCGCGCGACCGCGTGCGCGAAGTCGAACGCGGCGAGATCCTCCTCGACCTCGGCGCGCGTCGCGTCGATGCGGGCGAGGATCCACTGCTCCTCCACCGACGAGGGCCGCGCAGCGGCTTCCGACGCGCCGCCCATGAGCAGGAGGCGGCTCGCGTTCCAGAGCTTGTTCGCGAGCTTGCGGCCCTCCTCGATCGGCTGCGC
>DATAMX010000037.1:0-4052 GCA_036260475.1 Gaiellaceae bacterium | reverse complement strand
GGGCCGCCTCCAGGATCTCGTCGAGCGCAAGCTCGTGTCGCTCGACGGTGTCCGCACCCTCGTTCTCGACGAGGCCGACCGCATGCTCGACATGGGCTTCAAGCCGCAGGTCGAGCGCATCATGCGCCGGCTTCCGGACGCGCGCCAGACGATGCTCTTCTCGGCGACGCTCGACGGCGAGGTCGGCGAGCTCGCCCGCGAGTACACCGAGGCGCCGGCCCGCTTCGAGAACGGCCGCGAGGACTCGGCCGAGGACAGCGAGATCCAGCACGACTTCGTCCCGGTCACGGCCGCGGACAAGGTCGACCGCCTCGTCGACCTGCTCGAGGCCGAGCCCGGCCTCTCGCTCGTCTTCGTGCGCACCAAGCGTGGGGCGGACCGCCTCGCACAGAAGCTCGCGCGCCGTGACATCGCGGTGGTCGCCATGCACGGCGACCTCTCGCAGCCGCAGCGGGAGCGCGCCCTCGAGAAGTTCCGCACCGGCCGTGTGACGACCCTCGTCGCCACCGACGTCGCCGCACGCGGGCTCGATCTCGAGGCGATCGCACACGTGATCAACTTCGATCCGCCCGAGGACGACAAGGGCTACGTCCACCGCGTGGGCCGCACCGGCCGCGCAGGCGCATCCGGGAGGGGCAGCACGCTGGTCCTTCCCGAGCAGCAGGCCGAGGTCAGCCGCGTTGCCGCCCGCCTCGGGCACGGAGAGCAGTTCCAGAGCACGGGAATGACCGTCGCCAGGCCGAAGCTGCTATACACCAGCCGGCGTGGACGTCGGTCCCGCTGGTAGTAGAATGTTCCAATCCACACAGAAGGACGAGTACCGGAGTGCAGCATCACCGCCTCCCAGCTTGTTCGTGAAAAACGCAGGGAGGTGAGTTAGATATGGCAACCGGAACCGTCAAGTGGTTCAGCGACGAGAAGGGGTACGGCTTCATCACCCCGGACGACGGCGCGAAGGACCTGTTCGTGCATCACACGGGCATCACCGGCGAAGGCTTCAAGAGCCTGTCCGAGGGCGCCAAGGTCGAGTTCGAGGCGACCGAAGGTGCAAAGGGCCCGCAGGCGACGAACGTCCGCGTCACCGCGTAGTCCGCGTCGCACGACGCATTTCGAAGGGTCCCGCAAGGGGCCCTTCGTGTTTCTCGGGTTTGACGGGGCGGTGCGTTTGATATACAACTAAAACGATGAGAAAACTACTGTTATTCGTCGCACTCGTGCTCGTCCTGCCCTCCGCCGCCGCTGCGGGCCGCAGGAACGCCACGCTCTCCGTCGTCGCCTACTCGATCCCGACCGCCGTCTATCCCAGGCTGATCGCCGCCTACCAGGCGACGCCGCAGGGGAAGGGCGTGAACTTCCAGACCTCCTTCGCCGCCTCCGAGGTGCAGAGCAAGGCGGTCGCCGCCGGCCTACCGGCGGACGTCGTCAACTTCTCCATCTCGACCGACATGGACCGGCTCGTGCAGTCCGGCCAGGTGAGCAAGTCGTGGGACGCGAACCCCTACCACGGGATCGTGTCGAAGTCGGTGGTCGTCTTCGTGCTGCGCAACGGCAACCCGAAGCACATCAAGACCTGGGACGACCTCGTCAAGTCGGGCGTCCAGGTCGTGTTCCCGAACCCGTTCAGCTCGGGCGGGGCACGCTGGGACGTGATGGCCGCGTACGGAGCGGAGCTGCGCGAGCACAAGACGCCCAAGCAGGCGCAGGCGTACCTGAAGCAGCTCTTCCAGCACAACGTCTCGCAGGACACGAGCGGGCGCAACGCGCTCAACACGTTCCTCTCCGGGAAAGGAGACGTGCTCCTCGACTACGAGAGCGACGCGAAGCTCGCGCAGTCGCAGGGCAAGCCGGTCTTCTACCTCATTCCGAAGGCGACGCTGCAGATCGAGACGCCGCTCGCGGCCGTGAGCGGCTCGAACTACGTCGCCGCGAAGCAGTTCGTGAACTGGCTGTACACGCCTGCCGCGCAGACGATCTGGGCGCAGAGCGGCTTTCGTTCCGTCGTCCCGAGCGTCGAGAAGAGGTTCCTCAAGGAGTTCCCGCCGCGGCCGCAGCTGTTCAAGATCGGCTACGTCGGAGGCTGGGCGAAGGTGAACACGCAGTTCTTCGATCCGACGAACGGGATCGTGGCCAAGATCGAGCAGGGCCTCGGAGTCTCCACTGGCAGTTGACGTCGCACGGATGCCGAGGGCGCGGAGACGCGCTCTCGGCACTCCGGCGCTGAGCAGCGGGCTCGCGCTCGGCTATCTCAGCATCATCGTCCTCGTCCCGCTGGCAGCGGTCGCGGCGAAGGCCGCGAGCGGAGGCTGGCACCACTTCTGGCAGGTGGCGTGGAACCCGGAGGCGCGCGCCGCGCTCGAGCTGACGTTCGAGCTCGCCGGCGGCGTGGTCGCGATCAACGCCGTCACCGGCACCGCGCTCGCGTGGACGCTCGTCCGCGACGAGTTTCCGGGAAAGCGTCTCGTGAACACGGTCGTCGACCTCCCGTTCGCGCTCCCGACGATCGTCGCGGGCCTGACGCTGCTCGCGTTGTACGGGCCGACCGGCGGCGTCGGGGTGAACGTCGCCTTCACGCGCTGGGGCGTCCTCATGGCGTTGCTCTTCGTGACGCTGCCGTTCGTCGTGCGGACGGTGCAACCGGTGCTCATCGAGCTCGACCGCGACATGGAGGAGGCGGCGGCCTCGCTCGGCGCGGGGCGCTTCACCGTCTTCCGCCGCATCGTCTTCCCGCATCTGCTGCCGGCGCTCCTCTCCGGCGTGACCCTGGCGTTCGCGCGCGCGATAGGCGAGTTCGGCGCCGTCATCCTCATCGCCGGAAATCTCCCGTTCAAGACCGAGGTCGCGTCGCTCTACGTCTTCGAGCACATCAACAGCGACGACCCGACGGGGGCGTCGGCGCTGGCGATGCTCATGCTCGCGATCTCCTTCGGCCTCCTTCTCGCGGTCGGCGCGCTGCGCCGCTGGGCGACTCGCCATGACCGCTAGACACGGGATCCGGACGTTCTCGCTCGGCTACCTCGCGATCATCCTGATCGCGCCGGTGGCGCTCATCTTCTGGCGTGCCTTCGAGCACGGGCCGGCCCCGTTCTGGTCGGCGATCTCGAACGCGAACGCCGTGCACGCGCTGAGGCTGACGCTCGAGATCGCCGCGATCGCCGTCCCGCTGAACACGGCGTTCGGCATCCTCTGCGCGCTCGCCATCGTGCGGCACCGCATGCCCGGCATGGGCTTCGTGAACGCGCTCGTCGACCTGCCGCTCGCGCTTTCGCCCGTGGTGGTCGGACTTGCCCTCTACCTCCTGTACGGGCGTGGCGGGTGGTTCGGCCACCTTCCGTTCCGCGTCCTCTTCGCGCTCCCGTCGATGGTGCTCGCCACGATCTTCGTCTCGCTGCCGTTCGTCGTCCGCGAGGTTGTGCCGGTCCTGCGGGAGATCGGCACGCAGCAGGAGGAGGCGGCGGCGACGCTCGGCGCGTCCGCGCTCACGACCTTCCGGCGGATCACGCTGCCCGCGATCCGGTGGGCGGTCGCCTACGGGGTGGTGTTGACGACGGCGCGCTCGCTCGGCGAGTTCGGCGCCGTCAGCATCGTCTCGGGCGGCATCGCCGGCCGAACGCAGACCCTCACGCAGTACGTCCAGGCGTCGTACGAGAACTTCGACCAGACGGGCGCCTACGCCGCCTCCGTGCTGCTGGCGATGCTCGCGATCGCGACGCTCCTTCTCATGACGGTGGTGAAGCGTGGCGATCGAAGCTCGTAACGTGACGAAGCGGTTCGGGGACTTCCTCGCGCTGGACGACGTCTCCATCTCGGTCGAGAGCGGCTCGCTCACAGGCCTGCTCGGGCCGAGCGGGAGCGGCAAGTCGACGCTCCTGCGCGTCATCGCGGGGCTCGAGACGCCGGACACGGGGGAGGTGTTCATCTCGGGGAAGGAGGCGACGGCGGTCTCGCCGCAGAAGCGCGGCGTCGGCTTCGTCTTCCAGCACTACGCGCCGTTCACGCACATGACGGTGTGGGACAACATCGCGTTCGGTCTCACGATCCGACGGCGGCCGAAG
>DATAMX010000005.1:0-15928 GCA_036260475.1 Gaiellaceae bacterium | reverse complement strand
GGCGACGAGGAGGCCGCCGTCGGAAGCGTCGTGGCAGGCGTGGACGGGGCCCGAAAGGATCTGGGCGCGGACGAAATCGCCGTTGCGGCGCTCGGCGCCAAGGTCGACCGGCGGCGGCGGGCCGTCGTCGCGGCCCTCGATCTCGCGCAGATAGAGGGAGGCGCCGAGATGGCCGGCGGTGTCGCCGATCAGCAGCAATGCGTGGCCGTCCTGCTTCAATGCCAGATCGGCGGCCTTTGCCGCGTCCGCGAGAAGCCCGACGCCGCCAATCACCGGGGTCGGCAGGATCGCCGCCCCGCTGGTCTCGTTGTAGAGCGACACGTTGCCGGAGACGACCGGGATGCCCAGGGCCTCCGCCGCCTGCGCGATGCCTTCGATCGCCTGCGCGAGCTCGAAGCCGATCTCCGCCTTCTCCGGATTGCCGAAGTTGAGGCAGTCGGTGAGGCCGATCGGCTCGCCCCCCGCGCACGCGACGTTGCGCGCGGCGCCGAGCACGGCCTGCATGCCCGCGGCGAACGCGTTCGTCTCTCCGGGCCGTGGTCCCTGGAGCGAGACGGCGAGCCCGCGCATCGACGGCCGCAGCCGCAGGACCGCCGCATCGAAGCCGGGCCGGCGGACGGTGCGCGACCCGACGAGCTGGTCGTACTGCTCGTACACGTGCGCGACCGGCGGTCGCGCACGACGCGCCTTCTGCGCGGGCATGACCCACGTGTCGGGTCTCCGTTGCTCGACCTCGTAGCGGGGGCAATCGTCCGTGAGGAACCTGGCGGGTATCTCGCCGACGACGGTCCCGTCATAGAAGGCGCGCAAGAGACCGTCATGACTGACCGAGCCGATCTCCGCGCTCCCCAGCTCCCACTTCGAGCACAGCGCGTGGACGGCGTCGAGCATCTGCGGGCGCACGATCGCGACCATCCGCTCCTGCGACTCGGAGATCATGATCTCCCAGGGCTCCATGCCCTCCTCGCGCTGGGGCACGCGGTCGAGGTGGACGTCGATCCCGGCGCCCTCGCTCGCCATCTCGCTGAGCGAGGAGGCGAGCCCGGCGGCGCCGCAGTCCTGCAGCGACTCGACGAGCCCCGACTCGACGAGCTCGACCGAGACCTCGATGAGCTTCTTGCCGGTGAACGGGTCGCCGACCTGCACCGACGGCCGCTTGTCCGCATCGTCCTCTCCCAGCTCCTGGCTCGCGAGCACGGACGCGCCGCCGATGCCGTCGCGGCCCGTCGTCGCGCCGAAGAGGACGACGACGTTGCCGGGCCCCTGCGCCTTGGCGGTCTGGAGGCGGTGCGCGTCGAGGAGCCCGACGCACATCGCGTTCACGAGTGGGTTGCCGCGGTAGGCCTCGTCCCACACGGTCTGGCCGCCGACGTTGGGGACTCCGACGCAGTTGCCGTAGTGGCCGATGCCGGCGACTGCGCGGCGGAAGTCGTGGTCGTCGCCGCCGAACCACAGACCGTCGAGGAGCGCGACCGGTCGGGCGCCCATGGCGACGATGTCGCGCAGGATCCCGCCCACGCCCGTCGCGGCGCCCTGGAAGGGCTCGACGGCCGACGGGTGATTGTGCGACTCGACCTTGAAGGCGACCGCGAGGCCGTCGCCGAGATCGAGGACGCCGGCGTTCTCGCCGGGCCCCTGCAGCACGCGCTCGCCGGCGGACGGGAGCCGTCGCAAGAGCGGCGCCGAGTGCTTGTACCCGCAGTGCTCCGACCACAGGACGGAGAAGACGGCGAGCTCGAAGTGGTTCGGATCGCGGCCGAGAAGCTCTCGGATTCGGTCCGCCTCCCGGTCGGTGAGACCGAGGGCCCGATGCAGCGGCTGTTCCGCAACCTGCGTCAGGTGATTCAGTCTAGCCTCCGTCCCAGATGGGCTCGTGAGGCGGCGGTACGTCTTTCTCCTGGTCGTTCTCGGGGCGATCTGGGGCTCGTCGTACCTCTTCATCAAGGTCGGTGTCCGCGACCTCTCGCCTGCCGTTCTCATCGAGGTGCGCCTCCTCTGCGCCGCGCCCGTGCTCGTCGCGTTCGCGTGGCGCCGGTACGGCGGCGCGACGCTTGCGCGGGCGTGGCGCCAGGGCCTCGTTCTCGCAGTCCTCAACGCGGCCGTCCCGTTCACGCTGATCGCCTGGGGGGAGCGGTGGGTCGACTCGGGGACGGCCGCGGTCGCGAACTCGACGGTGCCGATCTTCGTCGCGATGCTCGCCGTGCTCTACGTGCCGAGCGAGCGGTCGACCGGCTGGCGCCTCATCGGCCTCCTCCTCGGGCTCGTCGGCGTCGGCATCCTCGCAGGCGTGCACCCGCAAGGTGGCTGGCACGGGACGATCGGCATCGCCGCGATCGTCGTCGCCTCCGTGTCATATGCGGCGGCGAACCTCTACGCGGGCCGGCGGATGAGCTTCGGCGGGCCCGTTCTCGCCGCCGTCTCGATGGCAGGCGCGTTCGTGCTGCTCTTGCCGCTCGCGCTTGCGACGCTGCCGGCGGACGCGCCGGGGTGGAAGTCGATCGGCTCCGGCGCGGTGCTCGGCCTGCTCGGAACGGCGCTCGCGCAGATCCTCTCGTACCGGATGATCCGTGTGTACGGCTCCGCTCGCTCCGCGCTGGTGGCGTACATGCTGCCGGCGTTCGCGCTCTTCTACGGGGCTGTCTTCCTCGGAGAGGCGCTCTCGTACCAGAAGCTCGCGGGGCTCGCGCTCGTCTGCGGCGGCGTCGCGCTCGGCACCGGGGCGGTTCGGGTAGCGTCGCGGCGTGTCCGTCGAGCTCCGGCGAGCTGATCGCTCCGACGCGGACTTCCTGCTCGAGCTGGTCACCGGCGAGGAGACGCGCGAGTTCCTCGGGCGCCCACCGGAAACGCTCGAAGACGTCCTCGCCGACATCGAGCTGTCGGAACGGGAGCCGGATGCGTTCGGCTGGCTCGTCGCCGAGGAGGACGGGGAGCGAGTGGGGAGCGCCTCCTACCGCGTCATCAGCGAGCGCCATCGGATCGTCGAGGGCGGCAGGCTCGCCGTGCATCCTCGCTTCCGCGGCGCGAAGCGGGGGGACGAGATCGCGCGCGCCTTCCAGCGGCTCGTGCTCGGCGAGCTCGGGTTCCACCGCCTCGAGATCCAGATCTACGCCTTCAACGAGCGAGCGGTCGCACACGCCGAGCGCGTCGGCTACGTGCGCGAGGGCGTGAAACGCAAGGCGTACGAGAAGTTCGGGGAGTGGCAGGACGCAGTGCTCTTCTCGATGCTGCACGACGAGCTCCCGCCCGAGTAGCCTCCCGGCATGGCTGAGTTCCTGCACACGATGGTCCGGATCACCGATCCGGCGAAGAGCCGCGCCTTCTACGAGGCGCTCGGCTTCCGGTTCGAGCGCGACATGGACATCGTCCGGAACGGCGAGCTCGAGGCGACGAACTACTTCTTCGGCGTCGGCGACCAGAAGGCGATCTTGGAGCTGACGTACAACCATGACGGCCGAACGTACGACCTCGGCACCGGCTACGGGCACATCGCGCTCGCGGTCGACGACCTCGGCGAGACGCTGGAGCAGCTCGCGGCGCAGGGGATCGAGCCGGAGCGGGAGCCGTACCGCGTCCGTGAGGGCGGGTCGCTGCTCTGCTTCATCCGCGACCCGGACGGCTACCGGATCGAGCTCATCGACCGTAGCTGACCTCTCGCTCGGCACAGAACCGGCACATCCCCGTGACGGTTCACCGCGTAGCGTCGCGTCCATGGCCTCGACGACGGCAACACCCTGGGGAGCGGCGGACCTCGTCGAGGAGGTGAAGGTTCGCCAGCAGGCCGGCGATCGCCGCTTCGCCTCGACCGTGCAGCTGCTCGAGACCGGGAACGGCGAGCGGCTCGTGCGCTTCGCCTACGTGACCGACGGACAGGCTCGGCGCGGGCCGGTGACGTTCCGCGCGCGCGACCTGACCCGGCTGCGCGCCCAGCTCGCGCAGCACCCGGCGCTGGCGGAGGCGCTTGGGCTCTAGGACGAGAGGACGTCGAGCAGCGCTTCGACGACGCGAGGATCGAACTGCGTGCCCGAGCACAAGCGCAGCTCGAGCGTCGCCTCTTCATCGCTGAGGCGCGACCGATACGCGCGATCGGTCGTCATCGCACTCCATGCGTCGCACGCCGAGACGATGCGCGCTGCGATCGGGATGTCCTCGCCCGCGATACCGTCGGGATAGCCGGCGCCGTCCCAGCGCTCGTGCGACGAACGGACGACGCGGCCGACGTTGCCCAGCATCCCGCCGACCTGGGCGAGCATCTCCTCGCCGAGCAGCGTGTGCGTGTTCATGAGCGCGCGCTCGTCCTCGTCGAGCGGGCCCGGCTTGTTGATGATCTCCGAGGGGATCTTCACCTTGCCGACGTCGTGGAGCAGCGCTGCGAACTCCGCCTGCCTCCGCACGCTCGGGTCGAGCCCGAGGCGGTCCGCGACGGACACCACGAGCTCGACGACGTCGCGGCTGTGGCTCCCCGTGTACTCGTCGTCCGCCTCGATCATCTCGCCCAGGAGGAGCGCAGTACCGCGGTACGCGTTCGACAGCTCGACGCTGTGGTCGAGGCGGCGCTGACGCTCGCGCGCGAACACGTGCAGGAGCGCCACGAGCGGCAGGACGAGGAGCGGTCCCCACGGGCGGCCGATCGTGGCGATCGCGACGACGAGCCCGACCGGGGTGAGGGCGGCGTCGACGAGCGCCGTCTCCCGCATCGAGCGGAGGTGATCTCGCACGCGGACGCCGTAGGCGATGCGGGACCAGATGGACGTGGTGCCGAAGTCGACGGCGAACTGCGCGCAGAAGGCTCCGGCGTACAGCGGGGCCTGATGCCATGCGGGCGCGGACGGGCCTACGGCCGCGAGCACGACCGCCGGCCCGATCGAGTACCAGGCGTTGGCGAGGTCGATCGGCGTGTGGGTCAGCGGGTGCGAGCGCCGGACGAGCTGGGAGCCGACCATTCCGGCCGCGACGAGCAGCGGCACGTCGCGCGGGGGGAACGCGAAGAGCATGGGGACGAGGACGAGCTGGCTCGGATAGGCGAAGCCGTCTCCGACCTCGAACTGCGCACGCGCGGCGATCGCATACGCGACGACCGCCAGCACGGCCGCGCTCGGTGAGAACGCGCGTCCGGCCGGGAGGAAGATCGCAGCCGCGGTGGCCGCCGCGACGAACGAAACGGCGAGCGACAGCGCCAGGCGTTCCTCGAGCGTGCCCATGCGGCGGCGCGCACGGTCCCGCGCGCGCTCCACGAGATCGGCAGCAAGCGGATCACCGGCCGCAACGGCTTCCACGATCAGATTGTCCATCGCGCCCATGTCTTCGGAGTACCTCGGTCGAGGTATTCCGCCCAAGATCCCCAGGAAGGGGGATCGCCGCCAAAACCGAGCTGCACCACGGTGCGACCTGCGGTTCTGGTTCTTGTCCTGCGGCGATACGAGGAGGTGGTCGGGGTGCCGACCATGTTCAAGCGTGGAGTTCTCGTTCTGGTGGCGGCTGGCGTAGCGGCGATCGTCGCCGTGCCGGGTGGCAAGGCTGCCCTCGCCTGCAGCGGCTCGCTTCAGCCGTTCGCCCAGTTCGGCGACAACAACGACTATTTCGCGTTCTCGAACAACGGGTTCGAGAGCGGCGTGACCGGCTGGAAGCTCGCGAACGCCTTCGTGAGCGGCGGCAACGAGCCGTGGGCGGTCAACGGCGGCGGCAGTTCCTCCCTCACCATCGGCCCGGGCGGCAGCGCTTCCGGCCCCAAGGTCTGCGCCGCCCTGAACGCGCCCGGCTGGCGGATGTTCGCGAAGTCGAACGGCGCCAACGGCCCGTTGCAGGCCCAGGTCGTCTTCTACGGCCTGCTCGGGAACGTCACGGGCATTCTCAACTTCACGAGCTTCAGCCCGTCCGGGTACGGCACGTGGCAGCCGAGCGGCAACGTGCCGTCCGCGCTGGCACTGCCGCTCCTCACCTACTCGGCGCAGCTCCGGCTGACGTCGACCGCGACGAGCGGGACGTGGCAGGTCGACGACGTGTTCGTCGATCCGTTCGGAATGCGCGGCTAGACCGACGCAAGCGCGCGATCACGCGCCGCCTCGACGAGCGAAGCCAGGATCAGAGCACCGTCCGCCGACCCCAGCAAGGGGTCGACGGCGTGCTCGGGATGGGGCATCAGCCCGAGCACGTTGCCCGTCTCGTTGCAGACCCCTGCGATGTCGTCGACCGATCCGTTCGGGTTGTCGCGGTACCGGAACACGATCTGCGCCGGATCGAGGTCGGGCGGCGGCACGTAGCGGCCGTCGCCGTGCTTCACCGGGATGACGAGGGTCTGACCTGCGTCGCACCGTGTCGTGAACGGCGTGTCGCTGCGCTCGACCCGCACCGGAACGTCTCGGCACACGAAGCGGAGCGACTCGTTGCGCAGCAGCGCGCCGGGCAGGAGCCCGGCTTCGCACAGCACCTGGAAGCCGTTGCAGATGCCGAGCACGAGCCCGCCCTGATCGGCGAACGCGCACACAGCGGCGGTCGCCGGCGAGAAGCGCGCGATCGCACCACAGCGCAGGTAGTCGCCGTACGAGAAGCCGCCCGGTAGCACGACCGCGTCGAGCGACGGGAGCTCGCGCTCCTCGTGCCACACCGGCACCGCCTCGGCGTCGAGCGCGCCGAGCGCCCAGAGGGCGTCGCGGTCGTCCTGCGACCCGGGATACGTGACGACTCCGATCCGCGGCTGCGGCCTAGACATCGCTTGCGTCGCCGTGCAACTCGATCTCGTACGACTCGATGAGCGGGTTCGCGAGCAGCTGCTCGCACATGCGCTCCACCTGCGCGCGTGCACCCGCCTCGTCATCGGCGCTCACCTCGAGGTCGACGACCTTGCCGACCCGGGCGCCGGAGACGGCGAAGCCGAGATGCTCGAGCGCGCGCTCGACCGCTTCGCCCTGCGGGTCGAGGATGCCGGTCTTCGGCCGCACCAGGACGGTCGCCTTCATCCGAGCACGACCGACGGGTCGTCGAGGTAGGCGGGGAACGGGATCGTCGTCAGCCGCTCGAACGCCTCGACGTACTTCGCCCGCGTCGCCTGCACGACGTCGGCGGGGAGCTCGGGCCCTGGATAGGTCTTGTCCCAGCCGGTCGTCTCGCAGTAGTCGCGGACGAACTGCTTGTCGAAGCTCTCCTGCGAGCGGCCGGGCTCGTACGTCTCGCCCGGCCAGAAGCGTGACGAGTCCGGCGTCAGCGCCTCGTCGCCGAGGACGAGGTGGCCGTTCGCGTCGAGCCCGAGCTCGAACTTCGTGTCCGCGATGATGATCCCGGCCGCCCAGGCGTGCTCCGCCGCGGTGGTGTACAGGCGGATCGCGATCTCCTCGACCTCGCGCAGCCGCGCTTCTCCGACGAGCCCGGCCGCCTGGTCGCGGGTGATGTTCTCGTCGTGGCCGGTCTGCGCCTTCGTCGCGGGTGTGAAGATCGGCTGCGGCAACTTCTCGGACTCGCGCAGCCCGGCCGGCAGCGCGTGGCCCGACGTCGAGCCCGTCGCCTGGTAGTCCTTCCAGCCCGAGCCGGCGAGGTATCCGCGCACGACGCACTCGATCGGGAGCATCTCGAGCTTGCGGCACTCCATCGACCGTCCGTCCTCGCGAATCGCGAGCATGTGATTCGGAACGAGCGAGCGGAGAAGCGAGAACCAGAAGCCCGAGAGCCCGGTGAGCACGCGCCCCTTGTCCGGGATCTCGGTCGGGAGGACGACGTCGAAGGTCGAGATGCGATCGCTTGCGACGAGCAGCAGGCGCTCGTCGTCGAGCGCGTAGAGCTCGCGGACCTTCCCGGATCCGACGTGGACGGCTTCAGGCATGGATCGGCTCCTCCTTGGCGGCGAGTGCGTGCAGGCGTGCGAAGACGGTGTCGACGTGCCGTGTGTAGGCGCCGAGGTCGAAGACCGAGGCGAGATCGACGCGGGCGGCGATCTCGTCGTCGGCGCGGACGAGCTCGCGGAAGTCGAGCTCCTCGTCCCAGGCGCGCATCGCGCTGCGCTGCACGAGCCGGTACGCATCGTCGCGCTCGAGGCCCGACTCGACGAGCGCGAGCAGGACGCGCTGGCTGAAGAAGAGCGAATGGCTCGACTCGAGATTGCGGCGCATGCGCTCCGCTCGTACGACGAGACCGTCGACGAGCCAGGTGAAGCGGTCGAGCATGTAGTCGAGCGCGAGGAACCCATCGGGGATGACGACGCGCTCGGCGGACGAGTGCGAGATGTCGCGCTCGTGCCACAGGGGGACATTCTCGAGGCCGACGAGCGCGTTCGCGCGGACGACGCGCGCGAGCCCGCAGATGCGCTCCGCGACCACGGGGTTGCGCTTGTGCGGCATCGCCGACGAGCCCTTCTGGCCCTTTCCGAACGGCTCCTGCACCTCCGCCACCTCGGTGCGCGCGAGGTGGCGGATCTCGAGCGCGAAGCTGTCGAGCGACGACGCGACGACGGCGAGCGCGCACAGGAGCTCGGCGTGCCGGTCGCGCTGGACGATCTGCGTCGAGGTCGGCGCGGGCTCGAGCCCGAGCCGCTCGCAGGCGATGCGCTCGAGCTCCGGGTCGGTTGCCGCATACGTGCCGACCGCCCCGCTCAGCTTCCCGACCCGCATGCCCTCGAGCGCCCGCGCCACGCGCACGCGACCGCGGTCGAGCTCGAACGCCCAGCCCGCCAGCTTGAGGCCGAAGGTCGTCGGCTCGGCATGCACGCCGTGCGTGCGGCCCATCTGGAGCGTGAGCCGGTGCTCCTCGGCACGTCTGACGACGGCCGCGAAGGCGCGATCGAGGCCTTCGAGAACGAGCCGGCCGGCCTCCTTGATCTGGAGCGCGAGAGCGGTGTCGACGACGTCCGAGGAGGTCAGGCCGTAGTGGAACCACCTGCCTTCGGGCCCGAGGGTCTCCGCGACGGCATCCACGAAGGCTGCGAGGTCGTGGTGGAGGGTCTGCTCGAGCTCGGCGACCCGTTCGGGAGCCGGTGCCCGGGCCCGAGAGATCGACTCGGCCGCCTCCGGCGGCACCATCCCCAGCTCGGCCCAGGCGAACGTTGCCGCCTTCTCGACGTCGAGAAGTGCGGAGAATCGCCACTCCTCCGACCAGATAGCGGCCATGGCAGGGCGGGAGTAGCGGGCGATCACCGCGATCAGTCTAGAGCCGGCCTCCGACGGCCGCGGCCCTGCCGGGCTCCCTCCTTCGAGGGACGGCGACCCGCCGAAAGGAACGCTACTTTGATGAGCATATGCTTATCGAAAAGTGTAAGAACCTCCTTTACAAGCGGGGTCCGATCGTTCTCGCCTGCTGCGCGAGCTTCGCGCTCGGCTCGCTCGCCACGGCGACGCTCACGACGAGCACGGACGCCGCCACGACCGGACCGCGAGCAGCCGCCGCCGTGCCGGTGTCGTTCCTCTCCGGCCTCGACACGCTTCCGAGCGCGGTCGAGCACGTGCGCGCCCACGTCCAGGCACACGTCCGCGCCGTCCGCCGCCGGCACGACCCGAAGCCGAAGACCCGGTCGCAGGCGACCATCTCCCTGTACGAGCGGACGACGAACCCCGGCATCTTCCGCCAGCAGGGCTGCAGCGCAGCTCGGCGCGGCGCAACGGGCGTCATCATCCTCGACTTCGGCAAGCCGTCGTACAACGGGCACACCTACGGGACGATCCTCTTCTCCGGCGCCTTCGCGGGGAACCGTGACATCACCCGTGCGATGGGCGCCTACGCCACCGGGTATGTGCGCTGCCTCCCGCGCGGCTCGGCCGACCGCATCCATCTCGCGCGTGGCACGAGCAACTACCACCCGAGCGTGCCGAGCGTGTACAAGGCGGGCCGCAAGTGGGCGCGCGAGACGATGCAGCTTCAGCGCGCGTTGCGTGCTGCGCACTTCGATTCGCACGTCACCGCTGCCGCTGCCGACGACGTCGAGCCGGCCTGGGACCCTTCGTTCTGGCGGACGCGTGACTTCTACCGCGGCTACGCCGACTCCCGCGTCGGTCATCCGCTCTACAACTACGGCTCGCTCGACGGCGGCATCGTGAGCGGTTACTGGAACGCACACCAGGCGTTCTTCGTCACCGGCGGCATGCGCTATGCGCACGCGATCCCGGAGATCTACAACAGGACGATGGCGCAGGAGTGGGCGGCGCTCGCCCAGGTCGCGAAGAAGCGGTACCACCGTCCCGTGAAGTTCGCCGGCGTGATGACCGAGCACACGTCGTCGAACCACGGCGTCAAGCCGCGCGATGCTCATCGCATGCTCGTCCGCGAGCTGGCGGTGCAGGGGCACGGCAACGCCCCCGCGCGGGTGCCGGCCGCCTACACGAACATCCACGGCTGAAGAGGCTCAGCGCCCGAGAATCCGCAACGCGAGCGCAGCCGCGTTGCGGGCGTTGTCCACGCCCACTGCCGCCACGGGTACGCCCGGGGGCATCTGGGCGATCGCGAGCAGCGCATCCAGTCCGTCGAGGACGCTGAGGCTGGACCGGAAGGGCACGCCGATCACCGGGAGATCGGTGTGGGCCGCGACGGCTCCCGGCAGCGCGGCCGAGAGCCCGGCTCCGCAGATGAGCACGCGTAGGCCGCGGTCGCGCGCGGTGCGCGCGTACTCGGCGACGGCGTCCGGCGTCCGGTGGGCCGAGCGCACCTCGAACTCGTAGCCGACGCCGCTCTCGTCGAGGACGTCGAGCGCGGGCTGCATGCGCTCCCGGTCGGACTCCGAGCCGACGAGGATGCCGATGACTGGGTCAGCCACCGGCGGCGATGTCTGTTCGGAACTGCATGCCGGCGAAATCTATGTGCGCCACGCCGTCGTAGGCGGCGTTGCGCGCCTCCGCGACGGAGCCGCCCGTCCCGACGACGTTGAGGACGCGGCCGCCGTTCGTGATCACGTTGCCGTCCTTGAGCGCCGTCCCGGCGTGGAAGACGAGCGCCCCGCTCTGCTCGGCGGCCGCGATTCCCTCGATCGGCGTGCCGGCCTCTCCCCGCTCGGGATAGTCGCGCGATGCGATGACGACGGTGACTGCGGCACCGGCGGCGGCCGGCGGCTCCACTCCCGCGAGCTCGCCGGCGGCCGCGGCAGCGAGCACGTCCAGCACGCCGCCCTGGAGCCGGGGCAACACGGATTGCGTCTCCGGGTCGCCGAAGCGGCAGTTGAACTCGATCACGTGCGGGCCGCGCGCGGTGAGGATGAGGCCGCCGTACAGGAGGCCGAAGAATGGCGTCCCGCGGCGGACGAGCTCGAGCAGCACCGGCCGGTGGACGGCGTCGAGGATCGCCTCCACGTCGGGCGCGTCGGCCACGGGGCTGTACGAGCCCATCCCGCCGGTGTTCGGCCCCGTGTCGCCATCCCCGATGCGCTTGAAGTCGCGGGATGCAGGGAGCGCGATCGCGTCCGCCCCTGCAGCGACTGCGAAGACCGAGAGCTCCGGTCCCTCGAGCAGCTCCTCTGCGTGGAAGGGCTGGCCGAGCGCCTGCGCGGCGAGGAGCGCCGCGTCGAGCGCCGGCTGGTCGCGGCACACCCAGACGCCCTTGCCGGCGGCGAGGCCGTCCGCCTTGACGACGCACGGGGGCTGCGGCACGGCGAGCGTCCGTGCGGTGGCGACGCCCGCCGCCTCCAGCACGTCCTTTGCGAATGCCTTCGAGCCCTCGATCCGGGCTGCGGCCGCGCTCGGCCCGAACACGCGGATGCCGCGGTGACGGAGCGCATCGGCCAGGCCGGCGACGAGGGGCGCCTCGGGCCCGACGACGACGAGGTCGACGCCGAGCTCTGCAGCGAGTGGGACGACCGCGGCTGCATCGTCGGCGCGGACCGGGTGGCAGCTCGCGAGCGCGGCGATGCCGGGATTGCCGGGCGCTGCATGCAGCTCGGCTCCGTCGCGCGCGAGCGCCCAGACGAGCGAGTGCTCGCGACCGCCCGATCCGACCACGAGCACCTTCACCGCGCGATGGTAACTCGGGTTTGCGGTTCGCCCGTCCTGCGCAGGAGGCACGCATGGAGCCCGGGCTCGACCGGCACGAGTGGGAAGGCGAGATGAGCGCGATCGAGGAGCAGCTCTCCGAGAACCCGGAGGAGTCGTTGCCGGAGCTCGACGAGCTCGTCGGGCGCATGCTCGTCGAGAGTGGATACGACCTCGACGATCCCGTCGCGCTCGAAGGAGACGATCGCGAGGTGGTGAGCGAGTTCCTCGCCGCCCGCGAGATCAAGCAGGCGGTCGAGCACGACGCAGACGACGTCTCGCCCGGCGACGTCGCCGCCGCGATCGACGGCTATCGCGCGGTCTTCGACCACGTCGTCACCCGGCACGATCGCTCGTCGTAGCATCCCTCTATGGACGTTCCGCCGTACGCGGCGGCAGAGGTCGAGGTCGTGCGCCTTCCCCGCGGCGGGCCGGAACGCGACCGCGTGGCCGTCGAGGAGCCGCTCGAGATCCGCATCGGCGGCGCTCCCGTGGCCGTGACGATGCGCACGCCCGGCCACGACGAGGAGCTTGCGCTCGGCTTCTGCCTCTCGGAGGGGCTGCGGCCTGCGAGCGCGCGCGTACCGGACGACCTCGCCGCGAACACGATCGACGTCGTCGCCGACGGATTCGACCCGGCGCGGTTGCAACGCAGCTTCTACACCTCGTCGTCGTGCGGGGTGTGCGGCAAAGGCGCGCTCGAAGCCGTCGCGGTCGAGGCGCCGCGCGTCGAGTCGACGTTGCGGGTGCCGGTGGGAATCGTCATCTCGCTCCCGGATCTGCTGCGTGAGGCTCAGGCGACATTCGCTGCGACGGGCGGCCTGCACGCGACGGGGCTCTTCTCCGCGCACGGCGTGCTGCTCTGCTCGCGCGAGGACGTCGGCCGGCACAACGCGTTCGACAAGGTCGTGGGCCGCGCCTTTCTCGACGGGTTGCTGCCGCTCGCGCAGTCGATCCTCTGCGTCAGCGGCAGGCTCTCGTTCGAGCTCGTGCAGAAGGCCTCGATCGCGGGCTGCCCGATCCTCGTCGCCGTCGGCGCGCCGTCGAGCCTTGCGGTCGAGCTCGCGCGCGACCGCGGTGTGACGCTGTGCGGCTTCGTCCGCGGCGGCTCGGTCAACGTCTACACCGAGCCGTGGCGGATCGTCTGACCGGTGTCCTGCTGGTCGGCGGTGCGAGCACGCGGTTCGGCTCGCCGAAGGCGTTCGCCCGGCTCGACGGCGAGACGCTCGCGGAGCGTGCGTGGCGGATCCTCGGCGACGCGTGCGACGAGCGCATCGCGGTCGGCAAAGGCGATGAGGACCTGCCGTTCCCCGTGCTGGCGGACGGCATCGAGGAGCGTGCGGCGATCCACGGCCTCGTCGCCGGACTGCGCGCAGCGCGCACCGACGTGTGCGTCGTCCTTCCCGTCGACACGCCGAACATGACCGCCGCCGCGCTGCGCTCGCTCGCGGACGCATGCCGCGATGCGGCGATTCCGCAGACCGGGCCGCTGCCGGGCGCCTACCGGAAGACGGCGCTTTCGGCGCTGGCGAGCGGCGAGCTCTCCATCCGCCGCGCGATCGCCGGCCTCGACGTCGCCGTCGTCGAGCTTGACGACGAGCTGCTGCTCAACGTGAATACGCCGGACGATGTTCGTCTCTGATACCGCCTACGACAGCTTCATGGGGCGCTTCTCCAGGCGTCTGGCTCCGGTCTTCGCCGACTTCGCCGGGGTGCGCGCGGGGCAGCGGGTCGTCGACGTCGGCGCCGGCACGGGCGCGTTGACGGCAGAGCTCGCACGGCGGGGAGCCGAGACGGCGGCCGCGGAGCCTTCGGCCACGTTCGTCGCGGCGTTGCGCGCCCGCATTCCCGGCGTCGACGCCCAGGAGGCTGCAGCGGAGGAGCTGCCGTGGGCGGACGAGTCGTTCGATGCCGCGCTCGCTCAGCTCGTCGTGTCCTTCATGCGCGACGCCCCGGCGGGACTCGCGGAGATGCGCCGTGTCGTTCGTGCCGGAGGAACGGTCGCGGTCTGCACGTGGGACCGAGACGGAATGGAGATGCTCGCCGCGATCGACCGGACGCGGGACGCGCTCGGCGTCGAGCGCAAGCTCGACGCGTACCGGACGCAGGCCGAGATCGCGGCGCTCGTCGGCGTCGACGCCGAGACGGAGCTGCTGGAGACCCAGGCGTCGTACGCCGACTTCGAGGACTTCTGGGGAGCGCTCGCCGGCGGGGCCGGGCCGGCGGGGGCATGGGCGGCCTCGCTCGACGACGAGCAGCGCACGGCGGCGCGCGCCGAGCTCTATCGTCAGTTGGACGAGCCGGACGGCCCGTTCACGCTGACCGGCCGCGCGTGGGCGGCACGAGTCACGCGCGGGTGAGGACGCTCTCGCGCTCGGCGCCCGTGCCGACGAGCGTGACGGCGACGTCGAGCTCGCGCTCGACGAAGTCGACGTAGGCCCGCGCCGCATCCGGCAGCTCGGCGACGGACGCGCAGCCCTCGAGCTCGTCGTGCCAGCCGGGGAGCGTCTCGTACACGGGGCTCGCCGCGTGGAAGTCGCTCTGGTGCGCGGGGAAATGCTCCGTCTCCGTGCCGTCCGGCAGTCGATAGCGGACGCACACCGGGATCTCCGCGAAATGCGAGAGCACGTCGAGCTTCGTCAGCGCCAGCCGGTCGATCCCGTTGACGCGCACCGCGTATCGCAGCGCGACGAGATCGAGCCAGCCGCAGCGACGTCCCCGGCCGGTGACGGTGCCGTACTCGCCGCCGAGCTCGCGGATGCGCGAGTGCTCGGGCTCCTCGATCTCGGACGGGAACGGGCCCTCGCCGACCCGCGTCACGTATGCCTTGGCGACGCCGATCACCGAGTCGATCCGTGTCGGGCCGACGCCTGTGCCGATCGCCGCGCCGGCCGCGGTCGGGTTGGACGAGGTCACGAACGGATACGTGCCGTGGTCGAGGTCGAGCAGCGTGGCCTGGGCGCCCTCGAACAGCACGCGCTTGCCGTCGCGCAGCGCAGTGTCGACGTAGAGCGACGGGTCCGCGACGTACGGGCGGAGCCGCTGCGCGTACCCCTCGTACTGCGCCGCGACCGTCTCGAGCTCGAAGGGCTCGGTCTCGTACACGCGCTCGAGCCAGAGGTTCTTCTCGGCGAGCGCGACCTCGATCTTCTGGCGGAGGATCTTCGCGTCGAGGATGTCCTGCACGCGGATGCCGAGGCGCATCGCCTTGTCCGCGTAGCAGGGGCCGATGCCGCGTTTCGTCGTCCCGATCGCGAGCTTCCCGAGGCGGCGCTCGCTCGCCTGGTCGATCGCGAGGTGCCACGGCATGATCAGGTGCGCATTGCCGGAGAGGTACACCTCGCCGTCGGGGAATTGATCCAGCTCGCCGATCAACACTTCGAGGTCGACGACGCAGCCGTTGCCGATCACGCACGGCTTGCCGCGCACGATGCCGCTCGGGAGTGCGCGGATCTTGTACGTGTCGTCGTCGACGACGATCGTGTGCCCGGCGTTCGGGCCGCCCTGGTAGCGGCAGACCACGTCAGAGTCCTGAGCGAGCAGGTCGACGATCTTGCCCTTGCCTTCGTCGCCCCACTGCGCGCCGACGATCACGGTTCCAGGCACGCCCGGCAGTGTAGGTGCCGCCGCGGCGGGAGGACGAGCCTTGGGGAAAGTGCCGCGGCGGCTCTTCTCATACGCGCCAGGACGCCGTACGGTTCACGGATGCCGGTGTCGCTTCGCCCCGAGACGAAGGAAAACGTCCGCGCTGTGTGCGGGCTCGGACTCCGGCCGGAGCAGCGCGAGTACGTCGCCCCCAACGTCCGGTCGATCGCCGAGGCATACGTCGAGCCGCTCGCCTGGCCGCGCGCCATCTACGCGGACGAGGAGCCGGTCGGCTTCCTCGCGTGGCTTCTATCTCGCCTTCGGCTTCGAGGAGACGGGCGAGGTTCTCCACGGCGAAGCAGAGATCAGGCTGCAGCTGTAGCGGCGTCGGCCTCGTCGTCGGCCGCGCGGAC
>DATAMX010000212.1:0-33818 GCA_036260475.1 Gaiellaceae bacterium | reverse complement strand
TCGCCGACCGCATCCGCGGCGCCGACGCACACGTCGTCTTCACGGCGCACTCGCTCCCTGCTCGGATCCTCGACATGGGCGATCCCTACAGGGATCAGCTGCTCGAGACATCGAGCGCGGTCGCGGCCGCCGCCGGCATCGAGAGCTGGTCGTTCTCGTTCCAGAGCGAATCCCCCACGGGGGAGCCCTGGCTCGGGCCGGACATCCTCGACCATCTCGCCGCCCTCCACGCGGACGGCGTCGAGCACGTGCTCGTCTGTCCCGTCGGCTTCGTCTCCGACCATCTGGAGATCCGGTGGGACCTCGACGTGGAGGCGCAGGAGAAGGCGGCGGCGCTGGGAATGCGGTTGGAGCGGATCGAGATGCCGAACGCAGACCCCGCGTTCATCCGCACACTTGCCTCGATCGTGAAGCGAGCCCTGCCATGAGCCCCGGCGAGATCCGCGTCGAGCATGCCGCGCGCCGCTTCCGCGTCTATCCGCGCGAGAGCCGCGCGCTCAAGGATCTCCTCGTCGCGCGGGGACGGACCCGCGGCACGGACGTGTGGGCGCTGCGCGACGTGTCGTTCGCCGTCGACCCGGGGAGTGCGATCGGCCTCGTGGGACGCAACGGCTCCGGCAAGACCACGCTCCTTCGCCTTCTCTCCGGGATCGTCAAGCCGACGTCGGGACGGGTCGCCGTCGGCGGGCGCATCGGCTCGCTCCTCGAGCTCGGCGCGGGCTTCCATCCCGATCTGACCGGGCGCGAGAACGTCTATCTCAACGGATCGATCCACGGCCTGCGCCGCGCTGCGATCCGCGAGAAGCTCGACGAGATCGTCGCGTTCGCGGGCCTCGAGGACTTCATCGACCTCCCGGTGCGCACGTACTCGTCGGGGATGTACATGCGCCTCGGCTTCGCGATCGCGGCGCACATCGAGGCGGACGTCCTGCTGCTGGACGAGGTCTTCGCCGTCGGCGACGAGGCCTTCCAGCGCAAGTGCTTCGGCAAGATCTTCGAGTTCAAGCAGCGCGGCGGCACGATCGTCTTCGTCTCGCACGACGCGGGCGCGGTCGAGCGGCTGTGCGACCGGGCGGTGCTGCTCAGCGACGGCCGGGTCGCCTTCGACGGCCCGACACACGAGGCGGTGGTCGCATACCGGCGCATGCTCGCCGGCGAGCGCGATCCCGAGGAGCGCGCGGCTGGGCTGAAGGAGTGGGGCGGCGAAGTCGCGCGAGTCGAGCGGGTGCGTCTGCTCGGACCGGACGGGGACGAGCGCAGCCAGCTGCTCGCGGGCGAGGCCTTTGCGATCGCGCTCGACGTCGCGGCGGACACCGAGCTCGCGCCTCCACGAGTGGGCTGGGAGCTCCGTGACGACGCCGGAGTGCTGGTCGCCGCAGGAGCGGTCTCGACGGCCGAGCACGGATGGAACGGCGGCACGCAGCTTCTGCCGCTGCGCTTCGACTCGGAGCGACCGCCGTTCGCCGACGGGCGGCTCCACCTCCGCGTCGACCTCGTCGACGAGCGCGGCGAGCAGCAATACCACTCGCTCGACGACGCGCTCGTGTTCGTCGTCTATCCCGCGGATGAAGGACGCGGGCTCATCCGCCTCGAAGGACGTTGGTCATGAGCAGCCGCACCTGCCCGGACTGGCCCGATCTGATGGAGATCGCGGCCGAGCTCCAGTTCAAGCACTACACCGTCGCCGAGGCACAGCTGCCCGCCGATGCCCTCATGCAGATCAGGGACGTCTCACTCGCCGACGTCGCCGTGTGCTGCGACCTCGAGCACAACGTGTTCTACGCAGCGCACACGGACGAGCGCGTGGCCGAGGCGCTGCGTTCGAGCCACTGGTTCGAGGTGCGGGAGTGGATCCGCGCCGGCCGGCCCGGAACCGCCTACTAGCCGACCGGGTTCGGCAACGGCTCGCCGCGCGCGAACGCGAGAACGTTGTCGACGACGCAACGCGTCATCGCCGCGCGCGTCTCGACGGTGTCGCTCCCGATATGTGGCGTGAGGACGACATTCGGCAGGTCGAGCAGCTCGGTCGGCACGCGCGGCTCGTGCGCGAACACGTCGAGGCCCGCGGTGATGCGCCCGGCGACGAGCTCGGCGACGAGCGCATCCTCGTCCACGACGGCCCCGCGGGCGGTGTTCACGAGCGTCGCGCCGTCCTTCAGCAGCGCGAGGCGCTCGCGCGACAGCAACCCCCGTGTCTCGGCATTGAGCGGGACGTGGAGGGTGACGATGTCGGCCTCGCGCAGGACCGCCTCGAGGTCGCCGTCGCTGCGCCGGACGGGCAGCACGCGCATGTCGAAGCCGGCGGCGCGACGCGCGACGGCCGACCCGATGCGGCCGGCGCCGACGATGCCGAGCGTCGCGCCGCTCACCTCGCGCCCGTCCCGGAGTCCGGCCCAGCCTCCCGCGCGGACGAGCCGGTCGCCCGTGACGACTCCGCGCCGAGCCGCGAGCATCAGTGCCATCGCGAGATCGGCGGTGGCGGCGTCGAGCACACCAGGCGTGTTCGTCACCGCGACGCCGCGGGCGCCCGCGGCTGCGACGTCGATGCGGTCGTAGCCGACGCTGTAGTTCGCGATCAGGCGGAGGGACGGATAGAGCTCGAAGTCGACCGGCTCGTTCAGCACGACGAGCACGTCGATGTCCGGCCCGGGCGTGTCGGCCGGCGCCACCTCGACGCCCTCCAGCTCGTCCCACGCCGGCCCGGGAAAGCGATGGGTCGATCTGACCTTCACACCCACGACGCTACTACGCTGCCCCAATGACGACGGTGGTCGTGCCGTTCGCCGGCACCGAGGGGAAGACGCGCCTGGATGCATCGCGCGGCGCTCGGCGCGATCTGTCCCTCGCGATGCTGGCGGACGTGCTGGCGGCCGCGGTCGTCGTCGGCCGTACGCTCGTCGTCACGGGAGACGCGGGCGGCGCGACGCTCGCCGCCGACGCCGGAGCGGAGGCGGTCGCCGACCCTGGGGGCGGGCAAGGAGCGGCGGTTGCCGCCGCGCTCGAGCTCGCCGGAGCCGGGCAGGTTCTCGTCGTCAACGCCGACGTCCCGTGTGCGGTGCCCGCCGACCTGCGCGCGCTGCTCGCCGGGATCCCGGACCGGGGCCTCGCACTCGTCGAAGCGCTCGACGGCACGACGAACGCGCTCGGACTCTCCGCGGGGGACATCTTCGAGCCGTTGTACGGGCCGGACAGCGCGAGCCGCTTCCGCGCGCTCCCGGTGGAGACCGTCGCGGTCGCCGTCCCGAATCTCGCCGAGGACGTCGACACCCTCGCCGACCTCGAACGCCTGCAGCTCCGCTGCGGCCCGCGCACGCAGGCAGTGCTCGGCGCGCTCTTCGCCGGGATCTCGCCGTGAACGTCGTCGTCCTCTCGGGCGGAGTGGGCGGGGCCCGTTTCGTCCAGGGCGTCGTCGCTGCAGCCGACCCCGTGACCGTGGTGGGCAACGTCGGCGACGACGTGGACGTGCTCGGCCTGCACGTGTCCCCGGACCTCGACTCGATCCTGTACGCCCTCGCCGGCCTCAACGACGAGGAGCGCGGCTGGGGTCGCGCGGGAGAGACGTGGAGAGTGCTCGAGAGCGTCGCCGCGCTGCACGGCGAGACGTGGTTCCGGCTCGGCGACCTCGATCTCGGCCTCCATCTCGTGCGCACGCAAGGGCTGCGCGCGGGCGAGCCGCTCTCGCTCGTCACCCGAAGGATCGCGGAGGCGCTCGGCGTGGGGACGACGCTCGTGCCCGCTACCGACGATCGGCTGCGGACGTGGATCGAGACCGCCGCGGGAGAGTTTCAATTCCAGGAATGGTTCGTCTCGCGCGGGCATCGCGACGACGTGGACGGCCTTCGCTTCGAGGGCGCCGACACGGCCGCCCCGGCGCCGGGCGTGCTCGACGCGCTCGAGCAGGCCGGTCTGATCCTGATCGCTCCCAGCAACCCGTACGTCTCGATCGCCCCGATCCTCGCGGTCGGCGCGATCCGCGACGCCCTCGCCGGGCGCACCGCGCCCTGCGTGGCCGTGAGCCCGCTCATCGCAGGGCGTGCAGTCAAGGGCCCCGCGGACCGCATGCTCGCGCGGCTCGCGGGCGGAACCTCCCCCCGCCACGTCGCACGGTGTTACGAGGGATTGATCGACGCGCTCGTCGTGGACGAGTCGGACGACGGCGATCTCGTCGGGCTCGGCGACGTCAGGCCGATCGTCGCACGCACGCTCATGGTGGACGCGGATGCACGGCGACGGCTGGCCGAGGCGGCGCTCGGCGCGGTGCCGGCGTGAGAGTCGCGGTCGTCGGGGGAACGGGCGATTTCGGATTGGCGCTCACGCAACGGCTCGCCGAGGCCGGCGACCACGTCGTCATCGGCTCGCGCGACGCCGAGCGCGCGCGCGCGAAGGCTGCGGACGCGGGCGCAGCAGGCGGCGCGGCGAACGTCGATGCGGTTCGCGGCGTCGACATCGTCGTGCTCGCGGTCAAGGCGGACGCGGCGATCCCGACGGCGGTCGAGCTCGCGGACGCGATCGGCCGCACACCGGTGCTCAGCGTCGCGAGCGCACTGCGCTTCACGAAGTCCGGCGTCCACCCGACGGACGACGACCGGTCGATCGCGGAGCGCACGCAGGAGCTGCTCGGCGGCCCGGTGGCGGCCGGCCTCCATTCGCTTGCCGCCGCATCGCTGGCGGCCGGCAAGGCGGACGGCGACGCGCTCGTATGCGGTGACGATCCGGTCGCGAAGGACCTGGCGCTCGAGCTCGCGGCCAGGGTGATCCAGGGTCGCGCGCTCGACGCCGGCCCGCTGTCGAGCGCGCGGGCGCTCGAGGGCATGACCGCCGTGATCGTCAACCTGAATCGCCGCTACAAGGGTCACGCCGGCGTCCGCATCGTCGGCCTGTGACCGGCGTCTCCATCCTCCCCGTCCCGGGCATTCCCGAGCTGCAGGAGGGCGACGATCTCGTGACGCTCATCCTCGAGCGCGTCGAGCTCGAGGACAGAGACGTCGTCGTCGTCGCGCAGAAGGCGATCTCGAAGATCGAGGGCCGCATCGTCCGGCTGGACGGCATCGAGCCCTCGCCTCGCGCGGTCGAGATCGCCGGGTCGGAAGACGACGCCGCGCGGCGGATCGAGGTCATCCTGCGGGAGTCGAAGAGCGTGATCCGGGTCCGCCCGCCGCTCGTCATCAGCGAGACGCGGCACGGCTTCATCTGCGCCTCGGCAGGGGTCGACGCGTCCAATGCACCGGAGCCGGGGACGCTCGTGCTCCTTCCACTCGACCCGGACCGATCCGCGGCGCGGCTGCGTGACGAGGTGCGCACGCGGACGGGCCGCGACGTCGGCGTGATCGTCACCGACTCGTTCGGCCGTCCTTGGCGCCAGGGCACGGTCGACGTCGCCATCGGCGCGGCCGGCGTGGAGGTGATGCAGGACCTCGCGGGCGAGCACGATCCCATCGGCTACGAGCTCCAGAACACCGTCATCGCGGTCGCCGACGAGATCGCCTCGGCGGCGCACCTCGTGTCCGGCAAGCTCGCCCGCATCCCGGTGACCGTCGTCCGCGGCCTCGACGTCCGCGGCGAGGGCCTGGCGACGGACATCCCGGTCCCGCCGGAGCGGGATCTATTCCGTTAGCGTGGGCGCATGGACGATTCGATCGACGCCGCGAACGCGTTGTTGCGCGAACGCGGCTACGCCGAGCGCGACCTCGCGGTGCATCCCGCTCCCCGCGGCCGAGCGCTGCTGAAGGGGAACAAGCTCCTCAGCCCGCTGAGCGACGACGCCGACGTGGTGCTTCGCGTCGTGCGCGAGCTCGTGCCGGCGAGCGCAGATCTCGGCACCGGCACGCTGAGGCCGGCCGATCTCCGTGCCAAGCTCTGAGAGGATGGCGGCGACCGCTGCGCAGGAGCGGATGCGGGCGCTCATCGAGGCCGGGATCGCGCTCAGCTCGGAGCTCTCCCTCGACGCGGTGCTCCAGAAGCTCGTTGAGACCGCCGCGGCGCTGACCGGCGCGAAGTACGCGGCGCTCGGCGTGCTCGACCCGACCGGGTCGAGGCTGGAGCGATTCCTCACCACCGGTATCGACGCGCAGACCCACGCGGCCATCGGCGACCTTCCGACCGGCCGCGGCATCCTCGGCGTGCTCATTCGCGACGCCTCGCCGCTGCGCCTGCACGACCTCTCCGAGGACCCCCGCTCCGTCGGGTTCCCGCCGGGGCACCCACCGATGCATTCGTTCCTCGGCGTCCCCGTCGCGCTGCGCGGCATCGCCTACGGCAACCTGTACCTGACGGAGAAGGAAGGCGGCGACTTCGGCGAGGAGGACGAGGAGACTGTCACGCTGCTCGCGTCGCAGGCGGCGGTCGCGATCGAGAACGCGCGTCTGTACGAGTCTGCGACGCGCTGGTCGACGCAGCTCGAGTCGCTGAACGAGGTCGCGGCCGCGCTCGTCTCCCAGCTCGAGCTTGCTCCCCTCCTGCACATCGTCGCGAATCGGCTGCGGACGCTGATCGCCGCGGACACCGTCCACATCGCACTTCCGCACGCGGACGGCTTGCGCATCGAGGCGGCGGCTGGACCCGACGCGGAGAAGGTCGTCGGGATTCCCATCCCGGCGCGGTCGAAGACGATGCGCGTGCTCGAGCGCAAGCGCACCGAACGGGTCGACTCCGTCATCGACGATCCCGAGATCGATCAGGAGACCGCGCGTCTGCTGGAGATGCGTACCGCGCTGTACGTGCCCCTCGTCCTCCGCGGCGAGGCCATCGGCGTCATCACCGCCCAGGACAAGGAGGGAGCGGACCCGCGGTTCTCCGCCGAGGACGTGCGACTCGCGGAGGTGTTCGCACAGCGTGCGACGGTTGCGGTCGACCTCTCGCACCGCGTCGCGCGCGACGCGTTGCGCCGCGTGGTCTCCGCGCAGGAGCAGGAGCGCCGCCGCCTCGCGCGCGAGCTGCACGACGAGACCGGCCAGGCTCTCACCTCGATCCTCCTCGGGCTGCGCACGGTGGAGGAGGCGGGCGGCGAAGAAGAGGTGCGCGCCGCGGTTGCCGAGGTGCGCGAGCTGGTCCGTTCGACGCTCCAGGACGTGCGCCGGCTTGCGGTCGAGCTCCGCCCGAAGGCGCTCGACGACTTCGGGCTCGTCGCGGCGCTCGAGCGGCTGACCGAGAGCTTCACCGAGCAGACGGGGATCGCCGTCGGCTTCGAGTCGCTTCTTCCCACCGCACGGCTCACGCCCGAGATCGAGACCGCGCTCTACCGCATCGTCCAGGAGTCGCTCACGAACATCGTCAAGCACGCGCAGGCCCACAACGTCAGCATCGTGCTCGGGCGAAAGAGCAACTCGGTATCCGTCATCGTCGAGGACGACGGCGTCGGGTTCGACCCCGATCGACCGCGCGAGGACGGGCTCGGCCTGATAGGTATGCGCGAGCGTGTTTCCCTCATCGGCGGCCGGCTGACGATCGAGTCGAGGCCCGGCGCCGGAACGACGTTCATCGCGGAGGTGCCCGTCTCGTGATTCGTGTGGTGATCGTCGACGACCATGCGCTCGTTCGCTCCGGCCTGCGGCTCCTGCTCGAGGCCGAGGAGGACGTGACCGTCGAGGACGAGGGCGGCAACGCGGAGGAGGCGATCCGCCTCGCTCGGCTGCACAAGCCCGACGTCGTCCTCCTCGACGTGGTCATGCCCGGTCAGAGCGGCCTCGACGCGGTGCCCGCGATCCTGGAGGCCGCGCCGAAGGCCTCGGTGCTCGTGCTCTCCATGCAGGACGACCCGAGCTACGTGCGGCAGGCGTTCGCGGCCGGCGCGAGCGGTTACCTCCTCAAGGAGGCGGCCGACAACGAGCTCGTCGCGGCGCTGCGGGAGGTGGCGGGCGGCGGCCGCTACGTCCATCCGACGCTCGGGGCGCGACTCGCCGCCACCGAGGCCGATGCCGAGGCGCGCGCGGCAGCCGACCCGCTCTCCGACCGCGAGCGCGAGGTGTTGCGCCTCCTGGCGCTCGGTCACACGAACCAGGAGATCGCGAAGATGCTGTACATCTCCGTCAGGACCGCCGAGACGCACCGCGCCCACATCATGCAGAAGCTCCGGCTCACCACCAGGGCCGAGCTCGTCCGGTACGCCCTTCACCAGGGGCTGCTGGAAGCGGGCGAAGAGCCCGCCTGACCGAGCCTCTGCGGCTTTACCGAGGTCCGCTGCGAGCGGCTACCGATGCCACTCCTCGCGTTCCGCGCGACCATCAGTCCATGGAGACCTTCGCCGTCCTCTGGAGCGATTCGGGTCGGGTGCCGCACGTAGGCAAGCTCGAGTTCGGCCCCGATGGGCTCCGGTTCGACGGCCGCCGGACGCACAGCGTCCGCTATGCGGACATCGAGAGCGTCCACGTCGCGCGCGACAGGAACGCCCGGATCGCCGGGCGACCCGCGCTCGTCCTCGATCTGGCCGTCGGCGGCTCTCTCCGCATCGCCAGCTTCGCCGGCGTCGGTGTCCTCAGCGAGCTCGCCGAGCGGTTGAGCCACCTGTCCGCGGCCGCCGCACTCGCATGAGCCGGGTCGCGGTGGTCGTCCCCCTGCGCCCGGGCGCGTACGAGAGCGCCGCCCGAATGGTGGAGGCAGGCCCTCCGTTCCGGCTCGCGGACAGCCCGCTCGACGGGCACTGCGTGTTCCTCACCGACCGCGAGGCGCTGTTCGTGTTCGAGGGGCCTGAGGCGGTGCACGTCGTCGAGGAGCTCGTCGGGGAGGCGTCGGTCTGGGCCGCGGCGGCGGAATGGCGCGACCTCCTCGACGGGAAGCCGCGCATCGCCGATAGCGTCTTTGCGTGGAGCAGGGACGAGTCGACCTGACCGCGACCGCGGCAACTGCCGGCGGCGAGCAGCTCTCCGAGGACGAGCTCCGGCTCGTCGACGCGTACTGGCGCGCCGCGAACTACGTCTCCGTCGGGCAGATCTACCTGCTCGACAACCCGCTGCTGCGCGTGCCGCTCGAGCCCGAGCACGTGAAGTCCCGCTTGCTCGGTCACTGGGGCACGACGCCCGGGCTCAACTTCGTCTACGCGCACGTGAACCGGGCCATCCGCCGCCACGGCCTGGACGCGATCTACGTCATGGGCCCCGGCCACGGCGGCCCGGCCGCGGTCGCGAACGCCTATCTCGAGGGCACCTACACCGAGGTCTACCCCGACATCACGCGCGACGAGGACGGGCTGCGCAAGCTCTTCCGGCAGTTCTCGTTCCCCGGCGGCATCCCGTCCCACGTCGCCCCCGAGACTCCCGGGTCGATCCACGAAGGAGGCGAGCTCGGATATGCCCTCTCGCATGCGTACGGCGCAGCGTTCGACAATCCCGACCTGCTCGTGTGCTGCATCGTCGGCGACGGCGAGGCCGAGACGGGCCCGCTCGCAACTGCGTGGCACTCGAACAAGTTCCTCAACCCGGTCACCGACGGCGCCGTCCTTCCCATCCTGCACCTGAACGGCTACAAGATCGCGAACCCGACGGTGCTCGCGCGCATCGGCGACGACGAGCTGACTTCGCTGCTCGAAGGCTGCGGCCACACGGTGCACTGGGTTGACTCCTCGGACCCGGAGACCGCCCACCGGCAGATGGCGGCCGTGCTCGAGACGGCGGTCGAGGAGATCGCAGCTGCACAACGCGCGGCGCGCGTCGAAGGCGAGACCGAGCGCCCGCGCTGGCCGATGATCGTGCTTCGCACGCCCAAGGGCTGGACGGGCCCCAAGACGGTCGACGGGCTTCCCACCGAGGGAACCTGGCGGTCGCACCAGGTGCCCCTCTCCGAGCTGCGCACGAATCCCGAGCATCTGCACCAGCTGGAATCGTGGCTGCGGAGCTACCGGCCGGAGGAGCTCTTCGACGAGCACGGCGCGCTCGTCCCGGAGCTCGCGGCGCTTCCGCCGAAGAGCGACCGCCGTATGAGCGCGAACCCGCACGCGAACGGCGGCCTTCTCCTGCACGACCTCGTCCTGCCCGACTTCCGCGACTACGCCGTCGCCGTGCACGAGCCGGCCACGACCTTCAGCGAGGCGACGCGCGTCCTCGGGGCCTACCTGCGCGACGTCATCCGGCTGAACCCGAAGCAGTTCCGGCTCTTCGGCCCGGACGAGACGGAGTCGAACCGCCTCGGTGCCGTCTTCGAGGCGACCGACCGCCAGTGGGAAGCGGAGTCGCTTCCGGGGGACGACCATCTCGCGCACGCCGGCCGCGTCATGGAGGTGCTGTCCGAGCACCAGTGCCAGGGATGGCTCGAGGGCTATCTGCTCACCGGCCGCCACGGTCTCTTCAACTGCTACGAGGCGTTCATCCACATCGTCGACTCGATGTTCAACCAGCATGCGAAGTGGCTGAAGACGACGCGCGCGATCACGTGGAGGCCGCCGATCGCGTCGCTCAACTATCTCCTCTCGTCGCACGTGTGGCGGCAGGACCACAACGGCTTCTCCCACCAGGATCCCGGCTTCATCGACCACGTCGTGAACAAGAGCGCGGAGATCATCCGCGTCTATCTCCCGCCTGACGCGAACACGCTTCTGTCGGTGGCCGACCACTGCCTGCGCAGCCGTCACTACGTGAACGTCATCGTCGCCGGCAAGCAGCCGGCGCTCAACTATTTGTCCATCGAGGACGCAGTCCTCCACTGCACACGCGGGATCGGCATCTGGGAGTGGGCATCCAACGACGCCGGCGATCCCGACGTCGTCATGGCCTGCTGCGGCGACGTTCCCACTCTGGAGACGCTCGCCGCCGTCGACCTGCTCCGCCGCGAGCTTCCCGACCTGAAGGTGCGCGTCGTCAATGTCGTCGACCTGATGCGCCTCCAGCCCGACGTCGAGCATCCGCACGGGCTCTCCGACGGCGAGTTCGACACGCTCTTCACCACGGACAAGCCGGTCGTGTTCGCGTTCCACGGCTATCCGTGGCTCATCCACCGGCTCACGTATCGCCGCACGAACCACGGGAACATCCACGTGCGCGGCTACAAGGAAGAGGGCACGACGACCACGCCGTTCGACATGGTCATGCTCAACGACCTCGATCGGTTCCATCTCGTGATGGACGTGGTCGACCGCGTTCCGTCGCTCGGCTCGCGCGCCGCCTCCCTCCGGCAGCGCATGGAGGACGCGCGTGTCGAGAGCCGCGCCTTTACGCGCATCGGCGGCGAGGACGCGCCCGCGGTGCGCGACTGGGTCTGGCCGCACTAGGTTGAGGATCCTCGTCGTCAACGCGGGGTCGAGCAGCCTCAAGCTCTCGGTTCTCGTCGGCGACGACGTGGTTGACGCGGACGTCGATCTCGACGTGCTCGAGGGAATCGATGCCGTCGGCCACCGCATCGTCCACGGGGGGACGGAGTTCGTCGAGCCCGTCGTGGTCGACGAGACCGTCCTGCGGCGCCTCCAGGCGATCGCAGATCTCGCGCCCCTCCACCAGCCGAAGTCGCTCCGGGCGCTCGAGCTCGTCGGCGGAAAGCTGCCGGGCGTACCCGCGGTCGCGTGCTTCGACACGGCGTTCCACGCACGCATTCCGCCTCCGGCGGCGACGTATGCGCTGCCGCGCGAATGGTCGCGGCGCTGGGGCCTGCGCCGCTTCGGCTTTCACGGCCTCTCGCATGCGTATGCGTCGCGGCGGGCGTCCGAGCTCGCGCGCGTACCGCTCGAACAGCTGCGCATCGTCACCTGCCACCTCGGCGCGGGCGCGTCGCTCGCGGCAGTGCGGGGCGGCGTATCCGTGGACACGACGATGGGCTTCACACCGCTCGACGGGCTCGTGATGGCGACGCGCTCCGGCAGCGTCGACCCCGGGCTCGTCCTCTGGCTCGCGGAGCACGTGGGCGTGTCGGAGCTCGCTTCGACGCTCGAGCACCGCTCGGGGCTCGCCGGGCTTGCCGGCACCGGCGACATGAAGGCGGTGCTCGAAGCGGAGGAGGCCGGCGACGAGGGCGCGGCGCTGGCGGTCGAGGTCTATCTGCACCGCCTGCGCCGGGAGATCGGAGCGATGGCCGCGGCGCTCGACGGCGTCGACGCCCTCGTGTTCACCGGCGGCGTGGGCGAGCGTTCCGCCGCGATCCGGCGCCGGGCCTGCGAGGGGCTCGGATTCCTCGGGGTGGAGATCGACCCGGCGCGGAATGCCGCGCTCGCGCTCGACGACGAGATCTCCTCCGCCGGCGCGACGGCGAGAACGTTCGTCGTCGCGGCGCGCGAGGACATCGAGATCGCGCGCGGGGTTCGCTCAGCGCTTGCGCTCGAATAGCACGAGCACGGCGAGCTGCTCGTACGCGCTGAAGCGATGGTCGGCGCCCGCCTCGACGAAGACGGCGTCCCCGACCTGCACCGGCACGCTCCTGCCTTCGACATCGAGGGTGCCCGATCCTTCGAGCACGACGTACACCTCGTCGTCCTCGTGCGGCTGCTGCCGGTCAGGCTCCGGTGCGACGAGCACGTACACGCCGAGCTCGAGTCCGGCGGACTCGTGGACGATCTCGTAGCCGCCGCCTGCCGCGCGGAGCTTCTCGACGACGGATCCGACTCCGAAGGCGTGCACGATCGCCTTCTACCAGGACTTCGCGCGCCGCTGCGGCGCCTGGCGTGCGACCCGGACGCGTGCGTCGACGGCGATGCAGCGGTCGGCGAGCGCGAGCACCGGGTTCAGGTCGAGCTCAGCCATCTCGGGGATGTCCTCGGCGAGCCGCGAGAGACGGACGAGGAGGTCGATGAGCGCGTCCTCGTCGGCCGGCGGCGCGCCCCGGAAGCCGGCGACGAGCCGGCCCGCCTTGCCCGCCGCGACGAGCTCGTGGGCGTCGAGGTCGGTGAGCGGTGCGAGCCGGAACTGCGCCTGGCCGATGAGCTCTGCGAGCACGCCGCCGGGCCCGAACGCGACGAGCGGCCCGAAGACCGGGTCCTGCACGGCGCCGGCGAGGAGCTCGGCGCCGCCGCGCACCATCGGCTGCACGAGCACCGGCACGCCGATTCGCTCGACCGCAGCGCGCACCTCCGCCTCGTCCGCGAGGTTCAGCGCGACGCCGCCCGACTCCGTCTTGTGCGCTCCCGCTGCCGCGCTCTTCACGACCACCGGGAAGCCGAGCTCGGCGGCGGCGGCGACGGCGTCGTCGGCCGATGTCGACACCCGCTCCGGGACGACTGGAAGGCCGTAAGCCTCGAGGAGGCGCCGGGTCTGCGCCGGATCGAGCCAGGCCTCGTCGGCGACGGCGAGGGCCTCCGCGACCACCGCTTCGGCGGCCGTGCGGTCGACCGCGAGGTCCGGGATCGTGCCGGCCGGCCGTCGCAGCCAGTCGCCGCGCCCCGCGGCCCGGCTGAGAGCGCGGGCGGCGGCCTCGGGATACGAGAACCCGGGCACGGGGGCGGCGCTGCGCAACGTCGCGGGCGCGCCCTTGGCGGAGAGGAACGCACAGAGCACCGGCTTGTCCTCCGCTGCGGCCGCGGCGCGACTGATCGCGGCGCCGACGTCGTCCTCCGAGACGCCGACCGTCGGGACGAAGAGGACGATGAGCGCGTCCACCCCTGGGTCGGCGAGCACCGCGGGAAGCACGTCCGCGAACGTCTTCGCGGTGGCGGAGCCGAGCAGGTCGACCGGGTTCGCGGCACTTCCCTCCAGCGGCATGACGTCGTGCAGTACGCGCAACGTCTCCTCGGCGAGTGACGGAAGCTCGAGCCCAGCCGACTCGCAGGCGTCGGCGCAGAGGATCCCGAGCCCGCCGGCGTTCGTGACGAGCGCCACGCGCCGCCCGCGCGGGACGGGCTGGTCGGAGAGGAGAGCGGCGACGTCGACGAGCTCGTCGAGCGTCTGGGTGCGGATGACCCCCGCCTGCCGGAAGAGCGCGTCGACCGCCGCCTCCGAGCCGGCGAGCGCAGCCGTGTGCGAGCTCGCCGCCTTGACGCCGGCGCGCGTCGTGCCGCTCTTCATCGCGAGCACCGGCTTCGTGCGCGCGACGCGGCGCGCGATGCGTGCGAACGCCCGCGGATTGCCGAACGACTCGAGGTAGAGCATCACGAGGTCGGTCTTGTCGTCCTCGGCCCACCATTCGAGCAGGTCGTTCGACGAGACGTCGGCCTTGTTCCCGATGGAGACGAACGCGGACAGCCCGAGCCCGCGCTTCTCGCCGTGCTCGAGGACAGCGAGGCCGAGCGCGCCGCTCTGCGACGAGAAGCCGATCGTGCCGGGGGGGAACGCCCGCGGTGCAAAGGTCGCGTTGAGCCTCGTGGACGCCGACGAGATCCCGAGGCAGTTCGGGCCGATCATCCGCGCGCCGTGCGCCCGTACGAGCTCGAGCAGCTGCTCCTGCCGGACGCGCCCCTCGGCGCCGATCTCGGCGAAGCCGGCGGAGATGACGACGAGCGCGCGCACGCCCGCCTCGAGCGCCTCCTGCGCGGCGTCGAGGACGTGTTCTCCCGGCAGGCAGATGACGACGAGGTCGACCGTGTCGGGAATGTCCGCGACGCGGGTGTAGCCCCGCACCCCCGCAACCGGGTCGCCGCCGCGATTCACGGGGTACGCGGCGCCCGCGAAGTCGGCGGCGAGCACATTGCGGAAGAGCTCCCCGCCGATGGACCCGCGACGCGCAGAGGCGCCGACCACGGCCACGCAGGCGGGATCGAAGAACGGGCGAAGCGATGCGCGCACTGCGAGGTGATCCCGCTCGGCCACCTGGTCGCGGTAGTGCGCGGTCGGAGCGATCGGGAACTGGACCTCGACGGATCCGCCGTCGAGCTCGCGCGTGACGTCGAAGCCCGCGTCGCGGAAGACGACGAGCATGTTGCGGTTGTCGGGCATCACCTCGGCGACGAAGCGCTCGATGCCCGCGTCGGCCGCGCGGGCGGCGAGCTGCTCGAGAAGGCGTGTGCCGATCCCCCGGCCCTGGAAGTCGTCGGCGACCGTGAACGCCGCCTCCGCCCGCCGCGGGTCGCGCAGCCGGACGAAGTTGGCGAGCGCGACCATGCGGCCGTCGAGCCAGCCGGCCAGTGCGCCCCGCTCCTCCCAGTCCGGGTCGAGGAACGGCGTGACGAGCTTCGGCTCGAGAGCCGGGAAGCCATGGAAGCGGAGGTAGCGGCTGCGGTCGGAGAGGCTCTCGAGGAAGTGCAGCATCGCCTCCGCGTCGTCCGCGCCGGGCGGGCGCAGCCGCAGGGTGGAGCCGTCGCGCAGGATGACGTCGGTGGCGATCTCGTCCATCGTGGCCATGTCTCAGGTGTAGCTGCTCGCGGCGGGGCTCCGCGACGGGAATTTCCCGTAGCGTCTCGCAGATGACCGCCCTGACTCGCGTGTCTCTCGACCCCGACCCGCTGGTGCAGTTCCGCCTCTGGTTCGCGGATGCGGAGACGGCCGTTCCCGCGGCGGAGAAGATGGCGCTCGCGACGGCATCCGCGGACGGACGCCCGTCGGTGCGCATGGTGCTGATGAAGCGGGCGGACGAGGCCGGGGTCGTCTTCTTCTCGCACTACCCGAGCCGCAAGGGCCGAGAGCTGGCGGAGAACCCTCGGGCGGCCCTGCTCTTCTACTGGGAGCCGCTCGGCCGGCAGGTGCGGATCGAAGGCACCGTCGCGCGGGTGCAGGAGGCCGAGTCGGATGCCTACTTCGGCTCGCGCCCGCTCGGCGCTCGGCTGTCGGCACTCGCCTCGCCGCAGAGCCGGCCGGTCGAGTCGCGGGAGTGGCTCGAACGCCGCGTGGCCGAGCTCGGCGACCAGGGCGAGCCGGCACGCCCGGAGTGGTGGGGAGGGTTCCGGCTGGTGCCCGACGCGTGGGAGTTCTGGCAGCACGGCGACGACCGGCTGCACGACCGCTTCGCCTATCGTCGCGAGGGCGAGGGCTGGGCTATCGAGCGGCTCGGGCCCTAGCGAGGCTGCGGCCCAGGGCGGCGAGGCGGTCGTCCCAGCGTCCGCCCATCTCGACGAGCCACGCCGCCGCATCGCCGAGTGGCCGGGGTGTCACGGCATAGCGCGTCTCGCGGCCGATGCGCGTCGCCCGCAGCAGCCCCGCGTCCGCGAGCGCGCCGAGCTGTTTCGCCACAGCCTGCCTCGTCACGGGCAGCTCTGCCGCGAGCTCGGTCGCGGTCGCCGTCCCACGGTCGGCCACGGAGGCGACGAGCGCGCGGCGCCCCGGGTCGCCGAGCGCGTCGAAAACGGCGTCCACTCCTCGTTGACCGGTACCAGGTACCAGACTTTCGCCCCTTGCTTCCGTTACGCGAAAGACCGGTACCCGGTACCGGCGTACCTTGGCCGAGCCCAGGCGAGGGCGTGCAGCTCGAGCGCCGCTGCGAAGTCCGGTGACGTCTCCGTGACACGGACGAGCGTGCCGCCGTCGACCTCCTCGAGCTCGAGCACGACCTCGCCCCCGTCCTCCCAGTCGAGCACGAGCCGCTCCTCGGGCTCCGCCTCGCGCACGACGGCGCGGCGCTCCTCGTCGTCGCCCCAGCGGAAGATCCCCTCGCCGCCCGGGCGGGCGTCGAGCTCGACCTCGGTCGCGAACCACTCCTCCAGCCGCTCGGGATCGGTCAGCGCCTCCCAGACCTCATCCGGCTCGGCGGGGAAGACGACGTCTCTCTCGACGTGCAACTCCATGGTTGCGTATTATAGACGACGTGGCTGCACTCGTGCCAATGGTGGTGGAGTCGGACGGGCGCTTCGAGCGGTCGTTCGACATCTTCTCCCGTCTGCTCCGAGAGCGGATCGTCTTCCTCGGCACGCAGGTGGACGAGCACTCGGCGAACCTCATCGTCGCGCAACTGCTCTTTCTCGAGGCGGAGGACCCGGACGCGGACATCCATCTGTACGTGAACTCGCCCGGCGGCGACGCGTACGCGGGCTTCGCCATCTACGACGCGATGCAGTTCGTCAAACCCGACGTCTGCACGTACGCCGTCGGCATGGCGATGTCGGCCGGCGCGCTCGTCCTCGCGTCCGGTGCCGCCGGCAAGCGTCACGTCCTGCCGAACGCGAAGGTGATGATCCACCAGGGCCGCGCCTCGTCGAGCGGCCAGCCGGCAGACATCCAGATCGCCGCGCGCGAGATCCTCGCGCTCACGCGCAAGTACGCCGAGATCATCGCGCACCACGCGGGCAAGGACGTCGAGCAGGTGATGCAGGACATCGACCGCGACCGCTTCCTCGCTCCGGAGGAGGCAGTGGAGTACGGGCTCGCCGACTCCGTCCTCTCGACGCGGTAGCCGACTACTCTTCGCCCGTGGCGATCGTCGCCGATCTTCGGTCCGACCTTCTCCGTCTCGTGCCGGAGGAGAGCCGCGTGAGCGAGGTCGAATCCGTCCTCGACCAGCACGCCGGAGATCTCAGCTATCACGCGCCGCACCGTCCCGACGTCGTCGTCTTCGCGGAGACGACGGCCGAGGTGTCGGACGTGCTCCGCTACGCGAACGGGAACGGCGTCCCCGTCGTGGCGTTCGGCGCGGGCACGAGCCTCGAGGGCCACGTCATCCCGCTGCGCGGCGGGATAAGCCTCGACTTGACGCGGATGAACGCTGTTGTCGCGGTTCGGCCCGCCGATCTCACAGCCACCGTGCAGGCGGGGGCGACCCGATCGCAGCTGGAGGCAGCCGCAGGCCCGCACGGCCTGTGGTTCCCGGTCGATCCAGGCGCGGACGCGACCCTCGGCGGCATGGCGGCGACGAACGCGAGCGGGACGACGACCGTCCGCTACGGCGGCATGCGCGCACACGTGCTCGCGCTCGAGGTCGTGCTCGCGGACGGCCGCGTCGTGCGCACCGGGACGAGAGCGGCGAAGACGTCGGCGGGCTACAACCTCACCGAGCTCTTCATCGGCTCCGAGGGGACGCTTGGCGTGATCACCGAGCTGACGCTTCGCCTGCATCCGATCCCCGAGCGCATCGTCGTCGCGCGCGCGGCGTTCCCGTCGGTGGAAGCGGCGTGCCGAGCCGCGGCCGGGATCATCGGCGCCGGCGTGCTCGTGACGCGCTGCGAGCTGCTCGACGCGACGACGATCGCCGCGCTCAACGCCTTCAGCGGGACGTCGTTCCCCGAGTCGCCGTATCTCTTCCTCGAGCTGTCCGGCGACGTCGACGAGGTGCGGGAGCTGGCGGAGGACGAAGGCGCGTCGGCTTTCGAGTCGGAGACCGACCCGACGGCACGTTCGCGAATGTGGAATGCGCGCCACAACGCCCTGCACGCCTCGCTCGCGCTATCGCCGGGGTCGAAGGCCATGACGACCGACGTCGCAGTTCCGCTGTCCGAGCTCGCGTCGGCGATCGAGCGCGCGCGGGGCCTGCTCGACGCCTCCGGTCTGCGCGGCGGCATCGTCGGCCACGTCGGCGACGGCAACTTCCACGTCGCATTCCTGCTCGACCCCGACGATGCCGAGTCGGTCGCGCGCGCCGAGGCGCTGAATGCGGCGCTCGTGGACGATGCGCTCGCGCGCGGCGGCACGTGTACGGGCGAGCACGGCATCGGTCACGGCAAGCTCCGGTACCTCGCCCGCGAGCACGGCGATCTCCTGCCCCTGTATCGCGGCATCAAGGACCTGCTCGACCCGAACGGGATCCTCAACCCCGGGAAGGTCGTGCCCGCAGAGGACTAGGCGGCGTTCCGCTCGGCGAGGACCTCGTCGAGCAGCGAATACCCCCGCGCGATCAGCGCGCGCTTCTCGGCCTCCCCCCACGGCTGCGGCCGCCGGAGGCCGGTCTCGAGCGAGATCTCGCCGGCCGTGGCGCTGACCGCGATGCGCGGGATGAGCCGGTCGCCGAGGAACGGGAACGCCGCCGCCTCGAACCGCTCGTCGATCGCGCGCGCGATCCGCTCGCCGCGCCGTCCGCCCTCGCGGCGCGCGATTGCGCCGACATCGTCGCGCAACCGCGCGAGCGCAGAGAGCGCCTCGTCCTTGTCGCGGGCGACGCGCTCCTCCAGAGCGGTGTTCTGCTGCACCGCGACCCGCATCAGCCGCGTGATCATGTCGCCCCAGTGCGCGGGCTCTCCGCGCGCGGCGCGCTCCTCCGCCTCGCGCAGCTCGGCGAACAACGCCTTTACCGGCGGGATGCGTGGGAACCGCTCGAGGCGTCGCCGCATCCGAGCGAGCCACTCCGCGCTCGCGCGCGGATACGTCGGCACGTACCGGAAGCTGACGATCAGCTCGACGCCCGCCTGCCGGTAGGCGTGCCCGAGCGGGAAGTTCCGCACCCAGGCGCCGTCGGTGGCGATCCGGTCGCCGATCGGGCGCGGGAGGACGAGCGCGCTCACGGCGGCGGACGCCAGGATCGCCTGCGCCATCGTCTCAGGCGGCGTCGAGCGCGACGAGTAGCAGAGCTCGTACGCGTGCGCGCCGTTCGGCACCGCGTCGTCGTCGGTGACGTCGGTTGCGCACACGACGACCTCGACCGGCGACTCCGCCAGCACGCGGGCAACCTCCGCGATGTCCCCGAGGCGCTCGGCGACCGTCTCCGCGAGGCGGTAGTCGTGCGAGCCGAGCAGCGGCATGCGCCAGAGCGAGTTCGGCCTGAAGACGTCCTCGGGCTGGAGGCCGAGCATGAAGCGCTCCAGCTCGTCGATGCGGTCGAGCGCGGCCATCGTCCCGGCGAGGGCGCCGGCGGAGGTGCCGTAGATCCAGCCGATGCGCGGCCACAGGTCGCTCCTGCGCAGGCGCTGGAGGAACCCGAGCTCGATGAGGATGCCGTTGACGGCCCCACCGGAGAGGACGACCGCGACGTCTCGTTGCACAGCGTCGTTCTTTACGAGGCGGAGCCCGCGTACACCACGGAGTCGGCGAGGATCTCGTCGATGCGCGCGAGCGTCGCGCCGTCGAGGTCGATCCCGCTCGCGGCGGCGTTGTCCTCCACCTGCTTGGGCCGGGAAGCGCCGACGATCGCGGAGGCGACGTTCGGCTCCCGCAGCACCCACGCGAGCGCGAGCTGCGCCATGGAGATGCCGAGCTCCTTCGCGATCCCGGCCACCTCCTGCACGTGGGCGAGGAGCTGTTCGCTCAGCAGGCGGTCGTCGAAGAAGTAATTCATCTCCTTGCTCGTCGCGCGGCTGCCCGCAGGGGGCGGCTGCCCCGGCTTGTACTTGCCGGTGAGGACACCCTGCGCGAGCGGCGACCAGACGATCTGAGAGATGCCGTGCTCGGCGCAGAACGGAATGATGTCCCGCTCCGGGCCGCGCCAGATCATCGAGTACTGGGGCTGGCTGGAGACGAACTTCTCCACGCCCGCGAGCTCGAGCGCCTCGGAGATCTTCTCCACCGGCCATTCGCTGAAGCCGATGTACCGGACCTTCCCCTGCCGCACGACCTCGGTGAGCCCCTCCATCGTCTCCTCGAGCGGCGTGTCCCAGTCGTAGCGGTGGCACTGGTAGAGGTCGACGTAGTCCGTGCGCAAGCGCTCGAGCGAAGCGTCGAGCTGCTTGAAGATCTGGGTGCGGGAGAGGCCGCGATCGCCGTCGGGCATCTGGAAGAAGACCTTCGTCGCGAGCACGTACGAGTCTCGCTGCCGGTCGGCGAGCACCCGGCCGAGGAAGTCCTCGGCGCGCCCGCCCGCGTAGACGTTCGCGGTGTCGATGAAGTTGATCCCGACCTCGAAGGCCTTCGCGACGCACGCCTCGGCCTGCGAGCCGTCCACGCCGCCCCCGTACGTGAGCCACGACCCGAGGCTGATCTCCGAGACCTGCAGGTCGCTCGAGCCGAGCCGGCGGTAGCGCATGGATGCGACGCTATCCGTTAGCGTCCAGGCCGTGCCGCACTTGGACGCGATCGGCATCGTCTCGTCCGATCTCGGCCGGTCCCGCGCCTTCTACCGGCTGCTCGGCGTCGAGATCGCCGAGGGTGACGACCACGTCGAGGCGACCTTCCCGAACGGGCTCCGCCTGATGTTCGACACGGAGCAGGTCATCCACAGCTTCAGGCCCGACTGGACGCGCGTGACCGGTAACCAGGTGGCGCTCGCCTTCGCCTGCGCGAGCCCCGCAGAGGTGGACGAGCTCTACGAGCAGGTCGTCGCCGCCGGGTTCCACGGCGAGAAGGAGCCCTGGGACGCCGCCTGGGGCTATCGCTATGCGCAGCTCGCCGATCCCGACGGCGTGCCGGTCGACCTCTTCGCCGCACTCTGATCGAGGAGCCCTTCGAGCTCGCCGGGCGGGAGCTGACATTGCTCCGGCCCCCGAGCGCCGACGACCTCATCGACGAAGAGGCGTTCGACGCGGACGAGTTCATGCCGTACTGGGCCGAGCTGTGGCCGAGCGGTGTCGCCCTCGCCCGCGTCGTGGCGGAGCAGGATCTCGCCGGCGCGCGGGTGCTCGAGCTCGGCGCGGGCCTGGGCCTGCCGTCGCTCGCCGCCGCCGTGCGCGGCGCACAGGTGCTCGCCACCGACTGGGCGGAGGAGGCGGTCGCGCTTCTGCGCGAGAACGCGGCGGCGAACGGAATCGCGCTGCGCGCGGAGCGCGTGCGCTGGGACGATCCCGGCCCTCTGCTCGCAGACGCGCCGTGGGACGTCGTGCTGGGCGCCGATCTCCTGTACGAGGACCGCAACGCGACGCTGCTGCTCGAGCTATTGCCGCGACTCGGCGGCGACGTCCTGCTCGCCGATCCAGGCCGTCCGGCTGCTGCCGCCTTCCTCGCGCGCTGGAACGTCGAGGAGCTCGCGGACCGGGTATACCGGCTGCGGTGATCGCCGCCCTCGCACTTGCCGCGCTTGCGCTGGCCGCGCCGCCCAAGCCGCACGTCGTGTGGAAGCCGATCCCGTACGGCGCGACGCGGCGCGCGGAGATGGCGACGTACGCGCAGAAGCACTATGGGATCCGGTCGTGGGTCCTGCGCCCGCGCGCGATCGTCGAGCACGTGACCGCGACGGACTCGTTCTCGTCCGTCTACAGCACGTTCGCAGCCGATGTCCCGGACGCGGAGCTGCACGAGCTTCCGGGAACATGCGCGCACTTCGTCATCGACCGGGACGGCACCATCTACCAGCTCGTTCCGCTGAACGTGATGTGCCGTCATACGGTCGGCCTCAACTGGGTCGCGATCGGCATCGAGCATGTCGGCGTCTCCGACGCAGAGGTCATGCGCGACGCGGCGCAGATGCGCTCCTCTCTCGCGCTCACCGTCTGGTTGATGTGGCGCTACAGGATCCCGCTCGCGAACGTGATCGGACACAACGAGAGCCTCACGAGCCCATTGCACAAGGAGCTGTACGCGCCGTGGCGCTGCCAGACGCACGGCGACTGGCGGCACGCGGACATGGTGGTGTACCGCACGAAGCTCGCTGCGCTCGCGCGCAGCGACGGGCTGTCGGTGGGGCCGACGTTCCGGCCTAGACCGAGCGGCTGCTGAGTCGTACGATCTCCGTCGTGCCCAAGGTCGACATGGACCTGGAGACGACGCTCCCGCCGGAGACGGTGCGGAGCGCGCTCATCGATTTCGGGCCGGACCGTCCGCAGCTCTGGCCGGGCATAACCCCGGACCTGTACCAGGTGTACTCGGTCGGCGAGACCTCGGCCGAGGTCAAGGAGGGCACGCGGTTGCCCATCGGCGCGTTCTGGGCGAAGGAGCACTACGACTGGTCCGATGCGAAGACGGTGCGCTGGACCGTGGTCGAGAGCAACTTCTGCGCGCCGGGGAGCTTCGTCTCGGCGACGCTCGAGCCGCGCGACGACGGCGGCACGCGCGTCCGGATTCACTGGGAACGCACGGGGACGTCGCTCCTCGGAAAGTTCGTGTGCCGAATGATCGGGCTCTCGAAGGGGAAGCCGGTGGCGGCCTCGGTCGAGAAGACGCTGCGCCGGCTCGAACAGCGCTGATTCAACCGCGCGGTCGCGGGCATATGTCCGACGTGGCGACGATGTCGCGTTCACTCCTGGAACGCTCCGACGGCTTCTGCGTCGAGAGCGCAGACGGCCCGATCGGCTGGGTCGAGGAGACCTGGCTCGGGCCGTCGGACGAGCCCGCGGCGCTCGCCCTCCGGCTGGTCGACGGCCGGCGCGGCTTGTTGCCGGCCGAGGACGTCGACGCCGTGGTGCCCGAGCGAGAGCGCGTCGCCATGCGCGCCGGCGCCCGCATCCTCGAGCTCGGCGCTCCGCATCTCGTCCGCGACGGCGCGGCGTCCTGGGAGGTCACGGGCGAGCTCGTCGTGCCGCCCGAGCGGCCGGCGCTCCCGGGTCAGGCGCTGCTCGAGCTGCGCCCCTGGCGGCTGCGGCCTGCGCGGACTCGTGACGGCGAGCAGTCCGTCGCGCGCGCCCTCGCGTTCCTGCTCTCGGGAATCGCGCTCCTCATCGTGCTCGAGATCGCGGCCGCCTTCACGGTCGCGTATCTCGTCACCGGCCGCGCGTACTAGCCGGCCGGTAGGTGTTCGGCACGCGGTGCGCGCGACCGGTCTCGGGTGAGACGGGCTGGCGGTTCCGCTCGTGGATCTCCGCCGCGACGAGTCGGGCGACACGCGGAATCTCGCGGCGCAGCTCGGCGGCGACCCAGCGCACGAGCCTCCACACCGCTGCCGTGGCGCGCACGACGACGTCCGCGACGATCGGCGTCGCCACCTCGACTCCGTGCTCGACCCGTTGGGCAGCGCGCTGCGCGAGCACCTTCGCGTGCTGGTGGCGGCGCGCGAGGAGCATCTTGCGCGCAGGCACGACCGCGAGCACCTCGCTCGCATCGAGCGCGCGGCGCCGGTGGCGCTTCTTCAACACGATCCTGTCGGCACGCCCGCCGCCCGCGTCGTGAGCTACCGCCTCGACGACGCCGAGCGTGCGATGCCCCGCCCGGACGACGAAGCCCTCACATCGGCTGAGCCAGTACTCGCAGACCGGGCTGCCGTTCGGGAACGACCTGTCGGGGGCAAGCATCTCCGGTCGGTTCCCGCCGGCGAAGGTGGGCGAAACATCATTTCTGTGTCAGCTGCATGAAGAAGAGGCCCCGTTTCCGGGGCCTCTTCACGACCGGTGAGACCGTGGGCTAGCTGCAGCCGGTGTTCGTGCCGCAGTCGCGGCACGTGTAGCACGAGCCGGTGCGGATCATGCGGCCGCCGCAGCGGGCGCACTCGACCGCGTCCTCCCACGAGTTGAAGAGCGCCGTCTGCCCAGGCGTCAGCGCTTCCGCGGGAGCCGGCGCTTCGCCGCCGTTCGCGTAGCGGTCCGCGAGCATCGCCTTCACTTCCGGCGAGAGGATGCCCGCCTCCTCTTGCTGCTCGGGTGTGAGGAACTTCTTCCCGAACCAGCGGAAGATGTAGTCGACGATCGACTTCGCCGCGCGGATGTCCGCATCGTTCGTCATGCCGCTCGGCTCGAAGCGCATGTGCGACAGCTTCGAGACGTACACCTCGGGCGGCACGCCGTACTGGAGGCCCATCGAGACTGCAAGGCAGAGCGAGTTCATCAGCCCGGCCATCGTCGTGCCGTCCTTGGCGATGTCGACGAAGATGTCGCCGGGGCTGCCATCGTCGTAGAGCCCGACGTGGATGTAGCCCTCATGGTCGCCGACCTGGAACTTCCGGCCGACCTCGGTGCGGTCGAGCGGGAGCCGCTTGCGCTCGCGCACGAGGACCGGAGGCGTCGCCGAAGCGGTCTCGGAGCTCGAGCTGGACAGCGGCTGCGCGACCTTGCAGTTGTCGCGGTAGATCGCGATCGCCTTCACGCCGAGCTTCCACGCGTCGACGTAGAGGCTCATCACGTCCTCGACCGTCGCCGTCTCGGGCAGGTTCACCGTCTTCGAGATCGCGCCGGAGATGAACGGCTGGACGGCGCCCATCATCTTCACGTGGCCGAGGTAGTGGATCGCACGGTCGCCGACGGCGCAGTCGAACACCGGATAGTGCTCCGTCTTGACGTACGGCGCGCCTACGACGGTGTTCCGCTCGTCGACGAACGCGACGATCTCGTCCACCTCGCGCGGCGCATAGCCGAGCTTCTCGAGGCCGGCCTGCACCGTCTTGTTCACGATCGTGATCTCACCGCCGCCGACGAGGCGCTTCGACTTGACGAGCGAGAAATCGGGCTCGACGCCCGTCGTGTCGCAATCCATCATGAAGCTGATCGTCCCGGTCGGCGCGAGCACGGTCGCCTGCGCGTTGCGGAAGCCGTGCACCTCGCCGAGGTCGAGGGCGTCGTCCCACGCCTTGCGGCACGCCGTCAGCAGGTCGGTCGGCACGATGTCGGAGTTCTCGATGTTGCCGACAGCGGCACGATGCTTCGCGATCACGCCGATCATCGGCGCGCGGTTCACCTGGTAGCCGTCGAACGGCCCCATGCGCGACGCGATCTCGGCCGACTTGCGATACGCGCGCCCGGTCATGAGCGCCGTGATCGCGGCCGCGTATGCCCGGCCCTCGTCCGAGTCGTACGGGAGGCCGCGGGCCATGAGCAGCGCGCCGAGGTTCGCGTAGCCGAGGCCGAGCTGGCGGAAGCGCTTCGCGTTGCGCTCGATCTCGGGGGTCGGATACGAGGAGTATCCGACGAGGATCTCCTGCGCGAGGAAGACGACGTCGCACGCGTGCTCGAACGCCTCCACGTCGAGCTCGCCGTCCTCGCGGCGGAACTTCATCAGGTTCAGCGACGCGAGATTGCACGCCGAGTCGTCGATCGACATGTACTCCGAGCACGGATTGGACGCGTTGATGCGGCCGGTGTTCGGCAGCGTGTGCCAGCTGTTGATCGTCGTGTCGTACTGCACGCCCGGATCGGCGCACTCCCACGCCGCCGCCGCGATCTGGCGGAGCAGGTCGCGTGCGTCGACCGTCGAGACGACGGCACCGTCGGTGCGCGCGGTGAGGTTGAACTCGCTCCCCTCGGTCGCCGCCTCCATGAACACGTCGGTGACGCGCACCGAGTTGTTCGCGTTCTGGTACTGGATCGACGCCCAGTCGGGCGAGTCGAGCGACATGTCGTAGCCCGCCTGCTCGAGGACGCGCGCCTTGCGCTCCTCCTTCGCCTTGCACCAGACGAACTCCTCGACGTCGGGATGGTCGACGTCGAGCACGACCATCTTCGCGGCCCGCCGGGTCTTGCCGCCCGACTTGATCGTGCCCGCACTCGCGTCTGCACCCCTCATGAACGACACGGGACCGGACGCGTACCCGCCCTTGGAGAGCTGCTCCTTCGAGGAGCGGAGCTTGGACAGGTTGACGCCCGAGCCGGAGCCGCCCCGGAAGATGACGCCTTCGCGGCGGATCCAGTCGAGAATCGACTCCATCGAGTCGTCGATGGAGAGGATGAAGCACGCCGAGCACTGCGGCTTCTCCTCGAAGCCGACGTTGAACCAGACCGGGCTGTTGAACGAGGCGTACTGGTTGACGAGGATCGCCTTCAGCTCGGCCTCGAACGTGTCGCGCTCCTCGTCGTCGGCGAAGTAGCCGCCCTGGGTACCCCAGGCGACGGCGGTGTCGACCACGCGGCCGACCATCTGCTTCACGCTCGACTCGCGCTCGGGGGAGCTCAGCCGGCCGCGGAAGTACTTCTGGGCGACGATGTTCGTCGCCGTCTGCGACCAGAACTTCGGGAACTCGACCCCGCGCTGCTCGAATGCCGGGCCGTTCCGGCCCGGGATCAGGGCATCGCGCGTCTCCCACTCGATCTCGTCGAAGGGGTCGCGGCCCGGGATCGTGAAGAAGCGGCGCACCCCGAGGCGAGCACCCTCGTCAGTGACGGTGTTGACCACCTCGTCGGTCGTCGGATCCGTCGTCTTTTGCTGCTCTACGCTCGCCATGGCCGGCCCCTTCCACTGTAGCCCTGTTGATGTGCTCGACGTCCCCGTCGGAGCCTGCCTGCGGCCCGAGCGAGGGGACCGGAGGTTAGGGCTTGGGTCGGACGGAACTTGCGGCGCGCGCGTGCGCCGGCGCCGGGGTGACCCGACGGGCCTGGAGCCGCCGCGTGAGCCAGGTCGCGGCCGCCGTCAGGAACAGCAGGAGCGCCAGGCCGCCGAGGACGAGGAGCGGCAGCGGAATGGATTGCGCGTTGCTCGGCCCGAGGTCGGCCGCGAGCCGGTGGATGACGCCCTTGTTGGCGCTCGGGGTGCCGCCGCCGCCACCGGAGGTGCCGCCGCCCGAGGATCCGCCGCCCGAGGGGCCGCCGCCGAACGGTGGATTGGTGCCGCTGCTGTTCGGGCCGCCTCCGCCGCGCTGGTCGTGGATCGCGCCGAGCAGCGCGCGGTGGATGTCGTCGATCGCGCTCGAGTACTGCTTGATGTCCGGGTAGTCGCTGAGGTGCTGGATCGCCTGCGTGTAGCAGGGGATTGGATAGCTGCCCTTGAGGTTCGGCTGGTTGTTGAGCCAGTCGTTGACGACCGTCTTCCAGCACGTGTTCGTCGCCTGCTGGGTCGCGGCCGGAGCTGCGGACGCCCCCGGCGCGACGACAGCCAGGAGCGCGAGCGCCGACACGACGAGGGCGGCGGCCAGCCCCGTCCTGCGTGTGGAACGTGTCCTCGGCATCCTGTCTCCCGTGCTCCGATGTCGGACGACCCAAACGTCCGAAGCGCAAACCCTGCGGCAAGTCTCTCCAACGGCGGTGTTCTCGGCGTAACGGCGATGTAAACCGTTTGTGAACGGGCCGTCGGCGGTGTCTTTCACAATGCTAGCGTCCCCGCCGGTGCGCGCTCTGGTCGAACGGCGAGCGACCTCCGGAGCCGCCGTCGCCGCCGCTGGGGGCGCGCTTGCATTTGCGGCGCTCTTCTTCGCCCGGGGGACGGCGCTCTCGCCGCTCGTGTGGATCGGCGCATGTGCGCTTCTCGCCGTCGCCGTCGCGGCCGCCGCGATCCTCGCCGGCGCCTTGCCTGCGCCGCAGATCGACGCCGCCGGCGCCGGCTTCCTCGCCGGGCTGTTCGCGCTCGCGATCTGGGTCGGCGCCACCACGATCTGGTCGGTCTCGCCCGAAGCCTCGTGGCAGTACACGAACCGCACGCTCGTGTACGCGGCGTTCGCGCTGCTCGGCGCGTTCGCGGCCGCGCTCCTGCAACGGCCCGCCGAGACGCTCGTGCGCGCCTCCGCACTGTTGCTGGCGCTGCTGCTCGGCTGGGCGCTGCTTGCGAAGTGCATCCCGTCGCTGTACTCCGACTACGGGCGGCTCGCGCGCCTGCGCGCGCCCGTCGACTACTGGAACGAGCTCGCGCTGCTCGCTGCGGTTGCCGTGCCGGTCGCGCTCTGGCTCGCGGCGCGCCGCCCCGCAGCCGGCACGGTGCTCCTGTACGGCGCCGGGGTGACGGTGCTGCTGACGTACTCGCGCTTCGGAATCGCGCTCGCATGTCTCGCCGCAGTCGCGTGGATCGTGCTTGCGGACGATCGCGTCGGCGGCCTTGCCGCCGTCGGCATTGCAGGAGGCGCCGCCGTCGCGGTCTTCGGAGTCGCGCTCGCGCTGCCGGGAATCACGAAGGACGGCCGGCCGCACGCGGTGCGCGTGCACGACGGATGGATCTTCGCGCTCGCCGTCGTCGCCGGCGCCGCCGTCGTCGCCGGGTCGTCATCGTTCGTGCGCCGCCGGCTGCCCGTGCCCGATGCGACGCGCCGCCGGATCGAGCGCGCGGCCGCGATCGCAGGCGTAGCGGTCGCGGCCGGGCTCGTCGTCGTCGCCGCCGTGTTCGCCGGTCGCATCTGGCACGCGTTTGCGAACCCGCTGTCGAGTCAGATCGGATCGAACAGAGGCCGCCTCGGCAGTCTCAACTCGAGCAACCGGTGGAGCTGGTGGCAGGAGGCGTGGCACGCGTTCGTGCGCCACCCCGGAGGCGGCACGGGCGCCGGGACGTTCCAGTTCACGGATCTCATGCTCCGCCGCACGAGCCTCGTCACGACGACGGAGCCGCACAACGTCCCGCTGCAGTTCCTGAGCGAGACCGGCATCGTCGGCTTCCTGCTCCTCGTCGGCACGTGCGCCGCCGCGATGGTCGGAATCGCGCGCGCACGCGTGCGCGCGCGAGGAGGGGCGGAACGTGCGGCAGTGACCGCGCTCGCGATCGGCGCCGTCGCGTTCCTCGCCCATCTCGTCGTCGACACGGACTGGGACTACGTCGCGACGTGCGGGCCGCTCCTCTTCATCGTCGGCGCGCTCGTCGCGCGCGGCCCGAGCACGGCCTCCCCGACGCGGCGGCCGCTGCTCGCCGCCGCAGCCGTGGTCTTCTCCGTCGGCGCTGTCTACTCGCTCGCGGCGCCGTGGCTCGCGCAGCGCGATCTCGCCACCGCGACGTCGATCCCGCAGCTCGAGCGGGCGCACTCGTACGACCCGCTCTCGACCGATGTCCTCACCGAATGGGCCGCGTTCGAGGAGGTGGTCGATCCCGCACGAGCCGGGCAGCTCTACCGCGACGCGATCTCGCTCGAGCCGGAGAACTCGATCGTCTGGTTCGAGTTCGGCGACTTCTTCTGGGGCCAGAAGCTCTGGAAGGACGCCTACGTCGCCTACTCGAATTCCTGGAAGTACGACCGCTTCGGCCCGGCCGGCATACCGTGCGGCCGGCTCGACCAGGCCCGGCACAAGGTGCTGAAGGTGTGGCCGCCTAGCTGCCCAGGAGGACGACCAGCCGCGACGCACTGAGCGCCGACGGCGTCAGCCCGTCCACCGGCGCGACGAGCCGGATGCCCGCATCGTGCGCGAGTCGCCGCGCCTCCTTCAGATACCCGGGCACGAACATCACCATCGACTGCGCGTAGTGGTGGCTGGGCGCGTTCGACGCGCCGCCGATGGGATAGCCGAGTGCCTGCAGGCGCGCCGCCTCGACGTGCGCCGCGCCTTGCACGCCGTTCGCGTTGAGGACGAGCACGCGCACCTGCGAGCGCGCGCGGAGCGGGTGGGAGGCGACCGCCGCGACGCGGTCCTTCGCGGGGACGGGAACGACGTGGCGGTGCACCGGGGCCGCATGGTGGACGACCGCCGCCGTTGCCGAAGTCGTCGCCGTGTGCTTGGCCGCGTGCCGGAAGGGATGCGCGAGGACGAAGGCGCCGACGACGATCAGCCCGAGGAGCTCGACGGTCGCCACGGCGGAGGCGACGAGCGTCGCGGTGCGCCACGGGAAGGGCTCGGAATAGGTCTCGACGGTCGCCACGGCCTGATCCGTTTCGCCGGTGCGGCTCGCGATCCTTCTACTGCGAGGAGATCCACTCCCACGTCGCCGCGAGCCCGCCCGCGAGGGTGTGCTCCGGCCGCCAGCCCAGCTCGCGCTCCGCAAGGGATGCGTCGAGCACGCTCCGTTGCAGCTCGCCGAGCCTGGCAGGCGCGAACGCAGGCTCCCGGTCGACGCCGGAAGCAGTGCGGATCGCGTCGTACAGGCCGACCACGGACGTCTCGACGCCGGTGCCGACGTTGTAGATGCCCCCGTCCTGCTCGAGGGCGCGCAGCATCGCGCCCACGACGTCGCCGACGTAGACGTAGTCGCGGGTCTGCAGGCCCTCGCCGAAGACCGTCGGCGTCCCGCCGTCGCGGAGCAGGCCCATGAAGATCGCCACGACGCCGGCTTCTCCGTGCGGCATCTGCCGCGGCCCGTACACGTTCCCGAGTCGCAACGCGACGTGCTCCGTCCCGTACAGCCGGTTCCAGGTCGCGAGGTACTCCTCGCCGCAGAGCTTCGACGTCCCGTACGGCGCGAGCGGGCGCAGCGGTGCGGACTCGGTCGCCGGGCCGTCGCACTCGCCGTAGGCGGCGCCGCCCGAGGACGCGAAGACGATCTTCGCTCCGTGGCGGCGTGCGGCCTCGAGGATCCGCACGGTGCCGAGCACGTTGATCTCGGCGTCGAGCGCCGGCCGTTCGACGGACACGCGGACGTCGGCCTGAGCAGCGAGATGGAGCACGACCTCCGGCCGCACGGCGTCGAAGACGGAATCCGGCTCCCGTATGTCGGCGACGTGCAGCTCGGCGCCGGCGGACACGTTCTCGCGCGCGCCCTTGGAGAGATCGTCGAGCGCGTGCGCCTCGTCCCCGCGCGCGAGCAACGCGTCGACGACGTTCGAGCCGATGAATCCCGCCCCCCCGGTCACGATCGCGCGCACTTCCCTATGGTAGGAGCCACGTGTTCGTGACCTTCGAAGGAGTCGACGGATCGGGGAAGTCGACGCAGGCCGAGCTCCTCCGCGATGCGCTCGCAGCCGACGGCCGCGAAGTCGTGCTGACGCGCGAGCCGGGCGGCACCGAGGTCGGCGAGCGCGTACGCGAGCTCGTCCTCAACGGGCCGGACATGACGCCTTGGGCGGAGGCGGCGCTGTTCGCCGCCGCGCGCGCCGAGCTCGTCGCGACCGTCATCCGGCCTGCGCTCGACCGGGGCGCGGACGTGATCGCGGACCGCTACGTCGACTCGTCGCTCGCCTACCAGGGGATCGCCCGCGGGGTCGGCGTCGACCACGTGCTCGAGCTCAACCTCCACGTCGTCCAGCACCTCATGCCGGACCAGACCGTCCTCCTGCTGCTCGACCCGTCGGAGGCGGGGCGACGCGTCGCGAAGCCGGACCGGCTCGAGAGCGAGGGCGCCGACTTCCACCGCCGCGTCGACGCCGCGTATCGCGAGCTCGCCGAGCGGTTCCCCGAGCGCATCGTCGCCTTCGACGGCGGGCGCCCCGCGGAGGAGCTGTCGGAGGTGATCCGTGAGCGACTTCGAAGCCGTATCTGAGCAGCACGAGGCGAAGCGCCTCTTGAACGCCGCGCTCGCGGACGGCCCGGCGCACGCCTACCTGTTGCACGGCCCCTCGGGCGTCGGCAAGCGCGACCTCGCGCTGCTCTTCGCCGCCGAGCTCCTGGGCGACCACGCGCGCGTCGAGCGGCGTACTCATCCCGACCTGTACGTCCTCGAGCCGCTCGGCGACCAGATCCGCATCGACGACATCCGCGGTCTCCGCCACGACCTGCACATGCGGCCGTTCGAGGCAGCGCGGCGCGTGTACGTCGTCTTCGGTGCGGACACGATGAACGAGGACGCCGCCGACGCGCTGCTCAAGGATCTCGAGGAGCCACCGCCGTACGCGGTCATCCTCCTCGTCGCCGACGACCTCGGCCCGCTCCCGGAGACGATCCGCTCCCGGTGCCAGCTCGTGTCGTTCCGGCGTCTCTCGGAGACTGCGGTGCGCGATGCGGTCCGCGCGCGCGCGCCGGGGCTGCCGGACGAGGAGGTCCTGACGATCGCGCGTGTCGCCGGCGGTCGGCTCGACCGCGCCGAGCGTCTCCTCGACCCGGCCGCGCAGCAGCGGCGCGAGCAGCTGCTCGGCGTCGCCCGCGCCGTGTATCTCGACCCGGAGTTCGACACCGTCGACGCGTCGGAGACGATCCTCGCCGGCATCGGCGAGCGCGGGGACGAGGCGCGTGCGCGTGCCGAGGAGACGGTCGCCGTCCTCGAGCTCACCGGGCGCGAGGCGGACCAGCGCCTGCGTCGCGCCCAGCGCGGGGCGGAGCGGGACGAGCTGCTGGCGGTGCTGGAAGAGCTCGAGTGGTGGTACCGCGACCTGATCGTCGCCGCAGTCGGGGCCGAGGAAGCGGTCGTGCACGTCGACCGGCTGCCCGAGCTGCGCGAGGACGCCTCCCGAGACCGGGTCTCCGCGGCGGAGGAGGCGTGCGCGGCCGTCAGGGCTGCCTGGCGGGAGGCGGAGGAGCTGCAGCTCTCGATGCCGCTCGCGGTGGAGGCGCTCCTCGTCCGGCTGCGCCGGGCCTTCGCCGGGGCGGCGGTCCCGGCGAGAACGCCTTCCTAGGGAGAGAGGGCAACGGCGGCGCCGCTGTGGGCGCCGCCGGTGACACCACTGGCTCTCGGTCTTACGCGGCGCTTGCGAGCTCGTCGCCGAGCTCGAGCTGGAGCCGGGTGAGCGCCTCGGTCTCGAGTTGACGGACGCGCTCGCGCGTCAGTCCGAGCTCCTTGCCGATCGTCTCCAGCGAGGCGGACTCGCCGCCGAACCCGAAGCGCAGCTCGATGATCCGGCGCTGCCGCTCGGGCAGCTCGGCCACCGCGCGCTGGACGCGCTGGCGCCGGAGCGCCTCCGCGGCCTCCTCGGCCGGATCGGCCGAGCTCTCGTCGGCGAAGAGGTCGCCGAGCTCGGAGTCGCTGTCGGAGCCGAGGCCCTGGTTCAGCGAGACGGAGTCGACGGCGTCGAGCGCCTCCTCCACGTGCTCCTTCTTGAGGCGCGTGGCGTCGGCGAGCTCGTCGATCGTCGCCTCGCGGCCCAGCTTGGCCTGGAGCTCCGCGGAAGCGCGGTTGAGCTTGATGCGGCGCTCCTGGACGTGAACCGGGATGCGGATCGTCTTCGACTGGTTCGCGACCGCGCGCTGGCATGCCTGGCGGATCCACCAGGTTGCGTACGTCGAGAACTTGTACCCCTTGCGCCAGTCGAACTTCTCCGCGGCGCGGTTCAGGCCGATGACGCCCTCCTGAATGAGATCGAGCAGCGGCACGTCGTGGCCCTGGTAGCGCTTCGCGATAGAGACGACGAGACGGAGGTTCGAGTTGATCATCCGCTCCTTGGCAGCCGGGTCGCCGGCCTCGATGCGCTTCGCGAGCATCACTTCGTCCGCCGCGGTGAGCAGCTTGTGCCGGCCGGCCGCATCCATGAAGAGCTGGAGCGGGTCGAGCGTGCCCGTCGGAGCAGGCGAAGCCTCCGCGCGCACGACCGCGCGGACGGTCACGTCGCGCTCGTCGAGCGCCACGTGGAGCGCCGCGATCTCCTCCTCGGCCAGCTCGTGCTCGTCGGCGAAGGCCTCGAGCTCCTTCTCCTCGACGAAGCCGCGCTCGGCGGCCTCCTCGACCAGGCGCTCGGTCGGCGTCAGATCGTGCAGATGCGTCTCAGTCAGTGGAATCTTCCTCTTTCGGTCGTAGGGACCGCGCCACTCGCGGGCCCCGGAGCCCCGGCGCGGGGCATGCCCGCGACTGTCGGTCGGCCCCTCTTGGCTACTTATAGAACGGGATAGCGCCCCTGTCCATTCCCAAACATCG
>DATAMX010000201.1:0-5109 GCA_036260475.1 Gaiellaceae bacterium | reverse complement strand
CGGCTCGAATCTCACGAACATCATCGTGCTCGCGCACGACCACGTGTCCGGGTCGACATTCGCGGCGCGCCTGTGGCCCGCGTGGGTCGTCGCGGTCGCGGTGACGATCGCGTTCCTCGCCGTCGTCTTCCGCGGCAGGCTGCACCCGACGTTGCCGCCTGCGGTCGAGCGCCCGCCGTTCCGGCCGCGCGCCGGAACGGCTGCAGTCGCGGTCGCGACGGTCCTCGTGCTCGTGCTCGCCCGACCGGCGCTCCCGGTGCTCGCCGTCGGCGCCGCCGCGGCGCTGCTCGCGCGGGTCCCGCGGCGCGCCGCTGTGCGCACGGCGAACCCACTGCTGCTCGGCGGAGTGCTCGGCGTCGCCGTCCTGCTCGGAACGCTCGCCCGCGCGGTCCACGGTCTCGGGCACCTCGCGACGCACACTGGGCGTTGGACGACGGCGTGGCTCGGCGTCGGAGCGGCCGTGCTCGTCAACAACCTGCCGGCGGCGTCGGTGCTCTCGGCGCAGGCTCCCGCCCATCCGCGCGCACTCCTGCTCGGGCTCGACCTCGGGCCGAATCTCGCGGTCTCCGGGTCCCTTTCGGCGGTGCTGTGGCTCCAGGTCGCGCGCGCGGCGGGCGCGAAGCCGTCCGTTGTGCGCTACAGCCTGCTCGGCCTCGCGCTCGTTCCACTCTCGCTGACGCTCGCGCTGCTCGCGACGACGCGGTTCTAGTAGTGATGTGGCCGGTGACGTTGCACGGGGGCCCTGCGAACGTCGCCGGTCACATCACTCAAAGCTCGGCGAGCGGGAACGACCGGTGCCGGCGCGGCGGAACGAGGAAGTTCTGGCGATGCGTGGTCGTCAGCACCGAGTTGAATCCCTGCGCGCGGTTGCGCGCCGGAACCGGGAGCTTCTTCCCGCCGGGAAGGACCCCGTCCATCGCAAGGCGGTTCCGCTCGAAGTCGTCGCCCGACGGGTTGAAGACGACGAAATGCACGCCGGCGGCGGGCTCCTTGCTCACGCCGTCGCGCTTCGGGTCGATCGAGAACGCGAACGGATTGTCGAGCGTGTTGAAGTCCGCGCGCTGCGGGATCGCCGTGCCCTTCGGGTAGTGGGTGCCGTTCTCGCCGACGGTGTCCTGCAGGAGCCGCGAGGTCGCCTGAATGGACGCGCTGTGCCCGAAGCGGCCCGTCTTGTGGAACTGGCGCAGGAGCTCCGCTTCGGGCGACACCTGTGGTGGGCCTTGCGCGACGGTCTGCGTGCCCTGCCGCACGTTCGTCATTCCGGGGCGGAACGCGGTCAGCACGCGCTCGTCGAAGTCGAAGTTGAGGTACCAGGCCTCGAGGTCCTCGCTGATGTGCGAGAGGTGCATGTGCGTGCCGTTGCGGAAGTAGTTCGAGCGCAGGTCGACGTAGCCCAGCGTCTCGTGGTTCGCGATCGTTCCGGGGCCGAGGCCGGCCTTCTGCGTCGACGTGAAACCGAGAAAGAGCTCTGAGCCGTCGGGAATGAGATCGGCGCCGGGAACGCCCGCGGCGACGGCCATCTTCTTCGGCAGGCTCTGCCCTCCACCGAAGCCTCCGCCGGCGAAGCCGCGCCGAATGCTCGTCACGGTGAAGAAAGGCAGGGCGAAGATGTCACTGCGCGCAGCATCGATGTGCTCGATCCGGTCGCTGCGCAGGAGGACGGCGACGTCGTTCGTCTCGAGGATCGTGCTCTTCGGGTCGCTCGGGAACCGGCGGGTCGGAGGCAGGACGGACTTCTGAGCGCGGCGGTCGTGCGGGAGGTGCGCCCTGGCCTGGGCCGGGACGTACGTGTCGAAGTACGGCTGCCCCCACGCGACGGTGACGCCGAGCCCGGCGGGCGTGAGCGCGTAGCGCGAGTCGATGCGCCGCAGGACGTCCTCGAGCTGCTGCTGTGCGTGGCGCAGGTCGGAGACGTCGTGGAGCTTCGCGGTCACGACCACGCTGTGCAGCGGCGGCACGACGACCTCGATGCCCTCGCTGTGCGTCGTGGCGAGATCGAGCAGATGCTGCTCGGCCGGCATTCCGGCCGGCTCGACCACGGGCCGGGCAGGTGCGGATCCGAGCCGGTCGACGAGCTCGTAGATTCCGCCGCCGCCGAGTGCGGCGGCTGCAGCGCCGCCGAGGAACCCGCGTCGTGTGAGCCGCATCAGCGCGCCGGTTCGACGAGCACGAGGCTCTTCAACAGGCGCTGCAGATTCTTCTTGACCCGCGTCGCGCTGTCGTACGGGACGATCACGTGCTGGCTCACGGTGTACATCGATCCACGGTGATGCCACATGAGCAGGACGTGCCACTGGTCGGCGCCCTGGTTCACCTGGTAGACCGTGGCACGGATGCCGTTCGCCGTCATGTGGCCGACCGGGTCGGCGAAGCACGGCACCTTCGCGTCTTTCACCTGCCCCGGACACGTCGGGATCGTCGAGCGCCCCGGATAGCCGCGGAAGTTCACGTGCACGTCGCCGCTCCCGAGGTCGCCGTGCTCGAGGAAGCTCACGAGATAGCTCCGGTCCTTGCCGACGGAATAGATGTCCTGGTACTGCCCGCCGATGTGCGCATCGAGCGGATTCGGCATCCACGTCGGGCAGTAGACCGGCGCCCCGACCTTGTCGGCAAGGGCCTGCCATCCCTTCGCCCAGGCGGCCGGGCACGATGCCTTCGGCGCGCCCAGGGCGCCCGGTGCGAGCACGCCGAGTGCCAACGCGACGAGACCCGCGGCCGCGGTAACCCTCATGGCGAACAGGGTAGCGCCCTAAAAACGGAGGCGCCGACCAAATCGGCGCCTCCTCTTGGGTCGGCGTCGCAAGCGACCGCCTTAGACGTCGGGCGGGGGCCCGCCGACGAGCGGCGAGATCTCGGTGCCGTGGACGATGACCGCGTCGCAGCCGGCGCGTTCGAGCTCCTGGACCTCTTCGCGATTCGTCAGCTGCAGGTCGGCGATCGCGAGCTTGCCCGCAGGCACGGCAGCGAGCATCTCGAGCACGACCTCGAGCGGCGTCTCGTCGTCTTCGCGCTCGACCGGCGAGAGCAGGAAGATCTCCGGGTCGACGCGTTCGAGCGCCTGCTCCAGCTCTTCCTCGTCGCGAACCTCCACCGCACAGTCGAGCCCGAGCTCGACCGCCTGCGCATGGAGCTCCTCCAGCCGTCCGTCGTCCTCGTCCAGCGCGTCGAAGACCAGGAGATACGCGTCCGCCGACGTAGAGGCGCGCTCGAGCGGGACGTCGGCGCGCCAGAGGATCGGCAGCGAGCTGGCGCCCCGAACGGCGCCCGGGTCTCCGCGGACGACGAGCGCCTCGGCCAGCTGCTCCTGGGCGGCGCGCGCAGAGTCCGGATCCTCGACGGCGGCGATGACTGAGATGCCGTCGCCTTCGGCGATGGCGTGACTGAATCGGCGTTGCGCCATTCCTGCGTCCGTAGCGTATCGGGCCGTCACTGGCCGATCGGGTGCCACACGGTCTTGAGCTCGAGGAAGCTCGCGATCTCCCAGGGGCTCTGCACGTCGGCGCCGCCGTGGACGACGCGCTTCACGTTCTCGGCCGCGAGCTGCTCGAGCTCCGCGGCCGACCCGTTCGCGGCGCCGAGATCGAGCGCGTTCACGTCCATGTGGGCCGCGAGGATGGGCGCGAGCTCGGAGCGGAAGCCTGTGAGCAGGTTGACGACGCCCGCGGGCAGGTCGCTCGTCGCAATCGCCTCGGCGAGCTCGATCGACGCCAGCGGCCGCTGTTCCGAGGCGACGGCGACGACGGCGTTGCCGCCCACGAGCGGGGGTAGGAGACGTGTCACGAGGCCGAGCAGCGGCGGCTCGTCCGGGGCGAGCACGGCGACGACCCCGGTCGGCTCCGGCACCGTGAAGTTGAAGTAGGGGCCTGCGACGGGATTCGCCCCGCCGAGGACCTGCGGGAGCTTGTCCGCCCAGCCGGCGTACCAGACGATGCGGTCGATCGAGCGCTCGACCTCGCCGCGGCCGGTGCAAAGCTCGGCGAACTCGGGGACCCGCGCCTCCACCATCTCGGCGAGGCGGTACAGGACCTGACCGCGGTTGTACGCCGTCGCCGCCGCCCATCCGGGTTGCGCTGCACGCGCCGCACGGACCGCGTCGCGGGCGTCCTTGCGCGACGCGCGCGCGACGTTTGCTTCTTCGGCCTCGTACGTGCGACCGGACTCGCTGCGCGGGAACGCCCCGCCGACGAAGAGCTTGTACGTCTTCTTGATCGGCAGGCGCGTCACTCGTCGAACCTCAGATAGGGCTCGAGCCCGTGCAGGCCGCCTTCGCGGCCGAAGCCCGATTCCTTGTAGCCGCCGAATGGCGAGCTCGGGTCGAAGCGGTTGAACGTGTTCGCCCAGACGACGCCCGCGCGCAGCCGTTGCGCCATCCAGAGGATGCGCGAGCCCTTCTCCGTCCAGACCCCGGCGCTCAGGCCGTACGGCGTGTTGTTCGCCTTCTCGATCGCTTCCTCCGGCGTGCGGAACGTGAGCACGGACAGCACCGGCCCGAAGATCTCCTCCTGCGCGATGCGGTAGCTCTGCGCGACGTTCGTGAACACCGTCGGCGCGAACCAGTACCCCTTCTCCGGGAGCCGACACGGCGGCTGATAGATCTCTGCGCCCTCTTCGCGGCCGGACTCCACCAGCTCGCGGATCCGCTCCAGCTGCATGGCCGAGTTGATCGCCCCTACGTCGGTGTTCTTGTCGAGCGGGTCGCCGACGCGCAGCGTCTCGAGACGGCGCTTCAACTTGTCGACGAGCGGCTTGTAGATCGACTCCTGCGCGAACAGCCGGGAGCCCGCACAGCAGACGTGGCCCTGGTTGAAGTAGATGCCGTTGACGATCCCCTCGACCGCCTGGTCGAGCGCAGCGTCGTCGAAGAGGATGTTCGCGGCCTTGCCGCCGAGCTCGAGCGTGAGCTTCTTGCCGGAGCCGGCGAGCTGTCGCTGGATTGCCTTCCCCACCTCGGTCGAGCCCGTGAAGGCGATCTTGTCGACGTCGGGATGTGCGGCGAGCGCCGCACCCAGCACGCGGCCGCTGCCGGGCACGATGTTGACCACACCGTCCGCCACGCCCGCCTCGAGCAGCAGCGCGCCGAGCCACAACACCGACAGCGTCGAGTGCTCG
>DATAMX010000139.1:0-20466 GCA_036260475.1 Gaiellaceae bacterium | reverse complement strand
GGAGAGCGTCGCCGCCTCGCGCTGGCGGTGACGGTCGCGTCGGGCGCGAACTTCCTCGTCCTCGACGAGCCGACGAACCATCTCGACCTGGACAGCCGCGAGGCGCTCGAGGCGGCGCTGGACGCGTTCCCGGGCACGGTGCTGCTCGTCTCGCACGACCGCGCGCTCCTCGACGCGATCGCCGAGCGGACGCTCGCGATCGAGGACGGCGAGCTGCACGGCTACGACGGCGGATGGGCGGAGATGCTCCGCCGCCGCGAGGAGCGCGCGGCGCGCGCTCCGGCTGCGGAGCCCCGTGCCCGCAAGGCCGAGAAGCGCAAGCCGCAGGCACCCAAGGCAAAGCCGCGCCCGGCGGAGCTCGACCGGATCGAGGCGGAGATCGCGGCCCGCGAGGCCGAGGTCGCGGAGCTGGAGGCGAAGCTCGCCGACGACTGGTCGGACGTCGACCTGCTGGCCGCGCACAAGCGCGCGCGCGACCGGCTCACGTCGCTACTCGAGCGGTGGGAGGCGCTTTTCGAAGCACAGACTGAGCGCGCGTGAGTCGTACGGCGGGTAGCACGGGATCCGCTCGTAGCCCGACGAGTCGTACAGGCCGAGCGCCTCGGGCTGGCGATCGCCGGTCTCGAGCACGAGCGCGCGGTAGCCGAGGCGGCGCGCCTCCGCCTCGAGCCCGACGAGAAGCCGCCGGCCGAGGCCACGACCGCGCGCCTCGGGGGCGACGTACATGCGCTTGAGCTCGCCCCGCTCGGCGTCGAAGCGCGCGATTCCCCCGCACGCGACCGCCGCGCCGTCGTCGTCGCGGATGACGAGAAAGACGCCGTGGGGCTCGACGAACATCGCCGCGTCGCGCGTCGGGCCGATGTCGGCCTCCCCGCCGTAGAGCCTGCGCATCTCCTCCTGCTGCGCATGCGCCAGCGCCTGCACGTCGGGGTGGTCGAACCCCTCAGGCCCAGAATGCATCGAACGCGGAGTCGAGGGGAACGGCGGTGATCTCCTTCCACCGGCCGTCCTCGCAGCGGATGACGAGCGCCTGGTCGACGTCGAGCTCGATGCCGTTGCGAGTGCCGTACGCGCGATAGATGGCAATCGCCCATTCGCCGTCGGCCAGGACGGTGTGCAGCTTGCTGCGGTAGGTCCCGTTCGTCTCGAGCCCCGTGCGGCGCAGGAACTCGACCACCGCGCGCGGCCCGTGGTACTCGCCGCTCATCACGGTGTTTCCCGGGACACGCCAGACGACGTCGCGCGCGAGCGCGGCCGCGATGACCTTCGGATCGCGCCCGAACCCATGCTCGAACACGCGCCGCGTGAGCGCGGCGTTGTCGTTCTCGGCGTTCAACGCTCCTCGAGGAGAAACGTCTGCACTTCTGCGAGCAGCCGCGCGGGATCGGAATCGAGCGCCGCGCGCTCCGGCGACGCGTAGTACGCGCTGTCGGCGGCCTCGAGATTCTCGTGCCCGATCATCCAGACGAAGCGATCGTCCTCCCCGACCCACGGTCCGAGAACCTCGAAGCCCATCGACTCGCGCAAGGGCCGAACATGCTCGCGCCATTCGCGTACGAACGCCTCCACCTCGCCGGGCACGACGCGATACATGCGTAGCTGCCAGCGCTTCACTCGGCGCTTCCGAGCGTCGCGACGACGGCCTCCGCAATCACCTTCAACGGCCGGCCCGAGGCCTGGCTCGCCTTGCGCAGGCGTGCAAACGCATCCTGCTCGGACAGGTGCTCCTTCTCCATGAGTAGCCCCTTCGCCCGCTCGATCACCTTGCGCGCCGCGAGGGCTTCGGCGAGCGACTCCGCTTCCTCGCGCACGGCCTGCAGCTCGTCGTGCCGGGCGCGCGCCGCGGCGATCGCCGGGAGGAGATCCTGCTCGCGGAACGGCTTGACGAGATAGCCGAAGACGCCGGCCTCGACGGCGCGCGAGACGAGCTCGTCCTGGCCGTACGCGGTGAGCATCACGATCGGGATCGGGCGCTCGTCGAGGATGCGGCGTGCGGCTTCGATCCCGTCCACCTTCGGCATCTTCACGTCCATGATGGCGAGGTCGGGCTCCTCGGAGCGCGCGAGCGCGACCGCCTCCTCGCCGTCGCGCGCCTCGGCGCAGACGTCGAAGCCGGCGCGAACGAGCATCTCCGTGAGATCGAGACGGATGATCGTCTCGTCCTCGGCGACCAGGATCCTCATCGCGCCATGCTCGCATCGCGGAGCCCGACGCCGCTGAAGTCGAGCATCAACGCGATCACGAGATGCCTCGAAGGACCGCTGCCGGCTCCGGCCAGTACATGAGGTCGGCGGCGTCCGCCGGGCTGCACCAGCGGTAGTCGTCGTGCTCCCAGTCGAGCTCCGGCTCCCAGCCCGCGGGTGCGTCGGCGAGGAAGCTCTCGACCTGTATCCCCTCGTACGTGAACGAGTGCTCGAGCGGCGTAACCTCGGCGGCGAGCCCGGTCTCCTCTCGCAGCTCGCGCGCCGCAGCCTCCGCATACGTCTCACCGTCCTCGACGCCGCCCGCGATGCAATGCCAGTAGGCGCCGTTCTCCGGCGAGCGGTGCACGGCGAGCAACTCGTCGCCGCGACGCACGACGATGATCACCTCCTGCGTCCTCATCCCGGGAACACGACCTCGGCGCGCGTGCCGCCGTCGCTGCGCAGGTCGAACGTGCCCCGGAGCTCGTCGCTGACGAGAGCGCGCACGATCGAGAGGCCGGTTCCCGCGCCGGGCTCGCCCGGCCCCGGGCCTTCGTCGGAGATGGCGAGCACGACGTCGCCGTCCCGCTGAGCGAGCTCGATGCGGACGTTGCCGGCGCCGTGCTCGAGGGCGTTCTGGAGCAGCTCGCTGAAGACGAGCGCAAGTGCGGTCGCGCGCTGCCCCGCGAGCGATACCGGTTCGAGGCTCGCGGAGACGTCGCGGCCGGCGGCGAGCCCCTGCACGAGCATCGCGCGCAGGCGATCGATGAGATCCGCGAGCTCGACGTCCTCGTCGCGCTGCTCGGTGAGCACCTCGTGCACGGCGGCGATGGCGAGGATGCGGTTGACGGAGTGCTCGAGCGCCTCTCGCGGGTCCACGCCCTCGGCGCGCGACTGCAGACGCAGGAGCGACGCCACCGTCTGGAGATTGTTCTTCACACGGTGATGGATCTCCTGGGCGAGCACGCCGCGCATGACCGCGCGTCCGTGCTCGAGCGCAACCGCCGCATGGTGCGCAATCGCCTCGAGGAGCGCCCGGTCGTCGTCGGAGAACGGTGCATCGCGGTCGGCGACGAGCTCGCCGATCTGGCGGCTGCGCCAGCGCAGCGGCGTGCGCACCGCATGTGCGCCCGCGCGTCCTTCCGGCCACGCGATGCGCCCGTCCTCGAGCACGAGCGCCGCACCGGTCGCCGACACCGCGTCCATCGTGGTCTTCACGATCGCCTCGAGCGACTCCTCGAGGTAGAGCGACTCCGATACGGCCTCGGAGATCCGTGCGAGCGCCTCCAGCTCGGCAACCCGCCGCTGGGCCTGCGCGTAGAGCTGTGCGTGCACGATCGTCTGCGCGACCTGGTCCGCGATCGCCTGGACGAGCTCGATCTCGGACGCGTCGTACTCCCGCGCGGCGCGCGTGCGGACGTTGAGCGCGCCGGCGAGCTTCTCGCCGTGGACGAGGATCGGCACGGCGAGGATCGACTCGTACTGCGACTCCGGCAGGTTGGGGAAGAGCTTGAAGCGCGGATCGAGGTGCGCCTGCGCCGGGATCATCACCGGCGCCCGCTCGGCGGCGGCGCTGCCCGTGATGCCCTCACCGGGTCGAAGCCGCGGTCGCCTGGTCATCTCCTCGACGCTCGTCCCGTAGGTGGCCCGGAGGACGAGCTCGTCGCTGCGGTCGTCGTACAGGTACACGAAGCAGGCATCCGCGTGCAGCGCCTCCGCGACGCGCGTCGCGATGAGATGGAGGACCTCTTCGAGATCGAGCGTCGAGTTGACCGCCGACGTCGTCTCGGTCAGCAGTCGGAGATGCCGCTCGGTCGCCTCCACGCGGGCAATCGTACGGCGCAGCTACGGTGTGCTCAGTGGCCGCGGTTCAGCTCAAATGCGAGATCGACGGCTGCACGCAGACGTGGAGCGTCTCGGCACCCAGCAAGATGAAGGCCTCGATGGCGGAGCACCGGAAGCAGTTCCACCCGGACTGGGAGCCGCCGGCACCGAGGCCGATGACGCCCTACCGGCTCGAGTACTCGAGCCGCGCGCGCCAGTTCTAGCCCTTGCAGGATCATGGGCCGCCGCCGCGAACATGGCGTCCACGGCCCTAACAAACCTTTTACCGCCACCCTGCAAAAAACCTTGCAGGGCGGGCATAGCGTCACTCACATGAGCGCCCTCGCCATCGACCTCCGTCGCACCGCCGGCTACATCGTCGCCGACCGGCACGGACGGCTCGTGGGCAAGGTCGAGTGCCCGATGTACGGCACGGCGCCCGACGTCCCGGATGCGCTGTCGGTCAAGTCGGGCCTGTTCTCCCGGCGCCGCCGCCTCGTACCGGCCGACACGATCGGCCAGATCGACGGCTCCAGCGGCGTGATCGAGCTCCGCGTCGACCGCGACGCGATCCGCAGCTTCCTGTAAGCCGCGGGAATTCCCGCCTCGAACGACCACGAGGTGCCATGAGCACCTCGCAGTCGGCCGTCAGTTGGGCTCGCCTCCGCAGGGGACGAGCCAGAGCGATTGTTGCAGATCGGCCAAACGGCGCCTAGAGAACCGCCAGGTACTTCTTCATCTCCCAGTCGGTGAGTTGCACGCGGTACTCGTCCCACTCCTTCCGCTTCAGCTCGACGTAGCGGTCGAAGATGTGCGGGCCGAGCGCCTTGCGCGCGAGATCCGAGCGGGAGAGCTCGTCGATCGCCTCGCCGAGCGTCTCCGGCAGTGAGACGATCCCGCGCTCGCGGCGCTGTTCGGGCGTGAGGTGATAGAGGTTCGTCTCCATCGGGTCGGGCAGCTCGTACCCCTTCTCGATCCCCTCGAGCCCGGCGTGCAGCAGGCACGCGAAGGTGAGGTACGGGTTGCAGGCCGGGTCCGGGCACCGCAGCTCGGCGCGCGTCGCTTGCTCCGAGCCGGGCTTGTACAGGGGGATGCGGATGAGCGCCGAGCGGTTTCGCTGCGACCAGGCCACGTAGACCGGGGCCTCGAAGCCGGGAACGAGGCGCTTGTACGAGTTGACCCACTGGGCGAAGACCGCCGCGATCTCACGCGCATGGCGGAGCTGACCGGCGATGAACTGCTTTCCGACCTCCGACAGGTGCCACTTGTCGTCGCCGTCGAAGAACTGGTTGCGGCCGTCGGTGAAGAGCGACTGGTGCGTGTGCATTCCCGAGCCGTTCTCGCCGAACAGCGGCTTCGGCATGAAGGTCGCGTGATAGCCGTGCTGCTTCGCGATCTCCTTGACCACGAGCCGATACGTGAGCATGTAGTCCGCCATGTCGAGCGCGTTCGCGAAGCGGATGTCGATCTCGTGCTGTGACGGGCCGACCTCGTGATGGTGGTACTCGACCGGGATCCCCATCCGCTCGAGTGCGCGGATCGTGTCGCGCCGCACCGATGTCGCAGCGTCCAGCGTCGTCTGCGCGAAGTACCCGCCCTCGTCGAGCGTCTCCGTTCCCTTCTCGTCCTTGAACAGGAAGTACTCCGCCTCGGGACCGACATTGAACGTGTCGAAGCCCATCGAATGCATTCGGTCGAGCGCTAGCCGGAGCACGTTGCGCGGGTCGCCGTCGTAGCGTTTCCCGTCCGGCGTGACGACGTCGCAGATCATCCGACCCGCCCGGCCGTCGGGCAGGACGCGGAACGTCTCGGGATCGGGAATGGCGACCATGTCCGACTCCTCGATGGCGTTGAAGCCGGTGATCGACGAGCCGTCGAAGCCCATGCCGTCGTCGAGCGCGCCTGCGACCTCGCCGACGGTGATCGAGAAGCTCTTCAGGTGCCCCTCGAGATCGGTGAACCAGAGGAGCATGTCCTCCACACCGGTCTTCTTGATCTCCTCGAGGACGCGCTTGCGCGCCTCGGGATCGGACGTCGCCCGGTTCTTGCTCTCGACCTGCGCCATCGCTTCTCCTCCTCGCTCGACCGAGAGGAGTCTACGCAGGTGCGCTCCAAGCGGTCTCCTGCACGAGGGCGCGCTCCTTGAGCGGCTTCCACCAGGACCGATTGGCGCCGTACCACTCCACCGTTTCGCGCATTCCGTCCTCGAACGCGATGTCCGGTTTCCAGCCCAGCTCGCGGCGGAGCTTCGTCGAGTCGAGCAGGTAGCGGCGGTCGTGGCCGGGCCGGTCGGCGACGATCGTCTTCAGCGACTCCGGCTTGCCGGTGAGCTCGAGCACCGCGTCGGCGATCTCCTCGATCGACTTCTCGACGCCACTCCCGACGTTGTAGGTCTCGCCCACTTTCCCTTCCTCGAGCACGAGCTCGATGGCGCGACAGTGGTCGCGCACGTGCAGCCACTCGCGCTTGTTCTGCGTCGACGCGTACAGCGGCAGGTCGAGATCGTCGAGCGCGTTCGTGACGAAGAGCGGAATCACCTTCTCGGGGAACTGCGCCGGGCCGTAGTTGTTCGAGCAGTTCGTGATCGTCACGGGCAGGCCGTACGTCTCGTGATATGCGCGGACCGCGTGGTCGGCCGCCGCCTTGGACGCGTTGTACGGCGTGCGTGGCCGGTACGGCGAGCTCTCGGTGAAGACCTCGTCGGTGTCGAGCGGAAGGTCGCCGTACACCTCGCAGGTCGAAACATGGTGGAAACGCTCGAGGCGCCCGGCGTGTCGAGCCGCCTCGAGCAGCGTCTGCGTGCCGAGAGCGTTCGTGCGGAAGAACAGGCTCGGGTCGACGACCGCGAGGCTGTTGTGCGACTCGGCCGCGAAGTTGACGACGACCTCGATCCCCTCCGCCTCCAGCAGCCGCCCGCAGCCTTCGAGATCGCCGATGTCTCCCCGGACGAACACGATCCGGTCCTCGACGCCGGCGAGCGACCTGCGGTCCCCGGCATACGTGAGCAGGTCGAGCACGACGAGGTGGTCGTCCGGGTGCCGCTCGAGCCAGTAGTGGACGAAGTTCGAGCCGATGAAGCCCGCGCCGCCCGTGACGAGGAGTCGCATCGGGGCATGACTTTAGCCCGAGGCGCCGAAATCCGATTTACAAACATGACTCTGCTAGCTTCGCCGTCCATCCGGATGCCTGTTCGCGCGCTCTTCGCCGCCCTCGCCGTCGCCCTGCTCGCCTCGGGGCCTGCCGCCGCGTCCGGGAACGATCTCCAGCCCGTGTGCGCGGCCGGCTGCGTCGCGGCGAAGCCGGGCACCGGCCCGCTCTTCCTCTTCAGCGGCCATGGCTGGGGGCACGGCATCGGCATGAGCCAGTACGGAGCCTGGGGCTACGCCCTGCACGGCTACGGGTACCAGCAGATCCTCTCGCACTACTACCCGGGCACGACCCTCGGCACGACGACGACCTCGCTCGTGCGGGTCCTGCTCGCCGACGGGCGCAAGTCCCTGAAGCTGTCCTCGACTGCGCCGTTCACGGTCACCGACGGGCACGGCGTCGCCCACACCCTCCCGGCAGGATCGGTGTCGTTCGGAGCTGCGCTGAAGATCGGCGCGGCCGGCGCGCTGCCCGCGCCGCTCACGTTCACCGCGAGCCCGGGCGCAGCGATGACGCTCACGCGCCCGTACCGCGGACAGATCCAGGTGGACGTCGTCAACGGCCGCCTGCGCGCGATCGATCTCGTCGGCCTCGAGGACTACCTGTACGGCGTCGTTCCCGCCGAGATGCCGTCGACGTGGTCGCCCCCCGCGCTGCAGGCGCAGGCGGTCGCGGCACGCTCGTACGCCCTCGCAACGCGCAAGGTCGCTGCGCCGTTCGACGTGTATGGCGACGCACGCAGCCAGATGTACCTCGGGATCTCCCACGAGACGGCCGCGACGACCGCCGCCGTGGACGCGACGAAGGGCCAGGTCGTGATGTTCGGAGGCAAGGTCGCCTCGACGTTCTTCTTCTCCAGCTCCGGCGGGGAGACCGAGTCGATCTCCGACGGCTGGGGCGTTGCGCCCGTGCCGTACCTCGTCGCCGTTCCCGATCCCTACGACGTGCTCTCGCCGTACCACAACTGGGGCCCCGTGCCGATCAGCGCGCACACGTTCGCGCAGGCGCTCAAGGTGAAGGGATCGATCCTCGACCTCCAGACGACGACCGACCCGGCGGGCCGCGTCAGCCGCCTGTCGGTGGTCACCCTGCCCTCGCTCGCGCTCGGCGCGTCGTCGGGGCCGTCGTTCAGCGGCGGCACGGTCAGCGGCGCACTGGGGCTACGCTCGACGTGGTTCAGCGTTTCGATGATGTCTCTCCAGCAGCCCGTGCCCGCGGCCCCGATCCCGTTCGGGTCGTCGATCACGCTCACCGGGCTCGTCCGCGGCATCCCCGGCGTCTCGCTCGAGCAACGCACGTACGGCGGAGCCTGGTCGCTCGTCGGGCCGGTGACGCCCGCCGCGGACGGCTCGCTCCTTCTGCCCGAGGCGCCCGCGGTGACGACCGACTACCGGCTCGCGACCCCCGCCGCGGCCGTCGGGTACGTCCGCGTGCGCGTTGCTCCCGTCGTGCAGCTGACCGGCCCGACGGCCGGCGAGGTGACCGGCACGGTGCAGCCCGCGCTCCCCGGCGTGCCGGTCGAGGTCGACACGCAGAACGCCGACCAGACGTGGACGGCGGTCGCGACGGGAACCGTCGCTCCGGACGGCACCTTCGCGCTCCCGGTCGCCGTCCCGGCGGGCACGACGTACCGCGTCGTCGTCACGCCCGGGCAGGGGTTTGCTCCCGGGATGACCGTCCCGCAGATCGCGACCGGGTAGTGCGCACGACGCTGCTGCTGACCGTCGCTGCGGCGCTCGCAGCGGCGGCCCCTGCCGCTGCCTTCGTCCCGACGAACCCGCTCGCGCCGCGCCAGTGGTACCTGCAGGACGACCACGCGTTCGACGCGTGGCCCGCACCGCCCGCGGACCTCGCGCCCGTCAAGGTCGCGATCGTCGACTCCGGTCTCGACTGCACGCTGCCCGACTTCGTCGGCCGCCTCGCCGCCGAGAAGAGCTTCGTCGGCGGAAGCCCCTGCGTCGACACCGAGGGCCACGGCACGTTCGTCGCCGGCGAGATCGCAGCGAACCTCGGCACGCAGGGAATCGTCGGAATCGCCTACTCGGCGCAGCTCCTCATCGCCAAGGTCGTGACGCCGGACGGGACCATCCCGCTCAAGGCCGAAGCTGCGGCGATCCGCTGGTCGGTCGACAACGGCGCGCGCGTCATCAACCTCAGCCTCGGCGGGCTGCGCGACCTTCAGGACCCGAACCGCGACACGTACTCCGCGCTCGAGGCGCAAGCGGTCGACTACGCGTACTCGAAAGGGGCCGTGCTCGTCGCGGCGGTCGGCAACGGCGACGAGGCTCCGTCGCAGCCTTGGCCGTATGCGAGCTATCCCGCGGCACTCCCGCACGTCGTCGGGGTGAGCGCGCTCACACGCGCGGGGAACATTCCCGACTTCTCGAACCGCGACCCGATCTTCAACGATCTGTCCGCCCCCGGGGCGGCGATCTTCTCGACCTTCCCCGCCGCGCTCACGGCGCTTCGCAGCGGCTGCCCCGACCAGGGCTACTCGGACTGCGGGACCGAGGACTACCGGAACGCCGAGGGGACGTCCTTCGCCGCACCGCAGGTCTCCGCCGCCGCGGCCGTCCTCTTCGCCGTCGACCCCCTGCTGACCAACAGCCAGGTGAGCTTCCTCCTCGAGCGGTCGGCCGACGACGTCAATGCGACCAACGGCTGCGCGCGGTGCGGCCTGCTGCGCGACTCGCTGAGCGGCTGGGGGCGCCTCGACGTGGCCACCGCGGTGGAGTCGCTGGCCGGCCCGCTGCCGGCCGCCGATCACTACGAGACCAACGACGACGCCGGCGCGCAGGCCTGGACCGTGTGGGGGAAGAGCGACAAGCTCGAGGCGACGGTGGATTACTGGGACGACCCGGTCGACGTCTACCGCATCCCGTTGCAGCGGGACGAGCTACTGCGGGCGCAGCTCGTCGCGGGTGCCGGGATCACCTTCGAGCTGTGGCAGCCGAAGACGGTGCACGTCGACCGGGCCGCGTCCAGGAAGCTGCTCATCGCCGAGACGACGGCGGGGCACCTCCGCTTCCACGCACCGAAAAGCGCGATGTACTACCTCGAGGTGAAGGCGGCGTCGCCGGCGTTCAGCCCGTACACGCTGACGCTCGTGAAGACGTTCACCGGTTCTCGAGCAGCTCGTCCGCGCTGACGCTCCGCAGGACGCGCGCCGGGTTGCCGACCACGAGCATGCGCGGCGCCACGTCCTTCGTGACGACCGCGCCTGCGCCGACGAACGCCTCTTCGCCGACGACGATCCCGGGGCAGAGGATTGCGCCTCCGCCGACGCGCGCGCCGCGCCGGACGGTCGGGCCCTTGATCAGCTCGTGCCGCCGCTCGGTACGGCCCATGAAGTTGTCGTTCGTCGTGATGACGCGCGGCGCGATGAAGACGTTGTCCTCCAGCGTCGAGTACGCGGTGATGTACGCGTCGGCCTGGATCTTCGTCAGTGCGCCGATGGTGGTGTCGTTCTCGACGAGCACGCCGCGCCCGACGACGACGTCGTCGCCGATGTCGACACGCTCGCGCACACAGGCCTGGTCGCCGACGATCACGCGGGCGCCCACGCGCGTGCCTGCGAACACGATCGCGCCGGTCGAGACGACCGTGCCGTCCCCGATCTCGGCCGGAGGGAGCGGGTCGCGCTTCGCGGTCGAGCGTGGCGAGAGCGACGGCTGCTTGCCGACGACGGCACCCTCGAGGACCTTCACGCCCGCGCCGAGCACGGTGCCGGGATAGACGATCGCGCTCGGGTGCACCTCAGCCACGCAAGGACTCCGTCAGACGATCCAGGGCACGAACGACGCGGGCGCCGTCCTCCGCCACCTTGCGCCGGTCGCCCTCGCCGCCGATGAGGCGGAGAAACTCCTGGCACTCGAGCTTGAGCGGCTCGTCGGTCGGGATCTTCGGGATGGAGATGTCGCCGGAGCGCGTCTGCCACTCGCCGTAGCTGTCGGTGCGCTTCCACGGCGCCTTCTCGTAGATCGTCACCTTGCGCTCGAGCTCCATGTCGTCGAACACGACCATCTTCTCGCGGCCGACCACCGTGATCCGCCGCATCTTGTGCGGGTCGAGCCACGACAGATGCATGTGCGCGATCTTGCCGCTCGGGAAGCGCAGGTAGCAGAAGACGACGTCCTCGACGCCGTCGGTGAGAAAGTCGCGGCCGTGCGCGACACAGACCTCGGGCTCCTCGTCGAGGAGATAGAGGACGACCGACAGGTCGTGCACGCCGAGCGACCAAAGGGCGTTCTCGTTCGTGCGCACGATGCCGAGGTTCTGGCGGTTGCCGTACACGCACAGCACGTCGCCGAGCTCGCCGTCGTCGATCAGCTGCTTGAGCTTGCGGATGCCGGGGTGGTAGAGCAACAGATGGCCGGGCATGAGCACGAGGTCGCGTTCGGCCGCGATCGCAACCAGCTCGTCGATCTCCGCGGCGCGCATGGCGGGCGGCTTCTCGACGAGCACGTGCTTTCCCGCCGAGAGGGCGCGCCGCGCGAGGTCGAAGTGCGTCGGCACCGGAGTGGCGACGACGATTGCGGAGACATCGTCGTCCGCGAGGAGCTCGCCGAAGTCGTCGTACATGCGTGCGTTGGGGTACCGCGACGCATAGCGCTCGCGCAGCTCGGGATCGAGGTCGCAGAGCGCCGAGAGGACGCCGAGGTCGTCGAAGTTGCGGGCGAGGTTCGGGCCCCAGTAGCCGAGACCGGTTACCGCGATCAAAGCTTGAAGACCTTCTCCGATGCGGTGCCCTTGTCGCCGGTCGCGTTGCGCAGGTCGACGACGAGCGGGGCATCGTCCACGAGCTTGTCGTAGTCGATGGTCGTGTGCGCGGTCACGATGGCGATGCAGTCGTAGGCGCCCGGCTCGAGCGGCACCGATCGCAGCCCGTCGAACTCCTCCACGAACGGGTCGTGGTAGGCGACGTCCGCGCCGGCGTTGCGAAGCAGCTTGAGGAGCTTCTCGGCCGGCGACTCGCGCACGTCGTCGATGTCCGCCTTGTACGCGACCCCGACGAGCAGGATCCTCGAGCCCTTGAGCGACTTTTGCGCGCCGTGGTTCAGCGCCTGCGAGATGACCGAGCGGCAGAAGTACGGCATGTTGTTGTTGATCTCGCCCGCGAGCTCGACGAAGCGCGTGTTGAAGTCGAACTCGCGCGCCTTCCAGGCGAGGTAGTACGGGTCGAGCGGGATGCAGTGGCCGCCGAGCCCCGGCCCGGGCTGGAACGCCATGAAGCCGAACGGCTTCGTCGCCGCAGCGCCGATCACCTCCCAGACGTCGATGTCCATGCGATCGCAGAGCTGCGCGAGCTCGTTGACGAGCGCGATGTTCACCGAGCGGAAGATGTTCTCGAGCAGCTTCGTCAGCTCCGCCGCCTCCGCCGTCGAGACCTCGTGGACGTTGTCGAGGGCGCTCCGGTACAGGTCGGCCGCCGCCTTCGTCGAGGCTGCGTCGATGCCCCCGACGACCTTCGGCGTCGACTTCGTCGTCCAGTCGATGCGGCCGGGGTCGACGCGCTCCGGCGCGAACGCGAGGTAGAAATCCGTCCCCGCCTTCAGCCCGCTGCCCGCCTCGAGCACCGGCTGCAGGACCTCGCGCGTCGTGCCCGGATACGTCGTCGACTCGAGCACGACGACCTGCCCCTTCTGCAAATGGGGGGCGACCGCACGCGCAGCGCTCTCGACGTAGCCGAGGTCGGGCTCGCGCTGGGGCGAGAGCGGCGTCGGCACGGCGATCACGACGGCAGTGCAGTCGGCGACGACGCCGAAATCGGTCGTCGCGGCGATGAGCCCTGCGTCGACGAGCCGCCTCAGGTCCTCGGAGGAGACGTCGCCGATGTGGCTCTCGCCACGGTTGATCGCGTCGACGACGGCCTGCTGGATGTCGACGAGGACGACCCGCCTTCCGGCGTCGGCAAACGTCTGCGCATGCGGCATGCCGACATAACCGGCGCCGATGATGGCGAGGTCAGGATTCACGCGGCGCAAGGCTAGCTGCGACCCGCTGCGCAGCCGATCCGTCTCCGTACAACGCCGGCAGCTCGTCCGGCATCCGAGCTTCGGCGACCGCCCGTACGAGCGATGCGGGGTCGTCGTCGACGAGAACGTTCGCCCCGACCTCGACCGTGTCGATCCACTCGGTGGACGGCCGCGCGGTGACGCACGGGACGCCGTACCAGTACGCCTCCTTCTGGAGGCCGCCCGAGTCGGTGACGATCACGCGCGCCTGCGAGCAGAGCGCTGCCATGTCGAGATAGCCGAGCGGCTCGATCACCCGGACGTTCGGCGGCACGCCGTCGAGTCGCGAGCGCGTGCGCGGGTGCGCGGGGAAGATGACGGGCTCTCCGGTTCGTCCGAGACCGTCGACGATGCGCGCGAGCCGCTCCGGCTCGACGTTCGCCTCGCGGTGGATGGTCGCGACGAGGTACGCGCCGGCGGCGAGCCCGAGCGTCTCGAGGATGGTCGAGCGCTCCCGCGCCACGGGCGCAAGGCGAAAGCAGGCGTCCGCCATCACGTCGCCGACGACCTCGATCCGGCCGGCGACGCCCTCGTGGACGAGCGTCGCGCGCGAGCGCTCGTCCGGGCACAGGAGGAGCGCGCCGATGTGGTCGACGGCGATCCGGTTCCGCTCCTCGGGCATGGAGAGGTCGCCGCTGCGCAGGCCGGCCTCGACGTGCGCGACCGGCACGGCGCCGGCCGCTTCTGCGCCCGCGAGGGTCGAGTTCGTGTCGCCGTACACGAGCACCCAGCCCGGCCGCTCGCGCTCGACGGCCGCGGCGATGCCCGGCCGCATCGCCTGGGGGTCGGCGGTGTGCAGGTCGAGCCGATACGCGGGCTCGGACAGGCCGAGCTCGTCGAAGAAGACCTCGGACAGCTCCCGGTCGTAGTGCTGCCCGGTGTGGACGACGGTCTCGTCGATCCCGGCGTCGCGCAGCGCGACCGACACGGGGCCGGACTTGATGAACTGCGGACGGTTGCCGACGACCGACAGAACCTTCACGAGTGCGAGGCTACAATGGCCGCCGCTTCGGGCCGTTAGCTCAGCTGGTAGAGCAGGGGACTCTTAATCCCAAGGTCGCAGGTTCGATCCCTGCACGGCCCACTCACGCGAGTCGATCAGCGAACGCCGATGACGAGGGTGGTCGCGCTCGGTAGATGGCCGGCGTCGCCCGCGTAGCTGAGCCGGATCGCCGTCCGCCGAGACGCACCTGCAAGACGCGTCCGCAGCGTGAACCGGCCGTCCGACCTGATCGGGCCGGCGGTGACACGCGCCCACCCTGTGGCGCTGCGCCGGTCAAGATCGATCCGCCCGGCGCTCGCACCCGTGACGCGTCCCGTGCAGGCGAACGAAGCCCCGGCGCGGACGGTGTCCGGCGCGTGCGCCGTCACGTGCGTGTAGCGACGGACGAGGGCGGTCAACGCGTAGCTGACGTCCGGCCGATCATGGGGATGAAACACGCCCGCGCACGACGCGCACGCGTCGACCGCGAGCGTCCAGCGTCCGGGGAACGGGGCCACGGCGTGGAGCTCTCCCGTGCCCCCGTCTTGCACCAGGGACGAAGCCTCGCAGATCGCGTTGTCGGAGCTCTCGTCTGCGACCATCGGCGCCAGAAGGCAGAGGCGTACCGCCCCGCCCGCGGTCGCGCCGAAGCGGATCGTGAGCTCGTCGCCGGCGCCGAGCGCAATGCGCCAGTAATCGGGCCCGCCGAACCTGCTCGCGGTGTGCTGCTGACCGAGCGAAAGCTCGGGGGCGGTCGCGATCGAGGCGCCGCCGGAGCCGGACGTCGAGGTGTTGCGCGGAAGCGCCTGCCAGTCCGGTGCGCCCGCTCCACCGTGCACGAGCGTCGTCTCCGCGCCGCTGCCGTCGGCATTCCGGACGACGAGGTCGCAGTTGTTGCTGTAACAGCCGAGGAATGCGAGTCGCGTCCCGTCCGGTGACCAGGCCGGCGCGACCTCTTCGCGCCCGGGCACGTTCGTGATCCGAGTCAGTCCGGTGCCGTCGGCATTGACGGTCTCGATGACGTGGTTGTCGCCGTTCCAGCGGTCGAACGCGATCTTGGCCCCGTCCGGCGACCAGATCGGCCACACATCGGCGACGGGCGAATCCGTCACCCGCGTCCAGGAGCCGTCCCCGTCGATCGACATCGTGTAGACGTCGAACGTTCCGTCACGGTCGCTGATGAAGGCGATCCTGTCCCCCGTCGGCGCGGGAGCGGGGAAAGCCTCGGTCCCCGGATCGTTCGTGAGGCGGCGAAGGCTGCCGCCGTCGGCGGCCATGACGTACAGGTTGTCGTTGCCGTCCCGGTAGCTACCGAAGACGATGCGGCCGTCCGCGGTCCAGGCCGGCAGCTCGTCGATGGCGCTGTTGTCCGTCAAGCGCGTCTGCGCGCTGCCGTCGGCGTTCATGACGTAGATCTCCCAGTTGCCGTCCCGGTTGGACACGAACACGATCCGCTTTCCGTCGGGCGAGTAGCGCGGGTCGCGATCGCCGGCAGGGTTGTTGCTGATGTTCCGAAGGTTCGACCCGTCCCCTTCCATCGTGTAGATGTCGACGTTCGCATCGCCGGGACGGTCGAAGGCGATCACGCCCACGTCCCCCGGGAACGAGGTGCTCGCATTCGAGGCGAGGAGCAGCGCGCCGAAGGCGACCACCGCCGCAGCGACGAGCACGCGCACGATTCCTCCAGACCTCGAGTGTCCCGAATCTGCTCCTTCTCCGGGCGGGAGTCAAGGGCGGATCCGGTGCAGCCACGGCGGGTCGAGGAAGTAGACCGCGCCGTCCGCGAACGCGATCCCCTGCGGCTCGCCGCCGAGCGGCTCGCACGAGCCGGTCGCCACGCTCGCGACGCGCGTCGTGCGACCCGAGGCAGGGTCGATGCGGAAGATGTGCTCTCTCGTGCATTGCAGGCCCGCGCCCGCCGCCCAGATGCTGCCGCCGCCCCAGACGGCCGCGGCGGCGAAGAACCCGGCGTGCGGCACGAGGAGGTGCGCCCGTCCGGACGGCCCGTCGAAACGCCAGAGAGACCTGCGCGACGTGCCGGCGATCTGCTCCATCCAGACGCTGTGGCCGTGCGCGAGGATCCAGAGTGCTGCGCGTCCACCTCGGTGGACGACGACGGCAGACCGTGAGCCCGCGGCGACGTGCAGCACCGGCTGCGGCTCGGCGCCCGTGGAGAGGCCGCCGTTCGTCGCCGGCGCCAGCCACAGCCCGTCGGCATCTGCCGCGAGGAGCGGCCGGAACATCTTCGGCATGCGCACCCTCTGCACGACGCGCCCCGTGACCGTCGACACGCGGACGGCCTCGGCCCCTCTTCGAGTCCAGACGTCGTAGATCCAGAGCGAGCCGGGCCCGTACGCCCATTCCGGCTTCGTGTCGGAGGCGTCCTCGTACCGGAACACGACGCGGCCGTTCGAGAGCACGACCTCCTGCCACGGCGAGTGCGGGTCGTACACGACCGACGGGCTCACGCGGCCGGACAGCTTCGCCTCGGACGCACACGACCCGCGGTGGCTGCGCAGCAGGCGCATGCGCCGCGGATCGACCGTCGCCCAGATGCACGCCGGGCCGCGATCGGCGAAGCCGCTGAGAAAGAGAGCGCCGCCGGCCGGCCGGACGCTGTAGAACGTCCCGCCGGCCGGCGGCCAAAGCGACGCGACGAGGGCGGCGAGCGCCCGCACGCGCCGAGTATGCCTCGCGGCCTAGTAGGGCGGCGGCCCTTCGTCGACGTACCGGCCGCCGCGCCGGTTCGTCCAGTAGCCGGGGCCTGCCCACGACGACCAGAAGATCATCGACAGGAGGATCCCGATGATTCCGACGATGAGCAGGATCCAGCCGACCGCGTGGATGTTCACGCCCGACGTCGTGGCACTCACCGCGAACGCAAGGACAGCGCCCACGGCTGCGAGCAGGATTCCGATTCCAAGACCCATACGACCTCCTTTCCCCGACTGAACGGACAAGCCGGGGTTCCGGGTGCGCTTCCGTTAGGCTCCAAAACCGGATGCGCAGGGGCTCGATCGCGTCGCTACTTGGGATCGGCGTCGTCGCAGGCGGGGTCGCCGCTGCGGTCGCGCTCGCGATTCCGTGGATGCCCATCTCGGCCTCGAAGGAGGCCGGCCGGATCGACTTCGTCTTCTGGTTCGTGGTGACGATCTGCATTGTCATCTTCGCCGTCGTCGCGGCGGCCATCCTGTACTCGGTCGTGCGCTTCCGGGCGGCACCGGACGACGACTCCGACGGCCCGCCGATCCACGGCCACACCGGCCTCGAGATCGCGTGGACCCTCATCCCGACCGTCCTCGTGACCGCGATCGGGATCGTGAGCGCGATCGTCCTCTCCCGCGACGACGCGATCGCGAAGAACGCCCTCCACATCCAGGTGATCGCGCAGCAGTTCACCTGGACGTTCAAGTACCCCGACGCACACGGGCTCACGAGCGCGACGCTCGTGCTGCCGAACGGCCGCGAGGCGGTGCTCGACTTCCAGTCGAAGGACGTCATCCATGCGTTCTTCGTGCCCGAGTTCCGCGAGAACATGGACGTCGTTCCCGGCTTGACGACCACCATCAACGTCACTCCGACGCGGGTCGGCACGTACCCGGTGATCTGCAACGAGCTCTGCGGGCTCGGTCACGCCACCATGCGCTCGACCGCGCAGGTGATGACGCCGACGGCCTTCGACAAGTGGCTCAAGGGCCAGTCCAAGGCGGTCGCGTCGCCGAACCCGGCCACTGCGGGAGCAGCGGTATTCAAGAACAACGGCTGCGCCGCCTGCCACACGCTCGCCGCTGCGAGCGCGACCGGAAAGGTCGGCCCCGACCTCGACAAGCTGCCGGCAGAGGCGCAGCAGGCGAAGCAGCCACTCGCGTCGTTCGTCCGGACGTCGATCACCGACCCGAACGCGTACGTCGCGCCCGGCTATCCGAAGAACGTCATGCCCGCGACCTTCGGCAAGGCGATCCCGAAGCAACAGCTCGACGCCCTCGTCTCGTATCTGATCAACTCGAGCAAATGACCGCAGCCACCCTCGACCCCCACGGACACCAGCTGATCCCGGCTCGGAGCCGCGGCCCGATTCGGCGCATGCTGCTCGGCCCCGGGTTCATCCGGGCCGCGTGGATGTTCTGTCTCTTCGGCGCGATCGGCTTCGGCCTCGTCATCGTCTTCCGCTGGTGGGGCGGCTGGCACCCGCTCTTCGACATGCAGCCGATCACCCTCGTCTCGCTCCTCGTCGCGGGCCCGCTCGGCTTCCTCGCGGGCATCGGCGCGTTCGACTACTGGACGCGCTACGCGATCGGCTCGCCGACACAGCCGGAGGACCACTCCGGGCACGGCGCGCGCACGTGGCGCGACTACTTCCGCGTCAACACCGACCACAAGGTGATCGGCGTCCAGTACCTCGTGACGACGATCTTCTTCTTCATCGCCGGAGGCTTCCTCGCGATGCTCGTCCGCGTCCAGCTCGCCCGGCCCGGCACGCACTTCTTCGACCCGCAGACCTACAACGGGCTGTTCTCGGTGCACGCGTCGCTGATGATCTTCCTGTTCGTGATCCCGGCCTTCGCCGGTCTCGCGAACTTCGTCGTGCCGCTCATGCTCGGAGCCCCCGACATGGCGTTCCCGCGTCTGAACGCGCTCTCGTTCTGGCTCCTCCCGATCGCCGGGATCATGATGCTCACGTCCTTCGTCGTCCCCGGCGGCGCCTTCGCCTGCGGCTGGACGGGCTATGCGCCGCTGTGCTCGACGCACCAGCCGCTCGGCGCGATCTTCTTCAACCAGGGCGTGCAGTGGGCGGGAGCGTCCTCGATCATGACCGCCCTCAACTTCCTGGTCACGATCATCACCATGCGTGCGCCGGGGATGACGTTCTGGCGCATGCCGTTGCTCGTGTGGGCGAACTTCACCACGTCGCTGCTCGTCGTGATCGCAACGCCCTTCATCGCCGGCTCGCAGTTCTTCTCGATGTTCGACCACGTGATGCACACCGCGTTCTTCGACACGAACAACGGCGGCTACCCGCTCGGGTATCAGCACATCTTCTGGTTCTACTCGCACCCGGCGGTGTACATCATGATGTTGCCCGGCTTCGGGATCATGAGCGAGGTCATATCCGTGTTCAGCCGGAAGCCGATCTTCGGCTACCGGTTGATGGCGCTCTCGCTGATGGCGATTGTCGTCCTCGGCTTCTCGGTATGGGCGCACCACATGTTCACGAGCGGCATGTCGTCGTGGCTGCGCGTGCCGATGATGGTGACGACGCTCCTGATCGCGGTGCCGACGGGAATCAAGATCTTCAGCTGGCTCGCGACAATGTGGGAGGGAAAGCTGCACTTCAACACGCCGATGCTGTTCGCGCTCGGCTTCCTCTCCATGTTCGTCATCGGCGGCCTCTCCGGCGTCATGCTCGGCGCCGTCCCGATCGACATCCACGTGACCGACACGTACTTCATCGTCGCGCACCTGCACTACGTGCTCTTCGGCGGATCCGTGTTCACGATCTTCGCGGGCATCTACTACTGGTATCCGAAGATGACCGGCCGGATGTACGACGAGCGGCTCGGGAAGCTGCACTTCTGGCTGACGTTCGTCGGCTTCAACCTGACGTTCTTCCCGATGCACCTGCTCGGGACAGAGGGGATGCCGCGGCGCGTCGCGGACTATGCGCCGAAGTTCGCCGACCTCAACATGTTCATCTCGCTCGCGTCGTTCGGACTCGGCGCCTCGGTGCTCGTGTTCCTCTACAACGCGATCACGAGCTGGAAGAACGGCCCGATCGCGCCGTCCAACCCGTGGCGGGCGCTCACCCTCGAGTGGCAGGTCACCTCGCCGCCCCCGATCTTCAACTTCGACGAGATCCCGCAGGTCGTCGGATCGCCGTACGAGTACGGCGTCCCGGGCGCGCAGCACGCGATCCTCGCTCCCTCGCCCGCGCGCGAGGTCGAGGAGGTGGTCACGTGAGCGAGGCCGAGCCGCACCACGTCCTCGTGATCGCGAACGAGACGGTCGTCTCGCCCAAGCTCGGCGCCCTGATCGAGGGTCGCGGCGGCGGCGGTCCCGTGCAAGTCACCGTCGTCGCGCCCGTGAACCAGCCGCGCCAGGGATACGTCGTCTACTACGACACGCGCAAGGCGGCCGCCCGGCGCCGTCTCGACAAGACGCTCGACCTCCTGCGCAGGCACGGCGTCCCCGCGACCGGCATCGTCGTGGAGACCGACCCCGTGTCCGCGCTGCGCGACGCGATCCACCAGCTCGATCCGGACGAAGTCGTCGTCTCGACCCATCCGCAGCAGAAGTCGGGCTGGCTCCGCCGCAACGC
>DATAMX010000178.1:0-39738 GCA_036260475.1 Gaiellaceae bacterium | reverse complement strand
ATGAGCCCGAGCAGGCCGTACGAGACGAGATCCTCGTCGTCGACGTGGGCCGGAAGCCCGCTTCCCAGGCGGCCGGCGACGTATTTCACGAGCGGCGCGTACGTGACGATGAGGCGGTCGCGGATGGCCGGGTCCGCGTTCGACCGGTAGGAGCGCCACAAGGCCTGCATCTCGTCGGGGCGGCTCACGGGGAGAGAATACGGCGTCGGTCCGCGGTTTCCCCTAGCGACGGAACGACGAGAGGGCGAGCGAGGCCAGCCAGACGGCGAGCGCGAGGGCGGCAACGGCGATGATCCACCCGCGCGCGCCGTGCCCGGTGGCCGCCACCGCGACGAGCACGAAGGCCGCGGCGAGAGCCGTGAAGAGGATCCCGAGCGCCCTGCGCTGCACCAGACGACGGTACTATCCGGCGGGCCTAGGGGCGTAGCTCAGTTGGTAGAGCGGCGGTCTCCAAAACCGTAGGCCGGGGGTTCGAGTCCCTCCGCCCCTGTTTCGCGGCGTCTCCAAGTGGCGAGGGAGAGGTACACCTCCTCCGGCTAGCGTCCCTCCGTGGCCCTCGCGCTCACCGCTCCTTCACCATCGACCATCTGGCGCGCGCGACGCGAGGTGGCGTCCTCGGATGCGGTCGCGGATGCCGCCGTCGCCTTCCGCCGCGAGCGGGGCCGCCGGGGCGACCGGGAGCTCGACCTTGCGCTCGACGGCGCCGCCCGCGCCCTCCTCTCCGATGCGTTCGAGCTCGGCTGGTGGCGGGACGAGGGCGGAAGCTTCGCCCACTACCTCCTCTCCTTCAGCCTCGAGTGGGTCTGGGAGGAGCTCGCATCGGGCGGGACGTCGGTCTACCCCCACCCGTGGCGCTTCCGGCAGCCCGGCCACGGGATGTCCATGGCGATCGCCTATGCCGACCGTTTCTACCCGCGCGCGTTGCGCCCGCTCGAGCTCGACCGCCGCGCGCGCGTCGACATGAGCTGGGGCCGCCGCGCGCTCAGCGCCCTCGGCGGGCTCGGCACCTGGTACCCGGTCACACCTGCGGTCTACGACGGGCGCTGCACACCGCTCCGCTCGTGGCCCTCGAGCCGCGGACGCGCGCAGCTGGCGGCCTTCGTCGCCGGCGCGCGGCTGCCGTTCGACACGATCGTGAACGGCCGCCGCGTGAGCGGAAGCCGATCGCTGCTCGTCCGCACGCTTCTGCACGAGGAGACCCACGCCGGCTTCTGGCGCGCGTACCGGCGCCAGCCCAACCGGCTCGCCGCGTCGGCGGAGGAGAACGTCGTGCAGTTGTTCGAGCTCGCGGTTGCGCTCGCGCTGCGCGACGGCGCCCTACCCGCCGTGGATGACGTCGCCCGCGTCGCACGACGCGAGCTCCGTCACGGCGTCATCGAGATGATCGCGGCCGCCGGCGGTGGAGACATTCGCACCGTGTGCCGCCGCGCGCGTGCACTCACGCTGCGCGCGTCGCGGTACGAACGCGAGAGCGACGTCGCCGCGCTCCTCAACCGGCACGCCGGCGGTCGCAGGCCCGTGTACGCGTGGCGGTACGCCCTGCGCTGATCGCGACCCGTCAGCCGTCGCCGCGGCGCTCGAGCCGCACGCGAAAGGCATCTCGAATCGAACGGTCGGACAAGCGCGGCACCTGTACGGGCTCGGGCTCATCCGGCTGTCGAGGCATGACGTTCGTCACGTCGTCGCTGCGCTCGCCGTACGAGCGCGCGTAGACGTCCTCCTCGGCGAGCTGGGGGAGCTCCTTCCGGCTGCGGCGGAGACGCAGCAACACGGCCCTCTCCTATCACTCCGCTGCGTCCAGTGCCAGCTGCCGGTACTCGACGAGCCCCGAGACGCCCACGCCCACCAGGCGCAGGGCGCCCGGCCGGTCGCGGAGCCCGCGGTCGAGGAGGCGACACGCGAGATCGCCGATCTGAGCCGGATCGTCGATGCCGACGTCGAGCGAGGTCGATCTGCTGCGGATGGAGAAATCCGCGTAGCGGAGCTTCGTCGTCACGGTCCGCGCCGTCTGGCCGCGGGAGCGCAGATGGCTCGCGACCTCGGTCGCCATCCCGCGCAGCTCGTCGTGGAGGCGCTCGCGGTCGACGAGGTCGCGGTCGAACGTGTTCTCCACCGAGATGGAGATGCGCTCGACGCCGAACTCGAGCCCGCGCGGGTCGATGCCACGGGCTCTGTCGCGCAGCACCTTGCCGACGCTGCCGGGCAGCAGCCGGCGCACGTCGTCGTCGTCGAGCGCCGCGAGCGCACCGATCGTCTGCACGCCGGCGGCGCGCAACCGCTCCTCCGCCTTCGGCCCCACTCCCGGGAGTCGCCGAACGTCGAACGGCGCGAGGAACGTCGCCTCCTGGCCGGGCACGACGACCGTCAGCCCGCCTGGCTTGCGCACATCGCTGCCGATCTTCGCCACCACCTTGCACGGCGCCACGCCGATCGAGCACGTGAGGCTCGTGGCCGCGCGCACCGCGGTCTGAACGGCCTCCGCGACGACGCGTGCCTCGAGGAAGCCGGAGGCGATCTCGCCGAGATCGAGGTATCCCTCGTCGATGCCCGTCTGCTCGAGCGTCGAGACGATGCCGCGCACCGTCGACCACACGTGACGCGAGTACTCGCGGTAGACGCTGTGTCGCGGCCGGACGAAAACCGCCTGCGGGCAGCGGCGGATCGCCTCCGCAGCGCTCATCGCGGAATGGATCCCGAAGCCGCGCGCGACGTAGTTCGCGGTCGCAACGACGCCGCGACCGTGCGGGTCGCCGCCCACGACGAGCGGCTTCGTCCGGAGCTCGGGGTTCTCGAGCTCCTCGACGGCGGCGAAGAACGCGTCGAGGTCGAGGTGGGCGAGGATCATGTCCCGAGATTAGGCTCCCGGCATGTCGACCCTCACGCGCACCGAGCAGATGACGGCCCTCGTCGCGGAGCTGCGCGAGCGGACGGGACAGGTCGCGCGCGGCGGCGGCGAGGCGGCGGTCGAGCGCCATCGCTCGCGCGGGAAGCTGACGGCACGCGAGCGGATCGACCGGCTCGTCGATCCCGGCGGCGCGTTCCTGGAGCTGAACGCGCTCGCCGCCTGGGATCTCTACGAGGGCGAGGCGCCGAGCGCGGGCATCGTCACCGGCATCGGCGTCGTCGAGGGGCGCCAGTGCGTGATCGTCGCGAACGACGCGACCGTCAAGGGCGGCTCGTACTTCCCTCTGACGGTGAAGAAGCACCTGCGCGCGCAGGAGGTGGCCGCGCAGAACCGGCTTCCGTGCTTCTACCTCGTCGACTCCGGCGGCGCCTTCCTGCCGCTCCAGGCCGAGGTCTTCCCCGATCGCGAGCACTTCGGCCGCATCTTCTTCAACCAGGCGCAGATGTCCGCGGCCGGCATCCCGCAGATCGCGGTCGTGATGGGATCGTCGACGGCCGGCGGAGCGTACGTGCCCGCGATGAGCGACGAGACCGTCATCGTGCGCGGCACCGGAACGATCTTCATCGGCGGCCCGCCGCTCGTGAAGGCGGCGACCGGCCAGGACGTCACGGCCGAGGAGCTCGGCGGCGCGGACGTGCACGCGCGCCGCTCAGGCGTCGTCGACCACTACGCGACCTCGGACGAGCACGCGCTCGCGCTCGCACGCGGCATCGCGCGCACGCTGCACACGGCGCCGCCGGACCAGCCGTGGGAGCTCGCAACGCCCGAACCGCCCGCGGTCGATCCAGCCGACCTGTACGAGCTCATCCCGGAGGACTTCCGCCACCAGACGGACGCGCGCGAGCTGATCGTGCGCATCGTCGACGGCTCGCGCTTCCAGGAGTTCAAGCAGCTCTACGGCGAGACGCTCGTCACGGGGTTCGCGCACATCGAGGGCATCCCTGTCGGGATCCTCGCCAACAACGGCGTTCTCTTCGCCGAGTCCGCGCAGAAGGGCGCGCACTTCATCGAGCTGTGCTGCAAGCGGCGCATCCCGCTCGTGTTCCTGCAGAACATCACCGGCTTCATGGTCGGCGCCGAATACGAAGCGGGCGGCATCGCGCGCGACGGCGCCAAGCTCGTGATGGCGGTCGCGAACGCGCGCGTGCCGAAGTTCACGGTGGTCACGGGCGGGTCGTTCGGCGCCGGCAACTACGCCATGTGCGGGCGCGCATACGAGCCGCGGCAGCTGTGGATGTGGCCGAACGCGCGCATCTCCGTCATGGGCGGCGAGCAGGCGGCGACGGTCCTCGCCATGGTCGGCGACGTCGACGAAGAAGCAATCCGGGCGAAGTACGAGGAGGAGGGCAATCCGTACTTCTCGACCGCGCGCCTCTGGGACGACGGGATCATCGACCCGCTCGACACCCGTCGCGTGCTCGCGCTCGGGCTCACGGCCGCGCTCAACGCCCCGATCCCGGAGACGACCTTCGGGATCTTCCGCATGTGATCGCGCGCATCCTCATCTGGAACCTGTACGACTCGAAGACGAACGTCGCCGAGCTGCGCGAGCGCCTTCCCGAGCTGCCCGACGGCTCGTACTGGATCTCGAACGAGCCGGCGGAGCGCTTCGGGCTCGTGGCGGTCGGCGACGAGCTGCCAGAGCTGGGCGAGATCCGGCAGCTGATCGGCGTGGATGCCGTCGTCTTCGAGGAGTTCGACGTCGAGTGAGGCTCGCCGCCTTGGGCGTGGCCGCGGCCTGCCTCTTCCTCGGTTCGTGGGTGCTGTTGCACCAGATCTGGTACCGCTCGGCGGGGGAGATCGTCGACACACCGGGCTACGAGACGCACGCCGACGCGATCGCCGGCGGGCAGGTGCCGTACCGCGACTTCTCGTTCGAGTATCCGCCGGGAGCGCTCCTCCCGATGCTGGCGCCGGAGCTGACCGCGCGGCGCGGGAACTTCGGCGACTACGGGCATTCCTTCGAGAAGTGGATGGCAGGCGCGGGCGTGTTGATGACGCTGCTCGCGGCCCTGGCGCTCGCCGCTCTGCGCCCTCGACCACTGCGTGCAACGGTGACCATGCTCCTCGTGGGAGCGTCTCCGCTGTTGCTCGGAAACCTCATGCTCTCTCGCTTCGACCTGTGGGTCGCGGCGCTCACCGTCGGCGCCCTCGCCGCGCTTCTCTGGGAGCGGGACAAGACGAGCGCGGTCGTCCTCGGCGCCGCGATCGCGACGAAGCTCTTCCCGGCCGTGCTCGTTCCGATCGGGCTCGCGCACGTGTGGAGACGGCGTGGCCGGCGCGCGGCCCTTGTGTGGACGGCGATCGTCGCCGCCGTGTGCGCGGTCGTCTTCGTTCCCTTCGCCGTGCTCTCGGCCGGCGGCCTCGAGCACAGCTTCGGCGTCCAGCTCGACCGGCCGCTCCAGCTCGAGAGCCTCGGCGGCGCGATTCTCATCGCGCTGCACAACGACGCCGGGACCACGCTGCACGTCTTCACGACCGTGTCGCAGAACCTCAGCGGGCCCGGCGCTCATGCCACCGCAGTCCTCTCAGGCGTGGCGCAGGTCGTCGCCCTCCTCGCGGTCTGGCTGCTGTACGCGCGTGGGCCGGCGACACGGGAACGGCTCGTCGCGCATGCGGCCGCAGCCGTCGTCGCGTTCGTCGCGTTCGGGAAGGTGCTCTCGCCGCAGTACATGATCTGGCTGATTCCGCTCGTCCCGCTCGTGCGCAGCCGGCTCGCGCAGGCGCTCTACGTCGGCGCGCTCGTCCTGACGCAGATCGAGTTCCCCGCCCGGTACTGGCGGTTCGCGAACGACCTCAATCCGTCGATCGCGGGAGTCGTCCTCGCCCGCGACCTCGTCCTCGTCATGCTCGCCGCGCTACTCGTCGTCGAGCCAGGGCGCGAGCGCGTCGAAGAGCCCGCGCTCCTCGTCGGCCGTCAGTCGCCGTAGCGGCGCGCGCACGTTCGGCGGCATCGGAACGCCGCGCCGCGCGACGACGAGCTTCAGAGCGGCATGACGCGGGAAGCGCTCGAGCGCCTCCCGCAGCGGCGCGAGGTCGTCACTTCGCTCGCGGACCGCGCGCGCGACGTGCTCCGGGAACGCGCTCGCGAGCGCGGACACCGCCCCGACAGCACCGGCGGCGATTCCGCGGCCGATGAACGCCTCCGGGCCGACGAACACGTCGAGCCCCTCGTGCAGGAACGGCTCGAAGGCCTCGTACGGGGTGTCTGACACCTTCATCCCGACGAGGTTCGTCGCCTCCTCCCGCAGCCGCGCGAGCACCGCGGGCGAGACCGCATAGCCGCTCGCGCGCGCGAACTCGTACACGTAGAAGGGCGTCGGCGCGCAGGCGCGCGCGGCGGCGGCGAGGTGCGCGAGCACGCTCTCGTCGTCGAGCGGGAAGTACGGCGGCGCGATGACTGCGACCGCGTCGGCGCCGGCCTCGGCCGCGTGGGCGGCGAGCGCGACCGTGTCGGCGGTCGACTGGGCGCCCGCGTTCACCGCCACCTGGAGCTTCCCGCGCGCGGCCTCCACGTGCAGCTCGGTGACGCGTCGACGCTCCGGGACGGAGAAGAGCAGGCCCTCGCCCGTCGTCCCGAGCGCGAGGATGCCGTCCAGCCCGCCGGCGGCGAGGAAGTCGGCGTACGGCGCGAACGCGTCCTCGTCGAGCGTGTCGTCGCCGCGCAGCGGCGTCAGGGCGGCGGCGAGGGCTCCGTGCAGCACGGGACTCACTCTAAGCTCATCCGGTGGCCAACCTCCGTATCGAGCGCGACGGACCTGTGCTGCGCATCACGCTCGCGCGGCCCGACCGGCGCAACGCGTTCGACGCCGCCCTCATCGCCGAGCTCGCGGAGGCGTTCGTCGACGTCGGGCGCGCCCGCGCCGTCGTCCTCGCCGGCGACGGCCCGAGCTTCTCCGCGGGCGCGGACGTGGACTGGATGCGGTCCTCGGCCGGCCTCTCGCTGGACGAGAACGTCGCGGATGCGAATGCGCTGCGGCGGATGCTGGAGTCGATCGACGGCTGCCTCGTCCCCGTCGTCGCGCGCGTACAGGGTCATGCGCTCGGCGGCGGGGCGGGCCTCGTCGCTGCGGCCGACATCGCAATCGCGTCGCGTGACGCGTCGTTCGCGTTCTCGGAGGTGAAGCTCGGGATCATCCCCGCGGTGATCTCGCCGTTCGCGCTTGCGAAGATCGGTCCCGGCGCGGCGCGCCGCTACTTCGTCACCGGCGAGCGCTTCGACGCCGAGACGGCGTTGCGCATCGGCCTCGTGCACGAGGTCGCGGACGAGCTCGACGGAGCGGTCGACCGAGTCGTCGGCGAGCTGCTTTCCGCCGGGCCACAGGCCGCCCGGTGGGCGAAGCGCCTCGTGCGCGAACGTCCCGACGGCCCGGAGACGGCGCAGTGGATCGCCGCGCGGCGGACGAGCGACGAGGGCCAGGAGGGCCTGCGCGCGTTCCTCGAGAAGCGTCCGGCGAGGCAACCTGACGGGAGCGAATGGGGCGTCTACACGCGGCCGGTCGAGTAACAGAGCCCTGACCGCCGCGAGGGCCGGCTCCCGGCTCGAGTGGCCGGGAACCAGCCTCATTTCACGGTCGTCCAGGGATCAGCGGTGCTGGTGCGCCATGGTCGAGACGCACTTGCCGAACGCGTTGTGCAGGTTGTGATTCGAGCCCCACTTCTTCTCGAAGTCCGTCTTGCCCATCGAGGCGAGCTCGGCCTTGCACAGGCGCGCCGGGTTCGCCTTCGTCGTGCCGGTACCCGGTACGACGAACGACTGACCGTTGATCTGCACGTTTCGGACGAGCACGGTCTGATTCTGCGGGTTGAAGAACCAGCCCGAGTCGACGACGAGATCGATGCTCGTCACCTGCTGCGAGCCGATCAGCGAAAGCGCGCCCGCATACGTGTTGGACTGCGTGCCCGCCTGCACCTGAGAGGTGTCATAGCGGCCGGTGTCGTTGTTGCCGATCAGGTTGCCGCTCGACTGCCAGGTGTTGAGCGCGCAGCCGGTGAAGTTCGGTGACGGGCCGAGATACACGAAGACGTTCTTCCCGCTCGACAGATGAAGGGTGAACCGCGGCGATCCTCCGCCGCACCCACCCGCCGTCAGGTTGAACTCCGTGCTCAGCTGCGTCAGGTCGGCGAACGTCGTCCCCGCCGGAAGCGTGAACGAGATGCCGCTGAAGTCGTTCGCCGTGCTCGTGTCGGTGAGATCGGAAACGAGCTTCACATCCGATTGCTCGGCCACCGCGCCGCCGAAGAGAGACGAGGTGATCCCAGCAGCGCTCGCGACCGCGGCGCCTATGAGCATCGCGGCCAGGGCGCAGATCATCAACAAGCTTCGCTTAGCCATTCTTCCCCCTTTCCTGCCCGCTGGGAATTGGCTTCCCGGCCCTCCTCTCCGCATGCGTCGACCGTCGTAAAGAAGCCGTAAAAATCGCCCGCTCCGGGGCGCCGGTGCAGAAGAGGGAGCCGGCCTAGCGGCTGGATCGCCGGCGGCGCACGCGGCTGAGGAACGTCGGACCTGGGGATTCCCTGTGGAAGCCCGCTGCCGATACCGGCTCCGCTTGTGGAAAAGCCTCGGACGACGGACCGCGCTGTAGACGCTCTCGAAGCGCCTCGTGCAGGCTCGAGGGAGATCCCGTGTCGGCTGCGACGGCGTCCGCGGAAGGTCGCGGGATCGGAACGTCGGGGTAGAGCCGTCGATCCCACACGAGGACGTGAAGCCGTTCGATCTCCTCGATCAAGAGCATGATCGCCCGGCCCGCAGCTGCAACCTCCGCGCGCGCGTCGTCTTGGAGTCCACCGCCCCACCCACGCAGGACCTCGAGCTTCTCGGCGTCCAGTCCTTGATCCGGCACGCCGCGAGCGTATCGTGGCGGCGCCCATATGTCTGTAGTGCCGCTTGCTCCCCGCTGGCCGCTCGAGACCGAGCGGCTCGTGCTGCGCCCGTTCACGGAGGACGACTTCGACGCACTGCACGAGATGCGCTCGGACGCCGGCGTGTCGCGCTATCTCTACAACGAGCCGCAGTCGCCGGACCAGACTCGCGAGCTCCTGCAGGTGAAGATCGCCGCGGCATCGTTGTCCGAGGAAGGTCAATGGCTGAGTGCCGCCGCCGGCTTGCGCGAAACCGGTGAGGTCGTCGGCGACGTCGGACTGTGCTGGGTGAGCGCCGAGCACCGGCAGGGCGAGCTCGGCTACGTCGTCCACCCCGCGCACCAAGGACGCGGGTATGCGACCGAGGCCGCGCGCCCGCTCCTCGCCTTCGGGTTCGAGACGCTCGGGCTCCACCGCATCGTCGGACGCCTCGACGCGCGCAACGCCGCCTCGGTGCGCGTCCTCGAGAAGCTCGGCATGCGCCTCGAGGCGCACTTCGCCGAGAACGAGTGGGTCAAGGGCGAGTGGACGAGCGAGCTCGTCTACGCCGTGCTCGCAACCGAGCTCCAGAGCCGTTTACCGCCGGCGCGGCCGGGTATTTAGACATCGGCACAGTCGTTAGAAGGGAGCGAGCATGGCTACCTCCACGATCCGTGAGGATCGCGCGGCGCACGTGCCGATGGCCGCGCGCGCACCAACCCCTGCCGAGCCCTTGGCGAGCGACCCGCGCTACCAGGCCTTCTGGATGCTCCGGCTCGCGTACACGGCGATCCCGCTCACGATGGGGATCGACAAGTTCTTCAACGGGCTCGTCTACTGGCCGAAATATCTCGCCGACTGGATCGACAACATCGCGCCCGGCACGGCGCAGCAATTCATGTACTTCGTCGGCGGCGTCGAGATCGCGGCCGGCATTCTCGTGCTGCTGAAGCCGCGCTACGCGGCCTACGTCGTCGCAGCGTGGCTCCTGGGCATCGTCGTCAACCTGTTCAGCTACGGGCAGTGGTACGACGTCGGTGTTCGCGACCTCGGCCTCCTGGGCGGCGCGCTCGTTCTCGGCCGGCTGGCGTCGGTGTACGACCCGCCGCTACGCCTGCGGCGGTAGCGGCTCGAGCTCAAGGCCCGGACGCTACGGCGTCCGGGCCGGCGGGGGGTCTTCCACGGTGATGTAGACGTAACTGCTGCGACTCGGCGCGGTGACGCGCACGCGGTACGTCCCGACGTGTGTCGGTCTCCACGTGAGCGCCGCCGTGTCGTGGCTGTCGACCGGCAGCCGATAGGTATGCAGGAACAGCCATCCGTTCAGCGGGTCGAAACGGTCGATCTCGAGCTTCGCCTTGCGGCCGGCCGGCTGTCCGATGAGTGCGGACAGTGTGAGCGGCGTCCCCAGCGTGACATGTCCCTTCTGCAGCTCGGGGACGGTGAGCACGCTCACTCCCCGTTCGCGCACGATCAGCCGGTAGTCGGTCGTGCGGCTGCCCGTGGGCGCGCTCACGACGACGTAGTACGTGCCGGCGCGGAGAGGGCGACGGATTGCCCGTCCGGCGGCGAGCGACTTGCCCGTAGCGCGGAGCAGCAGCAGGGAGACGTCTCTGCGCCGCGGCCGTCCGAGCTCGACGATGACGTCGCTCGGAACCGATACGACGAACCGGTACATGTCCAGCTGGTCGGTCCCGGCCGGGTGGAGACGTCCCGTGCGCCAGACGCCCGCTTCCAGGTTCAGCCCCGGCGCTGTGTCGTCCGGTCGCGCAGGCGCTATTTGGAGGCGGTAGGGCAGCCGTCCGGCTCCATACGCGATGCTCACGAGCAGGAGGTAGCGTCCTCCGCCGTCGGGCCCGGGCGTGAACGACGCGGATCGGTTGCAGCGCAGAAAGAGCACCTCACGCGCGTCGGTAGGCACACCGCCGGGACGGTAGAGCCGCACCTCCGCGCACCATCGACCGGGCTCCACGAGGCTGAGACGGTAGGTCTCCCCCGCGCGCAGGTCGACGTGCCAGAGATCCGACGTGTCCAAGTACTCCTCGAGGCTCGCGTGGGCGACTCCGCGCAGTGCGTGGCCGGGAACCGCCTCCGGCGGCTGCGGAACGAGCGCCTGCAGCGCGAAGGCGCCGGGCGGAGAGCCCGTGGTCTGTGCGACGAGCACGAGGTCGCCGTTCCTGCCCTGGACGTCGACCGTAGCGACGCCATCGTCGCCCGTCTCCTCGCAATCCACGGAGTTGAGCCGGCCGTTCCGGATTCGGTACACGCCGACGACCGCATCGAGACCACCCTGTGCCGTCAGGCGAAGCACGACATCCCGAGCGGGCACGTTCACGAGCGAGTACCAGACGGTTGCGGTGACGGGCTCGCCGCACGCGCTCGCCGGATCGGTCTTGGCGAGCGTCGCCTCGAGCGTCGTGCCCGTGACGGTGCTGCTCGTCGCGTCGATCGTGACGGCAGCCGTCTGGGAATCGTTGCCGGGCGGATCGGCGAGCGCGGCGGCCGGGGCCACCGCGACGGCGACGGCCGCGAGGCCGAGACATGCGGTTCCGCGTACAGCCCGCAGCATTTGCAGATAGCTCATGGCCGCACCATCGCGACCGCCGCTAATCAGCCGCTAATCAGCCGCCGGTCGAGTTCCTCCCAGCGGCTTGACCTCCAGGCCCGGCCGGCGAAGGTGCGCCGTCGCGTACCTGACGCCGTCCGGGCCGGCGACGAGCGCGCGGCGGGCGCCCTTCGGGACGATGAGCGCGTCGCCCTGGCCCAGTACCTCCGCCTCGCCGTCCACCGTCAGCTCAACGCTGCCCTCGACGACGACGTAGAGGACGTCGCGCGACTCGTTCACGTGCTCGGCCGGCCCTTCACCGGCCGGCCACACGAGGATCGTCGCGTTCAGGTCCTCGCTCGCCGCGCCCCACACGGGCCCACGGCTCACGCGACGGCGCGCATGTTCTCTTCGAGATGCGCGACGCTCGACGTGCCCGGGATGGCGAGGATCACCGGCGAGCGGTCGAGGAGCCACGCGATCTCGTACGCAGAGCCGCGCGTGAGCCCCTCACCGAGCGGTGCCCACGGCATGAACGCGATCCCCTCCTCGGTGCACGCGTCCACGACGTCGTCGGATGTGAGCAGCCCTCGGTTGTACTGGTTCTGCACGGAGACGATCCGCGTCACGGACTGAGCCGCTCGCAACTGCTGCAACGAGAAGTTGGAGACGCCGATCATCCGGATCTTCCCTTCCTGACGCAGCTGCTCGAGCGCGCCGATGGACTCCTCGATCGGGATCTCAGGATCGTGGCGGTGCAGCTGGTACAGGTCGATGCGCTCGAGCTTCAGCCGGCGCAGGCTCGCCTCGCACGCATCGCGTAGGTGCTCGGGCCGGCCGTCGCGAATGCGGTCCTGCAGCCCCCAGCCGAGGCCGCCCTTCGTCGTGATGACGAGGCCGTCGGGGTACGGGTGCAACGCCTCCGCGATGATCTCCTCGCTGCGGCCGGCGCCGTAGATGTCGGCGGTGTCGATGAAGTTCACGCCCAGCTCGACGGCGCGGCGCAGAACCCGGACGCCCTCCTCGCGGTCGTCCACGATGCGCATCGCGCCGAAGCCGAGGCGACGCACCTCGAGCTCGCCGCCGAGCAAGAACGTCGGGTTCATGCGCGGGACATTACTTGTGCAGCGACGCGAGGAGCCGCGCGGTCACGCGCACCTTCCGCGACGCGGGCGCGAGGCGCGCGTCGCCCGCGACGTCGACGCGGTAGCCGCCCGGCCGCAGCCGAAGCGGCGTGTGGAACACGCCCTTCGCGTTCAGCTCGGGGCGGGCGACGACGCGCCACTCGCCGCCGACGTAGCGCGACACGGTGACGGCGCCGGCCGGCCGCGGGGAGACCCGACCGGCCAGGAGCGTGCTCGACAGGAGCTGTGTCCGCACGAGCGGCGACACCTCGACGCCGACCTCCGGACCTCGCACGCGTCCGGCGGTGAGCCGGTAGATCGTGTACGCCCGGGGCGATACCGCGATGCGTGCGCCCGAGCTCACGCGGCGGAGCGTCACCCAGCCGGACGCCGTGAGCTCCTGCAGCGACGCGACGCCCGCTGCATGCGCGGCCGCGACGAGGCCGAGACTGTGCCCGAACACGACCGAGCTGCGCGTGCCCGTCAGCGAGAGCTCGCCGACGCTGAACCACGTCGAGCGCAGGTGGAGCCGCCTCATCACCTGGAGGCCCGACAGCCGGACGTTCCCGAGCTCGAAGGCGGTGACGCGGCCCGTCCGGTCACGTTCGAGGTGCAACGGGCCGAAGGGGACGCCGAGCCGCGCGGCGAGCACCTGCGGCGAGAGCGCGAACGGCCCCCACGTGTGCACCGGCGAGTCGACGTCGTACGGATCCGGCACCGAACGCAGATACGGAAGGTCTCCGAGCTTCGGCCACACGTCGCGCACGTCGGCGGTGCGCCCGCCCGACGTGGAGAAGAAGTACGTCGTCGCGACGTGCCCGTCCCACGTGAGGATCCGCCCCTCGGTCTGCGCTGCGGCGTACAGCGTGCCCGGCGTCTCGGCGCCCATGCCGCCGTACACCTGGCTGCGATCGTCCGCGAACAGGTCGAAGCGCCGCCCGGGGTGCATCGTCGCGAGCGCGTAGGAACGTGCGGCCACCGACTGGGCCTCGAGGGCCGCGAGCGGCCAGCGGTGCGGCATCTCGCTGCCGATGACGCCGCGCACGTAGTCCTCGAGGTCGACGACGTTCACCACCGCGAGCCGGCCGCCGCCGCTGGAGACGACGAGCGTGCCGTGATAGGCGCGCCCATCCCAGACGAGCGGGCCGCCGTCGCAGTAGAACGCGAGCGGCGACTGCAGCTGGTGCTTTCGCACGAGCAATCCCGGTCCGACGTGGTAGGTCTTCGGCGGCAGCGCGAACGTACGGCCCGTCGCGTCGCCGACCCTCATGCCGGCCGCGCAGGCAACGTCGGCGCCCGGCTGCGACGCACCGAGCAGCACGCGCACCGTGATGTTGGCGGTGGAGCCGAGCTGCGTGCCCGGGTAGTAATGCGCGAGAATCTGCTGCCACTTCCACCCGTGCAGCGCGTAGCCGCGCGCGCCCCACTGGCTCATGCCGACGCCGTGCCCCCAGCCGCGGCCGGTCACGACGACGACGGTGGCGGCGCGCGCAGAGCCTGCGGCGACCAGCGCGAGGCTACAGAGGGACAGGCATGCCGTCAGCCTCGGCCGACCGGTAGAGCGCGTCGATCGCCTGCGCCTGTCCGAGTGCGTCCGCGCGGCCGAGGAGGGGATCCTCCAGCTCGCGGATCGCGCGGCTGAAGTTGTCCGACTGGAGCCGGTAGCGATCCGCGCGCTCGACATCGATCCGCTCGCTGTTACCCCCGCGCTCCAAGAACATTCCCGGCGCGTCGATCCCCCATGGCGTCCGAACCAGGATAGCCCCGTCCGAGCCGACCGCCTCCAATCCCTGCCGGAACGGAAGGTCGAACGCGCAGTCGACCTGCGCAAGGACGCCGCCCGGGAAGACGAGGGTTCCGACCAGGCGCATGTCGACCCCGCTCGGCCCGAGCACCTGGTGCGCCGAGGCCTGCACGGGCTCGCCGGCGAGCAGCCGGGCGCCGCTGACGCAGTAGCAGCCGACGTCCATGAGCGATCCGCCCGCGAGCAGTGGGTCCAGGCGCACGTCCTTCGCGCGAAGCGGGAACGAGAACGTCGTACGCACGAGGCGGAGCTCCCCGATCGCGCCGCCGCGCACGAGCTCGAGCAGACGGTGCGTCTGCGGATGGTGTCGCCACATGAACGCCTCCATCAGCAGCCGGCCGGCCCGATCCGCTGCGTCGAACGCCGACTCGACGTCGGCGGGGCGGCGCGCGAGCGGCTTCTCGCACAGCACGTGCTTGCCCGCCTCGAGCGCGCGCACGGACCATTCGACGTGCGGCCCGTTGGGAAGCGAGATGTACACGGCCTCGACGTCTTCGTCGTCGAGGAGGGCCTCGTACGATCCGTGCGCGCGCGGAACGTCCCACTCGCATGCGTACGCGGCCGCGCGCTCGCCGGTGCGGCTCGCCACCGCGACGAGCTCGCTGTGCGGCGACTCCTTCAGTCCCGGTATGACCGCGGCGTTGATGCGCGCCGTCGACAGCAGGCCCCAGCGGACCGGCGCTACCCCCAAGAGTCTTCGGTCATCGGCCGGAACGAGGTCGTGAGGATGCGCATCCCGCGCGGGCGCGTGAGCGCGAACACGACCACGTCCGCAACCTCCTCCGGCGTCAGCATCCCGGCCAGCACGTCCTCGGTGCGACCGCGTCCCTCGTCCAGCGCGAAGTCGGTGGCGACGCCGCCCGGCGCGATGTTCGTGCAGCGGATCCCGTGCCCGCGAAGCTCGTGGTCGAGCGAGCGGATGAAGCCGACCTGGCCGAACTTGGACGCGTTGTAGACCGACTCGTGCGGGAACGCGCGCAGGCCGGCCACCGACGCGACCGCGACGATGTCGCCCTCGCCCTGCTCCAGCATCCGCGGAAGCGCCGCACGCACCGCGTGGATCGTCCCCTTGAGGTTGACGTCGACCATCTCGTCGACGTGCGCCTCGGAGAGATCGAGGAACGGGCCGTAGGCGCCTACGCCCGCGTTCGCGACGAGGATGTCGAGCCGCCCGAACGTATCCACGGTGTCGGCCACGAGCCGGTCGAGCTCCTCGCGCTTGCGTACATCCACGCGACGCGCCACCGCATTCAGCCCGAGGTCGTCGCCGCTGCGGGAGCCGAGCCCGAGGCGCACGCCCTCGGCGTCGAGCGCACGCGCGACGGCGGCCCCGATGCCGCGGCTCGCGCCTGTGATCACCGCCACCTTGCCTTCGAGCACGCCCATGCTTGCGACACTAACCGCATGCACCGGGTCTTGGTGGCGAACCGCGGCGAGATCGCGCTGCGCATCTTCCGCGCGTGCGCCGAGGACGGGCTCGAGACCGTCGCCGTCGCGGCGCCCGACGATCTCGGCTCGCTGCACACGCGTTCGGCCGATGCGGCCGTGGAGATCGCGTCGTATCTCGAGCCGGGCGAGCACGTGCGCGCCGCACGCGAGGCCGGCGCCGACGCCGTGCATCCGGGCTACGGGTTTCTCGCCGAGAGCGCAGAGCTCGCCGAGGCGGTGCTCGCCGCCGGGCTGACTTGGATCGGGCCACCGCCGACCGCGCTGCGCGCCGGCGGAGACAAGCTCGCGGCGAAGGAGACCGCGCGCGCGAACGGCGTTCCCGTGCTGCCGACGGGCTCGCCGGAGGAGATCGGCCTCCCACTGCTCGTAAAGGCGGCCGCCGGCGGTGGCGGCCGCGGCATGCGCGTCGTCCGCTCCGCGGCTGAGCTCGACGACGCCGTCGGGGCGGCGCGGCGCGAGGCGAAGGCGGCGTTCGGCGACGACACGGTCTTCTTCGAGCGCTACCTCGAGCGGCCGCACCACGTCGAGATCCAGCTCCTCGCCGACCGCCACGGCACGGTCGTCGCGCTCGGCGAGCGCGACTGCTCCGTTCAGCGCCGCCACCAGAAGGTGCTCGAGGAATCGCCATCGCCCGCGGTCGACCCGGCGCTGCGCGCTGCGATGAGCGACGCGGCGGTCACCTTTGCCCGCGCGATCGGCTACGAGAGCGCGGGCACGGCGGAATTCGTCCTCGACGGCGGCTCGTTCTTCTTCCTCGAGCTGAACGCGCGCATCCAGGTCGAGCACCCGGTCACGGAGCTCGTCACCGGGGTCGACCTCGTGCGCGCCCAGCTGGCGATCGCCCGCGGCGAGCCACTCGACGTCCGTCCCGATCTGAGCGGGCACGCCGTCGAGGTGCGGCTGTACGCCGAGGACCCGCGCACGTTCCTGCCGCAGGCCGGCCGCGTCGAGCGGCTCGTCCTCCCCGGCTCGGTTCGCGTCGACGCCGGCGTCGCCCAGGGCGACGAGATCGGCACCTCGTACGACCCCATGATCGCGAAGCTGATCGCGCACGCCCCCACCCGCGCGGGGGCGCTCGACCGTCTCGCCGCGGCGCTCGCCGAGACCGAGGTCGGCGGCGTCACGACGAACCTGCCCTTCCTGCGCTGGCTCGTCGCCCATCCGCTCGTGCGCGCGGGCCGCGCCACGACCGCGTTCCTCACCGAGCACCCGCCCCTCTCCCTGCCGGTGCGACAAGCCGCGCCGGCCTGGGCCGAGCCGTGGCGCCTCAACCTGCCCGCACCGCCGCCTGCCCCTCCCCCGGACGCGACGGCCGCTCCGGACCAGGCCGCAGCCCCCGGGCAGTCGACCGTCTCCGCCCCGATGCCGGGCACCGTGATCAGGGTGCTCGTCGCCGCGGGGGACCGGGTCGCTGCCCGCCAGCCGCTCGTCGTTCTCGAGGCGATGAAGATGGAGACGCCGCTCGCCTCCCCCTACGACGCCACGGTACGGGCCGTGCACGTGGCCGAGGGCGACCGCGTGGCGGGCGGGACCCTTCTCGTCGAGCTGGAGGAGTAGATAGGGTCCGGCCATGGCCGAGAGCGTGCACGACTTCTTCGCGAACCTCCCGTCGCGCGCCGATGCGTCGAAGACGGCGGGGATGACCAACTCCTACGTCTTCGACATCGACGGCGCGGGCCAGTGGAAGGTGGACGTCGACGACGGCTCGGTGAGCGTCACCCCGGGCGGCGGCGACGCCGACGTGCACATCGCCACCTCGCAGGAGACGTTCGAGAAGATCATCGCCGGCGAGCAGAACCCGACGAGCGCCTACATGACCGGCAAGCTGAAGGTCAAGGGCGACATGGGCGCTGCCATGAAGCTCCAGAAGCTCTTCTAGCCGCTAGCATCGCCCCGGTCATGGGGGTCGAGATCGCCATCGTCGCTCCGGGCAAGGCGCAGGCCGACGCGCTCGCCGTCACGGTCGCGCAGCCGCTCGACGGCGTCGACGATCGCCTCTCCGGCGTCGCGGGCACGGGCGAGCTGCGCGGCGACCGCGGCGAGGCTCTCCTGCTCCGCGACAACGGCACCCGGCTCGTGGCGGCAGGCATCGGCAAGCGCGAAGAGGTCGACCGCGACGCGCTGCGAACCGCGGGCGCCGCGGCCGCGCATCAGCTCGCCCGCGTCGGCGGAACGCTGGCGTGGCGGCTCGACGAGCGCCTGCCGCTCCCCCTCGCGGAGCAGGCTGCCGCACTCGTCGAGGGCACGGTCATCGGCGGTTACACGCCCGGGCGCTGGAAGACGAAGGAGGACGGCCGGCCGAAGCCGATCGAGCGGATCGTCCTCGAGACCGGTGACGACGTCCGCGCCGAAGCCGAACGCGCGGCGCTGCTCGCAGAGCGCACGAACCGCGCGCGCGACCTCGCCAACATGCCGCCGAACGAGCTGTATCCCGAGACGCTCGCTCAGCAGGCGGCCGCGCTCGCCGACGAGCACGAGCATCTGACCGCGACTGCACTCGGCCCCGGGGAGATGGACGATCTCGGCATGGGCGCGCTCGCCGCCGTCGGCCGCGGGTCACGCAACGAGCCGCGGCTCGTCGTGCTCCGCTACGAGCCCCCGCAGCCGACGAGCGCGGACCTCGTGCTCGGGCTCGTGGGCAAATCGATCACCTTCGACACCGGCGGCATCTCCATCAAGCCCGCGAGCGGCATGGAGGCGATGAAGGGCGACATGGCAGGCGGCGCCGGCACACTGCACGGCATCGGCGCGATCGCTGCGCTCGGCCTACCGGTGCGCGCAGTCGCGGTGCTCGCGGCGGCGGAGAACATGCCGGGCGGCGATGCCTTTCGCCCAGGCGACATCCTCCGCGCCGCGAACGGCAAGACGATCGAGATCATCAACACCGACGCGGAGGGCCGTCTCGTCCTGGCCGACGCGCTCTGGTACGCGCGGCGCGAAGGCGCGACGCACGTGCTCGATCTCGCGACGCTGACCGGGGCGATGGAGCTCGCGCTCGGCGACCTGTACGCCGGCTTCTTCTCGAATGACCACGCGTGGCGAGACCGGATCGTCGCGGCGGGAGAACGCAGCGGGGATCTCGTGTGGCCGTTCCCGCTGCATGCGCGCTACCGCCGCTACGTCGACTCGGCGTTCGCGGACATGAAGAACGGCTCGACGCTCCGTCAGGGGAGCCCGGTGCTCGCGGCCGAGTTCCTGCAGGAGTTCGCCGGCGACGGGCCGTGGGCGCACGTCGACATGGCGGGGCCGGGCTTCCTCGAGCGCTCACGCGGCGACTATCTCCGCGTGCCCGGCGGCACCGGCTACGGCGTGCGCCTCATCGCCGAGCTGGCCGCGAGCCTCGCGTGAACTTCGAGCTCACCGACGAGCAACAGCTGATTCGCGACACGGTGCGCGAGTTCGCGCTGACACGCGTCGCACCGGTCGCCGAGGAGCTGGACCGCGAGGCGCGCTTCCCGTACGAGCTCGTCGCCGAGATGGCGGAGCTCGGACTGATGGGCATCCCCATCCCCGAGGAGTACGGCGGCGCCGGCAGCGACACGGTCTCGTATGCGATCGCCGTCGAGGAGCTGACGCGCATCGACTCCTCCGTCGCCATCACCGTCGCGGCGCACACCTCGCTCGGCACGATGCCGATCTACCTGTACGGCAGCGAGGAGCAGAAGCAGGAGTGGCTGCCGCGCCTCGCATCGGGTGAGGCGCTGGCGGCCTTCGGGCTGACGGAGCCGAACGCGGGATCCGACGCGGGTGCGACGCGCACGCGCGCCGAGCTCCGCGGCGGCTCCTGGATCGTGAACGGCTCGAAGATGTTCATCACCAACGCCGGCACCGACATCACCGCGTGCGTCACGATCACCGCGCTCACCGGCGACGGTGAGATCTCCAACATCGTGGTGCCCAACGGCGCGCCGGGGTACGAGATCTCCGCGCCGATGCACAAGCTCGGGTGGCGCGCGTCGGACACGCGCGAGCTCTCCTTCCACGACTGCGCAGTGCCGGAGGCGAACCTGCTCGGCGGGCGCGGCAAGGGCTTTCGGCAGTTCCTGGAGATCCTCGACGGAGGCCGCATCTCCGTGGCGGCCATGGGGGTCGGGCTTGCGCAGGGCGCCTACGACCTCGCGCTCGCGTATGCGAAGGAGCGGCACCAGTTCGGCAAGCCGATCGCGGAGTTCCAGGCGGTGCAGTTCGCGCTCGCCGACATGGCGACGGAAATCGACGCCGGCCGCGCGCTCGTGCACAGGGCCGCGTGGCTGAAGGATCGAGGAAAGGCCTTCGCTCTCGCGGCCGCGCAGGCGAAGCTCTATACCGGACTGCTCAGCAATCGCGCCGTGAACGCAGCGCTCCAGATTCACGGCGGCTACGGGTTCATGGACGAGTTCGCGATCTCGCGCCTGTACCGTGACCAGAAGATCCTCGAGATCGGGGAAGGCACGAACGAGGTGCAGCGCATGGTGATCGCGAAGCTCCTGGGGTTGTAGTGATTCCCGTCGCGTTGGCGGCGGTCGCTGCGCTGTTGTTCGCGCAGGGCGTCCTGCGCCTGCGCCGGCGCGGCCGTGCCGATGTCGCCGGTTGGGACCGCGCCGCGCTCTTCGGGCTCGGACTGGCGGTGACGATCGCCGCGCTCGTCGGGCCGCTCGACCGGCTCGCGGAGACGAGGTACCTGTCGGTCCACATGCTCCAGCACGTGCTCATCGGCGACCTGGCGCCCGCGCTGATGGTCGCCGCGGTGCGCGGGCCGCTCCTCGTGTTCCTTCTGCCGGCGCAGGTGCTCGCGCCGCTCGCGCGCAGCTCACGACTCCGCGGGGTGCTCTCCACCGTTCTGCGACCGCGGATCGCGTTCGGGCTCTGGGCGGCGAACCTCGCGGTCTGGCACGTGCCGTATCTCTACGACCTCGCTCTGCGGCACGACTCGGTGCACTACTTCGAGCACGCGTGCTGGGTCGTCGCCGGGCTGATCGTGTGGACGCTGCTCGTCGACCCCGGCTCTCACCGCCGGCTCACCGTCGGCGGCCGGATCGCGCTCGCGGCGGCGATATTCGCCGCCGGACAGGTGCTCACCGACGTGCTCGTGTTCAGCTTCCATCCGCTCTATCCCGCGTACCCGGGCCGCACTGACCAGCAGCTCGCCGGTGTCGCGATGATGGCCGAGCAGCTCGTCACGCTCGGCGCGCTTGCATTCGTGCTCCTCCGCCCCAGGATCCGCGCGGCGCGACTCGTGCACGCGTGAGTCCCACCGATTTCTCGTTCGAGCCCGCGTACATCGTGGTCGCGGTCGCTGCCTCGGTCGCGTACGTACGGGCGGCGCGGAACGACCGCCCGAACCGGTGGCGGATCGCGTCGTTCGCGGCAGGCGCATTCCTCCTGGCGGCCGCGCTGAACTCCCCGCTGGAGACGATCGCGGCGAAGCGGCTGCTGCTCGTGCATCTGGTCCAGAATGCGCTCGTCGCCGACATCGCGCCCGCGGCGCTCCTGCTGGGCCTGACGCCGGCGATGAAGGAGTGGCTCGCTCGCCACGGCGCGCGGCACATCCGTGCTCGGTGGGCGATCCTCGCGTGGCTCGCCGCGTGGTACGGGACGCACCTCGCCGGCTTCTACGACTGGGCGCTCGACACGGGCTGGGCGCTGAACATCGAGCACGGACTGCTCATCCTCGGCGGTCTGCTCTTCTGGTGGCCGCTCGTATCGGGACGGCTGACGGCGCCGGCCGCGCTCGCGTATCTCGGCGCCGCATTCGTCGCGTCGTCGTTCCTCGGGCTCGCGTTCATCTTCTCGAGCCATCCGTTCTATTCGTTCTACGAGCATGCTCCGCGGCTATGGGGCTTCTCGGCCATCCGGGACCAGAACCTCGGCGGCATCGCGATGAACGGCGAGCAGACGCTCGTATTCCTCGTCGCGATCGGGTACTACGTGTCGCGGCTCCTCAAGGAGGAATCGGCTCAGGAGAGATGACGCTCGCGCAGCCGAGAGCTTGAGCGCTGAACGCTCATCCGGGTGGTCGTTCAGTGCTGCAATGCAGGATTGGACCGACGCTCCTGCAGGCCGTCGCGGCTGTTCGGAACTGTGGCGAGTTGGGCTAAGGACGCCCTTAAGGCGCTCAGCCCCCGACCTTCCTCCACGTTCCGGTTAGCAAGGAATCACGGTCGGCGCAAGCGTCCGTCGTCGGGCTGAGGCTAAGGGTCGTCCCAGTGACGCTCCAGGTGTAGATCGCACGTTGGGCCACGGTCGGTGCGCAGAAACCCTCTTCGTCGTTGCTTTTCGGGTAGAGCCCAACGTGGAGGAGGCCGCCCCCGACGCTGTAGTTCTCTGCCACCGTGAAGCCGTGAGCGTCGGTCGCCCGGAATTGTCCGCGCGTGAACACGAGCGTCGCGCGGCCAGTCGGCGTCGGAAAGCATGCGGCGCACTCATCTCGGAACGCTTTAGTGCGAGCGACGTCGGCCTTGGTCACGACACGCGTCCACTTCCCTACGAGCCCCGTCGTCGCCGAGCCAGCCGACGGCGAAGCCACCACGAGCGCAGCAAACACACCTGCGATGGCGAGAGCCGAGGAAGAGCCTCTAGTCGGAAACATGCTGGCTAAGGGAGAGAATGTCAGCCGCGGTCGGCCCGGTCAAACACGCTTGGCCCATTCGATGGCAGGCGGACACGCTTAGTCCGCGCTCAGGGGACATTCGTGAATACTCGCGCAGGCGACCGTCCGTTCCCTCTGAAGGCTAGTGCTTAGCCAGCCGCCGAGCGGAAGTTCCGACGAGTTGTAGCAGCCGGATCGCCCCCATCCGACCAGGCCGCCGCCTTAGCTCTCCCACAGGACATCCGTGAACGCTCGCGCCGGCGACGGTGTCTTTCGGAAAGCAGATCACTCCTTCGGGGGAAGCCGCTCGTGCCGGATCAACACACGATGGGCAGCTCAGTTCCACGAGAAGGAGACCAGCATGAAACCCATGTACCTGCGGTCGGTCTACTTGCTCGCAGTTGTGGTGGCGTTCGTCGTGGCGGCTGGCGCCGGGACGAAGTTCCACTAGTAGATCGAGAACTTCGTCGGCCGGGCCCCGCCCTGATCGGGCGGGGCGCCGTGCCGGTGTCGGCCGGCGCGTCGCGCCGGTGTTCTCCCTGCGACGATGAGCCCCCGTCTGCGCTCATACGGCTTTTGCCTCGGCGGCATGTTCTGGTTGCCGCTGCTCGGCACGCTCGCGTTGACGTGGCACCACCTGCTTCCGCACCTTGGGCAGGCGGCGCCACTGCTGGCAATTGCGGTGCTCGGCGAGGAGCTCGTGATATCGCAGAAGCAGCGGTCGGGAAGCCCGATGATGTCCTTCTCGGCTCCGGCTCACGTTGCGGCTGTGATCGTGGTCGGCCCGACGCTCGCGGCGGCAATGGCCGCGGCCGGCGTTCTGATCTCAGACGGTCTCCGACCGGATGGTCGCCGGTTCCTGCTCTTGAACTCCGCGATGCTGGGGATGTCGACCTGGCTTGGCGGACTCGTGTATGTGGCGATCGGCGGCGACTCGGCCGACCGGCTTTCGGCCGGATCGCTTTTTCCTTTGCTCGTGCTGATCGTCGTTCGCTACTTGACGACCGCGTTAATCGTCGCCGGTGGGACGGCCCTCGCAACCGGCCGCTCGCTCGCGTCGCTGCTCCCGGAATCCGTGCGCGAGGAGACCGGCCCCGGCATCGGTGAGGGAAGTCTCGGCGTGCTGCTCGCGCTCGCGCTCTCTCATGACACCTGGGTCATTCTCCCGTTCCTCGTTCCGCTTCTGTTCGCGCTCTACCGTTCGAAAGCAACGCTCCAGCTGCTGCAGCAGGAAACGACCGACGCGCTGAACGCGATCGCGACGGTCGTCGACGAACGCGACCCGAACACGGCCCGCCACAGCGAGCGAGTAGCCGAGTACGTGGAGCGGTTCCTCGACGCGCTCCAGGTGCCTGCGTGGGCGTCCGCACGGCTTGTCTCCGCCGCCCGGTTCCACGATCTGGGCAAGCTCGCCGTCGACGTATCGACGCTTTCCAGCTCCGAGCCGCTCTCGAAAGAGGAGACCCAGGCGATTCTCCGCCACCCGCAGCTCTCGGCGCATCTCCTCTCGCCGTTCCACTTCGCCCGCGAGATGGCGCTCTATGTGGAGCTGCACCATGAACGCTTCGATGGTCGAGGCTATTACTGCGTACCGGGCGCGGAACTGCCGATGGAAGCAAACCTGCTCGTCATCGCCGACAGCTTCGACGCGATGACATCCGAACGACCGTACCGGCCGGCGTTGACGTTCGAGGAGGCGGCCGACGAGCTGATCGACAAAGCGGGGACCCAGTTCCACCCGCTGCTCGCGCGTGCGTTCGGAGCGCTCGTCACCGGTCGCAGCGTCGAGAGTGAGCTGTCCGCGGAGGAGCTGACGGAGCTGCGCACCTCGCTTGCCGGCAGGAAGGCGTTTTCTCTCGGCCGGCTTTCGCCGGCGCTCAACTTGCGCCTGATCACGGTCGGCCTCGCGACGGTGTCGCTCGGCCTGTTCGGGATCGCTGCGGTTCCGACCACCGTCTCCCTGATTGCCGCCGTCTTGGCGGTGGCGCTCGGAACCGTCTGGCTGACGCACACGATCGTCGCGCGCAACCAGATGGCGAGCGCACGCGCGGTCATGGCGAGCGGTGGCTCGCTCACGGCCGCGCTGGCCGCGGCACAGATCCGCTGCTGGACGGCGGTCCTCAGCTTCGACGCGGAGATCGGCGAGTACCGCCCCAGCCAGCTCGACGGCGTGCCGGACCAGAGAACCCTCGCCGAGATGCAGAGCTGGGCACGCCGCCGCATCGGTCGCGTCGAGACGACGGCGAACGACGGCAGCTGGATCGTGGTCACGCCGGCTCTCGATGGGCAGCGCGCGGCGATCTGCGCGCTGGAAGCGCCGAACAAGCTGAAGCGCGGGCTGATCGACGAGCTGTTGCACGCCGAGCTCGCACGCACTGCTTCCGGCGGACGTCCGGCACAGCTCGCGATCCTGGCGTCCGCCACACACCACCAACGGGCCACGGACAAGCGGCCGTTCACGATCGAACTAGACCTCGAGAGCTACGAAACGGTGCGTACCGCCGCCGGCCAGCTCGTCGCCGAGCGCATGGTTGCGGAAGCTACCCACGTGCTCCAATCGGTCCTGAGGCCGTCCGACTCGATCGAGCGGGTCGGGAAAGACACGCTGTCTCTCACCGTCTGGCTGAGCCAGGAAGAGTCGCTCGCGCCGGTGCGGCAGCGAATCATCGAAGCGGTCTCCGCGATCGCCGTGCCGAAGCGCGTCTCGCCCATCCTCCCCCGGCTCCGCACAGTTCCGACAGGTGAGCAGGCGGCCGTCTGAATGTTTCTCGGGGCCGCAATACTCGTCGCACTTCTCATCGCGTGGGCGCTCGGACTGCGCGCGCCCCAGATCGTCCGCATCGAGATACGCGGCGGCGCTCTCGTGTTCGTAGCGCTCGCGGTACAGCTTCTGCTCTTCGTCGAGCCGCCCTCACTCATCTCGCGAGGCCTCGAAGCCCCCCTGCACGTCGCGAGCTACCTGCTGCTGATGGTCTTCCTGCTGCTGAACCGCCGTCCCGGGCTGCTCATCGCGACGCTCGGCCTCGGCCTGAACGCTCTCGTGATCATCGCGAACGGCGGACGGATGCCGATCTCGCTTCATGCGTGGACAGCGACCGGACGAGACCCGGCAACGATCACGGCGACCGGCGGCTACAACAACAACGTCCTCGCCGGCGCACACGCACACCTAGCGTGGCTCGGCGACATCTTCGCCCTCCCGGCGTCGGTGCCACTCGCGACGGCCATCTCGGTCGGCGACCTGTTGATCCTGACCGGCATGATCGTTTTCGTCGCGACCGGGGGCCGCGACCCCTGGTCGCAGGCGGCGGCGCTGCGTGAACCGCTCCGCGTGTCTTCCTTCAGGCGGCTGATCGCCGGGCGAGCGGTCTCGGATCTCGGCGATTTCCTGACGATGACCGCGATCGTCACCTGGCTATACGAGCGCGACCACTCAGTCGCGCTGGTCAGCACCTTCCTGATCGTCAGGATCCTCGCCGGCTCCGCCGGCGGCCTTGCCGCCGCCTCGCTCTTGCACCGGCTGCCGTACTTCCGCACGCTTGCGATCGTCGCGATCGTTCGCGGCGTCCTGACCGTCGGCGTGCTCGTCTCCGCCGTGTCCGGGCAGATCGCTCCCGTGTTTCTGATCGTGTGCATCTCCGCCGCAGTCGGCTCTGCGACCTCTCCCAGCGCTGCGTCGCTCGTCCCCGAGCTGCTTCCAGCCAGACTCACGCAGGCCGGCAACAGTCTGCACGGAGTCGCCGCAAGCTGCGCATTCGTCCTCGGTGCCGCTCTCGGAGCGGCGTCAGTCGGAGAACTGGGCATCGGCCCAGCCCTCGGCATCGATCTTGCTTCGTTCGCTGTCGCGGCGGCGCTCTACCGCTCATTCGCTCACAGCGAAGACAGCCCGACGCACGAGCAGCACAGGCTCGCGAGCGAACAAAAAGTGCCGAGGCGGGAGATCTTCACCGCTCTGCTCTCGAACCGCGTCCTGCTCGGCCTCACCGCCTCATTCACGATCGTGACGGGAGCGATGGGCCTGCTCAACGCATCCCTCCCCGGTTTCCTCTCGGAGCGGCTCGGCGAGCCGGCAGCATACGGCTACGGACTGGCTGCAATCGGCGCCGGCCTCTTCTGCGGCCAGCTGCTCGCCGGCATCGTTCCCGACGATCGGAGCGCACGTCGCGGAATCTCCCTCGCGTTTGCAGCGTCAGCGCTGATTCTCCTCGTCGTCTCATCCACCGAGATCGCCGCGACCGCCTATCTGATGCTGTTCGCGCTCGGCTGCGCGGACGGGACGACGGAAGTTGCACGCGACTCGCTCGTCCAGCAGCAACTCGCGCCGCGCTTGCGGGCGGGCGGCTTCTCGATCTCCGATGCCCTGCAACGGCTCGGTATGGCGACAGGCTTCGCCGCCGCGCCCGTGATCGCACATCTCGCCGGCCCGGAAGCGGGAGTCAAGACAAGCGCGATCCTCTGTCTCGTCGGGGCGGCGATCGCGGGGCTACTGCTCGCCGCGAAGCTCCAGCGCGGCGCCGCAGACCCGGCCGCCGTGGCACCTCCCACCTACTAGTGGACGCTGGCGCAGCCTGGAGTCGTCTCATTGGACGGCCCAGAACGACCGTGCGATAGTCACCCCGATCTGTCCCTCGAGCAAGGGAGGTTCGGCTATGCACGCGCGGGTCACGACGATTTCCGGTTCTCCGGCTGACGCCGACGCCGGCATCGAGAACTTCCGCAGCAACGTCGTCCCATTCACACGCGAGCAGGGGAAAGGCGCGATCCTCTTGGTTGATCGGCAAAGCGGCGAAGCGATCGCAATCACCCTCTGGGAGGACGAGCAAGCGCTGCGTGCAAGCGAGGAGAGCGCGAACACACTTCGGGCAACCGCTGCCGACCAGATGGGTGCCGCGCAGGCGCCGACCGTCAGCCGGTACGAGGTCGCTGTCTTCGAGGTCTAGTCCCGTTGGTCGTCGATCGCTACACGAAGGGCAGCTAGACGAGCTGCAGTCCCGGAGGAGAGGCCGCAAGTCCCCTGCGACCTCTCCTCGATCGCCACCGCAATAGCGGCTGACGACGTAAGAGCGCACGCCGCGTGCCGAGGCCGGTTCAGCGCGCCGCGGGACGGACGAGTCCTTGCTCGTACGCGTAGATGACGGCTTGCACGCGGTCGCGCAGATCGAGCTTTTGAAGGATGCGCGCGACGTGTGTCTTGGCGGTAGCTTCGGTGATCACGAGCTCGGCGCAGATCTCCGGGTTCGAGAGCCCGCGTGCGAGCAGATCGAAGACTTCCCGTTCGCGCGGGGTGAGCTCTCCGATTGCCCGTGGAGGCCGCGGCGCCTCGAGCGGCTGGGTGCGTGCGAATTCCTCGATCACGGTGCGGGTGACGGCGGGGGCGAGCAGGGCTTCGCCGCGGGCGACGATGTGGACGGCGGCGGCGATTTCCTCGGGCGGCGCGTCCTTGAGCAGGAAGCCGCTCGCACCGGCGCGCAGCGAGTCGTAGACGTACCTGTCGAGACCGAACGTGGTCAGAATCAACACTCGCGTCGCAGGGCGTTCGGCGACGATGCGACGGGTCGCCTCGATCCCGTCCAGGACAGGCATGCGGATGTCCATCAGCACGACGTCCGGGCGCTGCTCCCGCGCACGGACGACCGCGTCGTCACCGTCGCACGCCTCAGCGACGACAGTGAGCTCGGGCTCGGCCTCGAACATCTTGCGCAGGCCGACTCGGACCAGCGCCTGATCGTCGGCGACCAGGACGGTCGTCATCGCACCGGGAGCAGGACGCGGACGCGGAAGCCGCCTGTCGCTCGGCGCCCGGTGTCGATACGACCCCCGTAGAGCGCGACCCTTTCTTGCATCCCGGCGAGGCCGTGCCCTCCGCTCGCGAGCGGCATCGCATCGCCCGCGCCATCGTCGACGATCTCGAGCTCGAGGGTGTCGTCGCCGTAGCGCACACGGACGGACGCTGTTGCCTCGCCGGCGTGCTTGAGCGCGTTCGTCAGCGCCTCCTGCACGATCCGGTAGGCGGACAACTCGATCCCGACCGGAAGACGCCGACGCTCTCCCTCGACGGTCAACTCGACCGGAAGGCCGGCCTCCCGCACCTGCCCGACGAGCGTCGGCAGGTCGCCAAGGCCGGGCTGAGGGCTCAACTCGTCCTCCCCGCCGTTTCGCAGCATCCCAACCAGGCGGCGCATCTCGGTCAGAGCCCCGCGGCCGATCTCCTCGATCGTCTTGAACACCTCGGCCGTCGAGCGGCTTTCGTGGTCGAGAAGGCGTCGCTCGGCGCCCGCCTGCACGACCATCATCGAGACGTTGTGCGCGATCGCGTCGTGCAACTCACGCGCGATCCGCGCTCGCTCCTCGACCACCGCCTCGCGGGCGGCGACATCGCGCTCGCGCTCCGCCAGCTGTGCCCTCCGCTCGCGATCGCCGAGCACCCGGCGGACGAGCAGCATCACCACCAGTGTCACCACCGTGAAGAAGACCGTGTGCGAGAGACTCCCTTTCGGGCCGGCGGCACTCGCGAGAAAGATCGCGACCAACAGCCCGATGCCGAGCACGAAGCGCCGGGTCGGCGTCCAGACCGTGAACGCATACAGCAACAAGAAGAACGCGATGCTCGTCGGAATGAGCTGCGGGTCTCCCCAGAATGCAATCTGGAAGCTGCTCAGGACGACCACCCCGACACCGACGGTGAACGGGTAACGCCGCCGCACCGCCACCGCGGCGGTGACAACCGCAGCGATCACCGCCACCCCCACCGGATGCGCCCGCGCCACCCCGCCCCGACCCCACCAGACCGCGACCTCGGAGGTCACGAGCAGCACGACCGCAAGCCCAACGTCGACGGGCAGGGGATCGATCCGAAGACGCGTCTTCACTACCGTCGCACGCTAGCCCGAAGCCGAACCGCTGTCATCAGCTACCCGGCTGATCTCCCGCCCTCCAAGATCAGCCGACCGGCCGATGCCAAGATCGGCCCGGCCGCCGACGACGCCCGTCGCGCCGCCACCTACGGTCGACAAGACGTGCAATCGACCGCGGAGGATCACATGAAGCTCTGGAAGAACACCCCGACCCGGCGACGGACGCTGCCGCTCGCCGCCGGGCTGCTCGCGGCCACTACGTTCGCGCTCCTGGCCACCGTCGGCGCCGGGGCCGCGACAACCGCTGCCACCCCCACCGCCGGCCCGATCGCGATCCTGGCGACGGCCGGCAACGGCCCCGCAGGCAAAGTCGTCGTGGCCGGAGCGATCGGCGACTGGGGCACGACCCTCACCATCGACAAGAACGGCAACCCCGACGCGAACGGCAACTACGTCAGGGTCACCCTCAAGAAGGGCGGATTCGAGATCGACTCGACCGCACTCAACAAAAAGACCGCAAACCCACGCCCCCAGGTCGCAAGCGACACCACCTGCTCGGTCAGCGCCAGCGGCAGCGCCCCCGTCACGCTCTTCAACGGCACCGGCCTCTACAAAGGCATCAACGGAACCGTCAACGTCACGCTCACCTTCACCGGCGTCGGCGGCCGCTACCAAAGCGGCACCAAGAAAGGGCAGTGCAACCACGGCGGCCCCAAGCCGCTCGCCGTGCTCGGCACCGTGATCGGCCGCGGCACCATCCACTTCAAGCCGTAGTCACACGCTCGGCCGCCGCCACACCTGGAGCAGGACCCGCGCGACTCACCCTCGCGCGGGTCCGCGCATCCGCTTGCTTCCGGAGCGACAGCGCCGCTCGCCACCCTCTCCCCGGCGACTGGACGTGCGGTTGAAGCCGTCTCTTGGGTGTGGCCGTGCGCCCGCCCGTTGCCACGAGCGGGCGCGCCGGAGGTCCAGACTGCCCCGCTAGTGGCCGGGAGGCGGGCCAGGAGGGCCAAGGATTTCGAACCCGTTTCGCTTGGCGATGGGGGCGAGTCGTGCCATGTCCGGGTGCCCCTCGGCCGGCGGCGGCAGGACACGTTCGAGGGCGGGCTCGCCGACTTCTCTTTGGAATCCCTCGAACTGCATCGGTGCGAACCCGACCAGCGCTCTGGCCCCGCCTGCCTCTGCGTAGAAGGTGTGGGGCACGCCCTTGGGGCCGAATGCGAACGAGCCGGCCTTGAGGGAGAGGCGGCTGTCGCCGACCCAGAAGGTGAGTGCGCCCTCGAGGACGTAGAACCATTCGTCCTCCTCGGGATGCACGTGCCAGGGCGAGCCGAGACCCTCCGGCACGACCACCTCGACCAGGCCGTATGCCCCGCCGGTTTCCTCGCGGCCGATCTTGATCGTCTGCAGCATTCCGAGCAGCCAGAACGCTTCACCCTCGTTTTCGTGGAGCGCGTATCCGAGCGGTGCTCGCTCCGGAGCGATGGAAACCATGCCTGTACTCCCTTCCCGGGTTGCTGATATGATCCGCAACAATCTATGGAAAAACAGTTGCAGCGCGGACTATCTACTAGGGAACGATCGTTGTCAAGCCCTTCGCCGGAGCGGCTGCACACCTGGCGCCTGTTCTTCGAGAGCGCTCTGGCCCTCCTCGACGTGCTCGACGCCGAACTGGAGCAGGCCGTAGGCATCTCCCAACGCTGGTACGACGTCCTCGTCCACCTCGAGGACTCACCGCGCGGCATCCCGATGAACGAGCTCGCCGACCGGATCCTCTACAGCAAGAGCGGCTTCACCCGAGTCGTCGACAGAATGGAAGAGGCGAAGCTCGTCCGCCGCGCCCGACCCGAAGACGACCGCCGCACGATCCTCATCGTCCCCACCGACAAGGGCACCGAGATGCTGGAGCGCGCGCGCCGCCATCACCGAGACGGAATCCAACGACACTTTTCCCAGCACCTCACCAACACCGACATCAAAGCGCTCACCCACGCACTCGAAAAGATCAGCACCCACGCACGACCGCTCCGCCCCGGCCGCATCCGCGGCTAACCGAGCGTCTTCTCAGGGTCATTCCCGAACTGGCGCAGCCGATCGTCATGCTGCTCGGGCCGGGGATCAGCCACCGGACAGGCCTGACGGGGTGCGTGCAGTTTCCGGAGGCGGCCCTATGGTGTTCGACTATCGGGCGTGAAACAGTGGCGTCGTGGCAGCGCCTTCCGATGTCCTCCGGGAGATCTACGAGCGTCGGGCGGCGATCGAGTATGCCGAACCGGTCGATCTTCCCGATACGTCGAGTAGCCGGAAGTTCGAACGCATGATCGCGCTTGTCGCCGAGACGCTGCCCGCCGAGTCGTTGCTCGATGCCGGGTGCGGGGATGGGCGATTCCTCGCCGGGATCGCACGGCTACCCGATCGTCCGCACCGTCTGGTCGGGAGCGACATTTCCGCTCGCATCCTCGAGACGGCCGGCCGTTGGGCAGAGCGTGACGGGTTCGAGGTCGAGCTCGTACAGGCAAACATGGAAAGCCTGCCCTTCCAGGACGCGTCGTTTGATCGGGTACTCAGCGTCCAAGTCGTCGAGCACCTCCTCGACCCCGCGGCGGGTCTCCGAGAGCTCGCCCGTGTCCTTCGGCCCGAGGGTCGGTTGATCCTTTCCACCGACAGTTCGCAGAACCTCGTCAGCCGAGTAATCAACGCGCCTCGCTCGGCCCTCGTCAGCGCACTTGCGCTCCGAGGACGACACCTGAACGTCGTTTTCCCGCATCGTGACTTCCGGCTTGACGAGATCACCGGACTGATCGAAGAGGTGGGCCTCGTTGTCGAGCACCGCGAGACATTCGCGTTCCACATAGACGGGCTCAACCGTCCTCGAGTGACACGACTACTCGCGCGCGCCGATCGGGCACTCTCGCCGCACTCAGTCGGCGACGTGATCGCCGTCGTCGCTGCGAAAGCTCCTCAACTCGGGGAGCATTCCCGCACGCCGGCCCACCCAAGTCAGTCGGCGAGTGACACCGACTCTGCGGCGATCGCGGGCTCACGGTCGGGCCGTACCTCTGCGCGCTCGGACCAGAGCGCGTAGCCGAGCCAACCTAGAGCAAATCCCATCGGGATCGCGATCTTCGGCTGGGATGCGTTCGGGAGGAGCGCGGCAACCGGAGCCAGAACAGTCGAGAGCGCGAGCAGCGCGCCCGCCCAGCGCGGCAGGATGCCGGCGCGGAACGTCGCGATGCCGAAGAGCAGGCCGCCGAGAATGAGAGCTGGTGCCGTGAGGGTCCAGACCGTGGGAAGAGCTCCGATGTTGAACTTGCCGGCGGGGCCGTTGAACATTCCCATCCACGACTGCACAAACCCCGGCGCCGCGCTCGCGATGTGCGGCAGCACGAATGCTTCAACGAAGCTGAAGCCCATGATCGTCACCAGCCAGAGACTGAGCAAGATGTACCCGAGGAACCCGATCCAACCGGTCTTTCTTGCCTGCCTGGCGTAGAGGCCCGCCATCCCGAGTAATCCGAAGAACGACATGGCGCAGGCGATGACGTGCACCGTCTCCCACCGGGTGGTGGTGACGGACGCCGGCACGTTGGCCGGATGGAAGACGCCGACCAGGACATAACAGATCCCTGCAGCCAGAGCGGACAGCCCCGCCCAGCGGATGAGGGTGGAAGAAGTGATTCTCGCTTCGCTCCCGCTACCTGTGATCGCTTCGCTCGCCATGGTCATCCACCCTTCAGTTGCTCGCGGTCAGGTTCGGAAACAAGACCTGCTCCGATTGACGATGTCGTGATCGATACGCAGGTCAGCGGGAGTCAGCTCGGCCTGATCGAAAGGATCGGGGCGTCGCGTCTGAAGCCCCAGATGGTGCAGTAGACCCCGAGGAAGAGCTCCCAGGCGGCTTCCGGGACGGTCATGACCGCTTGCAGCGAGTGCAAGCCGCTGCTCGGATGGTTGCCGCCGAACAGGATGATCGTCCCGGAGATGATGATCAGTGGTCCACCGATCAGGCCGAGCCAAGCCGCCCTTCGCGGCACGAGCCCGGTGCGGTACATCAGGTAGCCGAGGATCAGGCCGTTCCCCCAGCCGACGATCCAACCGGGGCCGAGCAGGAACGTCCAGTCCTTGATCGCTGCAAGGGTGTACGCGATCGTGCCTTCTGATGCGCCTGCGACTTGGTTTCGCAGCGTGATGATTCCGACGACGGAAACGAGCCCGACGAGAATGAATGTGGATTCGACCGTTCGCGCGGCGACGTAGCCGAGCGCAAGTTCTTCACTCTTTCGTCTGAGCACCGGGAAGATGACGACCGCCGTGCCGATGTTCGCGATGATCAGCAGCAGCTCCAGCAACACGCCGAGGAGAACCTGCTTGTCGTGCCCGGCACCCGCGATGTAACGCACCGGATGGTCGAGCAGGGGCCGGTACAGCAGCGCCGCCGGGATCGACGTGACGAACGTGGCGAGATAAAGCACGCCAAAGACGCGCGCCCGTTTCTGATCCAGAGACACCGCAACCCCTCTTCTCCCGGCGACGACTACGCGGACCGTCCGCGCCGGCGCGACGGCGTAGAGCTTCACGCTAGTTGTTGCAGGCCCAACTTACTAGGGCCAAACGACTCATCTTCGGGGTTCAGGGCGACGGTGTTTTGGGGACTACCAGGCTCGATGGATGCCAGGGAAAAACGTCTTGCCCAGAACGAGTCGCTGTTTCGGTCTGTGAACGAGCGCATCGAGCAGGCGGCAGCTTCGGGAGGCGGCGATGATCACGTGTTCGAGTTCTTGTGTGAGTGCTCGAACGCCGACTGCAACCTGCTCCTGCCTATGACCGTGTCCGAATACGAGACGATCCGCAAGAACCCGACGCTGTTCCTCGTCGCGCCAGGACATGAACTTCCCGAGATCGAGACGGTTGTACTCCGAAGGGGCGCCTACCAGGTCGTGACCAAACGCGGTGCGGCCGCCGAGTACGTCACCGAGCGTGACCCACGCGACCGCGAATCAGACCCGTAACCCGCGCACCGGCGCAGGCGAGCGTTGTCTCGGTAGTGGGCGAGCGTTAGGGTCGTGCGGGAGCGATGGCGCACGACCCGAAGCAGATCGAGCAGCTGGCACGCACCTACACCGAGGCGTGGTGCGGCCACGATCCCGAGCGCGTGGCAGGGCACTACGTCCCGGGCGGCATGATCGCGATCAACGGTGGCGATGCGGCCCGGATCGCCGAGGTGGCCGAGGCATTCATCGCGGCTTTCCCGGACATCGAGGTCTTCATGGACGACCTCGTCCTCCGGGAGGACGGGATCGTCGAGTACCGCTGGACTTTCACCGGAACGAGCGCCGAGACCGGCAAGAGCGTGCGCATCCCGGGCTTCGAGGAGTGGAGGATCGCCCCGACGGCCTGATCGCCGAGTCACGCGGTCACTACGACCAAGCCGAATACGACCGCCAGGTCCAGCACGGCATCTCCGGTTAGCGCACGCTCGTGAACGGCCCGAAGCCGACGATGTTCACGCCGCGGACGCGATACGGCCCGGTCCTGCGGCCGACGGTGAGACCGGTGCCGCCGATCGATCTCAGCTTCGTCCTTCCACGCCAGACCTCATATGAGGCGGCGTTCGGGACCGGTGCCCACGCAAGGCGGCCTTGCGCGAGCGTCACACGTGCGGGCGCCAGCGGCCGGCAGTCCCCGCTGAACTGCGCCGTTGCATCGAAGAACGGCTGAGCGAACGCCTGCCGCAGACCGTCCGCGAATGCTTGGGTGAACGGCCAACCGTCGTAGTTGTGGCCGTTCTCCTTGTTCTGTGCCCACCAGTCGATCGCATCGATTCGCGGATAACGACCGGATTGGATGATCGCGGAGGCGTCCCCGACCCACTGCGTTTTCGCCTCCTCGCTCGGCATGTCCTTGAACCCCAGCTCCTCGATCGCGAGCGGTTTCGTGGTGAGCGCCGTCGCCTCCGCGTACGCGCCCTCGTACCCGAACTGTGCGAAGCCGTGCGCGGTCAGCTTCTGTTCGAAGGTCGCATTCGGCCCGGTCCCGTAGACCGGCTCACCGTAGACGGAGAGGCTGATCCAGTCGATGTAGTCGTCGCCCGGGTAGTAGTTCGCGAACTGCTCGAAAGGCTCCCAGTACGAGCCGGTGCCGTAGCCGTTCGGCGCCCCGTACTGAATGAGGAAGGTGACGTTCGTCGCGCCCTCGGCCCGGAAGACGTCGATGATGTGCCGGTAGGCGTCGCGGAAATGCACCGCCGTGTCGCCCTCGTAGCGCCCGCCCCACGGATGGGCATTGTTCATCTCGCCGTCGTAGTCGAAGAAAACCGGGATATCCGTGTCGCGCGCAGCGTCCGCGAACGCCTTGAGCTGGTCGTCGTACTTACCCGCCGCGACGTCGGAGTGCGTGATCGGCCCCGGCCAAGCGGTCGGCGGAAGCGCATTCGGCGCATAGTCCTGCGTCGGGAACGTGAACACGCGTAGCTGCGGCACGTACCCGGCCCGCCAGATTCGCTCGACGTCCGAGGTCGGAAAGACGAGACGGTCGTGCCACGAGATGCTCCAAGGGGCCCAGACGACGTGGGTGCCGGTGAGCGATTCGAAACTCCGAACGTGCGCAGGGTTGGGCACGTCGTCGAACGAGCCGGGAGCGAAGTCCCAGCCCGCGTACGCACCGAAGTACACGCCCTGCGCAGGCGGGAGGAGCTTCCCACATGCAGCAGTCGGGGTGGCGGCATGGGCGGTCGTTGCGGCTGCGGTAGCCCAGACGACGAGCGCGATCAGACCTCTGCGGATCCATCGAGTGTTACAAGACACTCGCGGCAGATACAAGCTGACGCCCCGCGACGGGCGGGCGGTGCGAGGCTCGGTGCATACTCGCCTGATGGGGACTCACTGATGGCGACGATCGAGAAGCGGAGCGACCTCGAGCGGCAAGGCGAGATGCTGAAGCCGTACGTGCCGCGGCTTCTGATCGAGTGGCTGCGCGCGTCGCCGGAAACGTCGTACCGCTCGGTCGACGGAACGCTGGTCTTCGTCGACATCTCGGGCTTCACGGCGCTCACCGAGCGCCTCGCCGGCCGGGGGAAGGTCGGAGCCGAGCTTCTGCGCGACGCCCTCGACGGCGTCTTCAGGGGCTTGCTCGACGAGGCCTATGCCTGGGGGGCCGGGTTGCTGAAATGGGGCGGCGACGCGCTTCTGCTCCTCTTCGACGGGTCGAACCACGAAACGCGAGCCGCCCGGGCGGCGTGGGAGATGCAACAGACGTGCGACCGGATCGGCGTGATCCGCGTCGCGGGTCGAACCTCGACACTGCGGATATCGATCGGGATGGCCACCGGCGCGATCGACTTCTTCACAGCAGGGAGCGTGCATCGCGAACTGATCGTCGTCGGGCCGACCGCCACCGAGACGGTGGCCATGGAGTCCGTCGCCGAGCCGGGGGAGATCTGCATCGGCTCCGGGCTCGCGGCGATCCTCGATCCGGCTTGCGTCGGGCCGGCGCGAGCCGACGCCCGTCTTCTCGTCGGCGCTCCCGAGGCGGCCCGGGAACGGGCGCCGGACGTCGGGACGATGCTCGGGATCGACGTGGCATCGTGCATCCCGGTCGCCTCGCGTTCCCACGTGCTGCTCGAGCGCTCGGAGCCCGAGCATCGCGCCATCACTGCTGCATTCGTCGAACTCATGGACACCGACGTCCTCCTCGCCCGGCTCGGCCCGGCTGCATTCGCGGAAGCTCTCGACGAGCGCCTCAGCTCGATCGAGGAGTCGGCCCTTCGTCATCAGGTTCCCTTCAACGTCACGGACATCGCGAGGGGCAGCGTGAAGGTCCTCCTCACGGCAGGCGCGCCCTCGAGCACCGGCCACGACGAGGAGCAGATGCTCCGCACCGTGCGCGAGGTGATCGACCGGCCGGGAGTGATCCCGATGCGTGCCGGCGTGAACTCGGGCAAGGTCTTCACCGGAGACTTCGGCCCTCCGTACCGTCGCGCGTACGCGGTGCTCGGCGATGCGATCAACACCGCGGCGCGAGTCATGAGCCGCGCGGAGCCGGGCCAGATCCTCTCGACGGATGCCGTCCTCGAACGGTCCCGCACCGCCTTTGCGACGACCCCGATCGAGGCGTTCAGGGCAAAGGGGAAGACGGAGCTCATCGCGGCGTCGGTCGTCGGGCCCATCGTCGGGCGCCGCGGCGAACGCCACCGCGACGCGCCCTTCGTCGGCCGTGAGGAGCTCGTCGCCGCCCTCCTCGGGATCATCCACGAGGTGAAGGCGAGGAACGGCTGGACCGTCGAGATCGCAGGCGCCGCCGGCATCGGCAAGTCACGGCTCGTTCGTCACGTGCTCGCCCTGACGCCCGAGGTGCGGACGCTGCACGTCACGTGTGAGGAGTACGAGGCCTCGACGCCGTACTACGCGATGCGGGAACCGATGCGCGACCTGCTCGGCCTCGACCGGGAGAGCTCGGCAGCCGAGTCCGAGCGGCGGCTGCGCGAAGTGGTCGCCGCCACGGACTCCGACCTCGTCCCCTGGACGCCGTTGCTCGCGGTCCTGCTCGGGCTCGACGTCGAGCAGACGCCCGAGACCGCGGCGCTGGACGAGCGCTTTCTGCCCGAGATACTCGCCGACGTCACTCTCCGGTTCCTGACCGCCGTTCGCGGGCACGCCGCCACCGCGATCGTCGTCGAGGACGCGCACTTCATGGACGGCGCGACGTCCGACCTCCTGCACCGGTTGTCGGCGGCGAGCACGTCACTTCCCCATGCGCTCTTCGTCACCCAGTCCGACCTCTCTGCGAATTGGACTCGCATGGACGAGGAGAGGGAGCGCCACCTGTGCTTTGCGCTGCTGCCGCTCACCGAGCGGGATGCAGCCAGGGTCGTCGACCTCGTCACGGACGACGAGCCGTTACGGCCGCACGAGGTCGAGGAGATCGCCCGTCGCTCGGGCGGCAGCCCGCTCTTCGTCCTCGAGCTGCTCGACGTCGCGCACGCGACCGGGACGACGGAAGCGCTGCCCGACTCGGTCGAGGCCGCCATCGCCGCCGAGATCGATCGACTGGCGCCGGCCGACCGGACGGTCCTCCGGTACGCATCCGTCCTCGGGACGGTGTTCGACAGGTCACTGCTGACCGCGGCGCTGGACGACAACGTCGAGCTCGACTCCGCGGTGTGGGAACGCCTGCGCGGGCCGATCGAAGCCGGCCCCGCCGGGAGGATGCGCTTCCGAAACACGCTCGTTCGCGATGCCGCGTATGAGGGGCTGCCGTTCCGGCGCCGCCGTGAGCTGCACGCGCGGGTCGCAGAGGCGATCGAGGCGACGACCGATGCCCTCGAGGACGAGGCAGCGACGCTCGCACTGCACTTCTTCGCCGCCGGTCACCGCGACAAGACGTGGCAGTACGGGCGAATCGCCGGCAACCGCGCGCGCGCGGTCGGGGCGACCGTCGAAGCGGCGCGGCTGTACGAGCTTGCACTGAAGGCCAGCTGCCACGTCCGAAGCGTGAGCCGACAGCAGCGCGCCGACGTGCTCGTGGCACTGGGCAAGGCCCGCGAGGCTGCAGGTCTCTTCGACGAGTCGGTCGACGCATTTCGGCGCGCCTCGAGGCTTCTGCCTGACGATCCGGTCGAGCGCGCGAGGATCTTCGCGCTGCGCACGCGCCCCAACGTGCGCACGGGCGCATGGGGACGAGCTCTACGCGAGACCTCGGCGGGTTTACGGCTCCTGGAGGGCCGACGCGGGCGGCCTGCAGCGGCCGCGAGGGCGGTGCTGCGCGCCATGCGCGCGGAGCTTTTGATGTTCCAAGGGCGCGCCCGGGAGGCGATCCCCCTCGCCACGACCGCCGCCGAGGAGGCCCGTCGCACCGGCGCACTGGAGGCGATCGCACGAGCGTACACGGCCCTCGACGGTTCCTATCAGCTGCTCGGGGAGCCGGAGAAGGCGGTGCACGAGCGGTTGGCGGTGGACATCTACACGAAGTTGGGCGACGTGAACGCCCGTGGGCTCATGGAGATCAATCTCGGCGTGCAGTCCTACGCCGACGGACGGTGGAGCGAGGCGCTCGAGCTCTACGCTCGCGCCCGTGACGACTGCCAGCGGTCGGGCGACCGCCAGAACGCGGCGGTTGCGGCGGCAAACCTCGGCGAGCTGCTGGTCAGCAAGGGCGAAATCGAGGAGGCGGAGCGTGTGCTCGGCGATGCCCGCCGCGTGTTGCGATCGTCGCGCTACGCATCATTCGTGCTGTTTGCCGACATGCAACTCGCAAGGTGCGCGCTCCACCGCGGGGACGCGACGGCCGCGTTCGAGACGCTGGACCGCGTCGTCGCGGAGGCCAAAGGTGTCGGTCACGCCGGTATGTCGCTGGAAGCCGCTGCCTACAGAGCGCATGCTCATGCTCGCGCTGGGTCCGCTGAGAAGGGGCTCGCGTCGCTCGACTCTGAGGCGATGACGACACGCAAGGGAGCGATCTGGCATGCAGCGGCCGTCGAGCGTGCTCGGGCGGCGTGTCTTTCCGCCCTCCGTCGGAACGACGAGGCTCGGGTATGCCTCGACAAGGCCCTCGCGGTTGCCAAGGGCCAAGGGCTGCTCTACGAGGAGCTGCTGATCCGCAAGGACCGTGCCGGTCTAGTCGGTGCCGGCTTGGACGCCGGCGAGGAGTTGGG
>DATAMX010000168.1:0-10095 GCA_036260475.1 Gaiellaceae bacterium | reverse complement strand
GCGGGGCGAAAGCTTCACACTCCCCGCCCGTCCTGACAACGCACTCGAGGTCTTCCACCACCCCTACGCGTACGCGCGACCGGTTGTTCGCAGCCTGGCGCAGCTCTCACCGACCCGGTGAACCATGCGGCGTCCCGATTGCGCCGCGCGATCGCCAGCCAGTCGGGTGCGAGACTCGGGCACGCGCACACCGCCGAGCCCTGAGAAGGCGTCGTGGAAGCCGGGAGCCTTGGACTGCGGCGGCAGGGGGACGATCACCTCGCCCAAGTCGGGCATTGACCTTCCTATCCACTGGGAGACGCGGATGCCCATGCGTCCGTAGCAGGGGTTGCCGTAGACATCCTGGTGCGAGCTGGCCGCGGCGTGACGATCGAGTTTCTGCATCCCACGCGTCCACCGCTTCGCCCGCAGCCGCTGATTGGCCCTACACCATGTACGCCATGTTCGAGGCCTGGGTCGGGTAGACGAACAGCGCTTCCCTGAGGGCATCAGCCCGAATATCGGCTCGGATCGCGAGCGCAAAGACGTTTGCGAACTCGTCGGCCTCGGGGCCGAGCAAGTGAGCCCCGAGGATCCGGCCGCTGCCGTTTTCGATCAGCACCTTGTACATCGACGCCGGCTCCGCGACCCGGCGCGCCGAGTACCAGCCGGAGGTGTCAGCGTGGTTGACGGTGAAGCTCAGACCCTCAGCGTGGGCTTGTTCCTCGGTCAGTCCGACGGCACCGAGGGCTGGGATCGAGTAGACCACGCTCGCCATGCCGAGGTAGGAAGTTGGATGCTGGTTTCCGTCCAGCAGGTTCCGGGCGACGATGCTGCCTTCGTAATTCGCAAACGGGGTCTCGGGCAGCCCGCCGCTGTTTGCCGCGTCGCCGGCTGCGTACACGGCGGGGTTGGAGACGCTCTGCAGAAAGTCGTTCACGGTGACACCCCGGCGATCGAAGTCGACGCCGGCCCGTGCCAGGTCGAGGTCGTCGAGTTCGGCTGCTCGGCCGGCCGCATGGACGACCAATTCGGCCTCGAACGTTTCCGAGCCCGAATCCGTCGAAGCGGTGACCGCGAGGGATCCGTCACCTTTCTCGATGCTCACGACCTGCGTACCCGTCCGCACGTCGATGCCGGCATCGCGGGTCCGTTCCAGCAGCCTCTCCACCAGATCAGGGTCGAAATGCTGGAGCGGCCGCGCTCCTTGGTGCAGGATGGTGACCGACGCGCCGGCTCTGGCGGCGATATGACCGAACTCGAAGGCGATGTAGCCGCCTCCGACGAACGCGATCCGCTTCGGCAGCTGTTCCAGGTCGAGAAACTGGTCGCTGCGGGTCAGATGCTCTTCGCCAACGATGTTCAGGCTGACCGGCCACGCGCCGGTCGCAACCACCACCTGCGTCCCTTCGAGGATGTCGTTGCCCACCTGAACCGAGCGCTCATCGACAAATCGCGCACGGCCGTGAAAGGTTTCGATGCCCGCCTTCAGGAAGCCATCCTCCCGCTGCTTCGGGAACGGGTCCGTAAACGTCGCCTTGAAGCGGATCAGCTCCGGCCAATCGATCCGAATGTTCCCCGTGATGCCCCGACCCGCCATCCGGGAGCGCCGGTCGACGATCTCCGCCGCACCCGTCAGAACCTTCTTCGGATCACAGCCCCGGAGCCCACAGGTGCCCCCGAAGGGCCGGGAATCGACGATCGCCACCTGCTTGCCCGCCGCCCGGCAACGCAGCGCCGCCGTCGAGCCCGCCTCCCCCGTCCCGATCACGACAAGGTCAAACATCTTCTTCACGATCGCTCCTCCTGGTGGGTACGAGGTCAAGCGCTTTGCACCCGCTGAGACTGACCGTAGCCCGGTCGATCCGCACGAACCATGCGGATCGCGTACCGGTCCAGTGGGGACACGCTCACAGACAACGAACCGCACCGGCGAGCCCACCGGTGGTGTGGTCACCGGAGCGGCGATACGGTCGATACATCCCAGCACGGGAGGACGTAGTGCAACAGCGGACTTTCAGTCTTGCGGCTGTGCCGCCGTACCGGCTCGACCTGACCGCCTGGGCGCTGCGCCGGCGAGGAGACAACGCCACCGATGGCTGGGATGGAAGCAGCTACCGGCGCGTGCTCGAACTCGGAGGCCGCCCCGTCGAGGTCGTCGCAACGCAGGAGTCGCCCTCAGTGCCGCAAATCGCGGTTCAGCTCACGGGCATCGACCTCGATCGCGAGACCGAGGCTGCTGCACAGGCGGCGCTGCATCGTCTGCTCGGCCTGGGAGCAGACCTCTCCCCCTTCTACAGGCTTGCAGCGGACGATCCCTTCCTCGGCCCGCTCGCGAAGCGCTTTCGAGGCCTGAAGCCGCCACGACTTCCTTCGTTGTTCGAGTGTCTCGTCAACGCGATCGCCTGTCAGCAGCTGACGCTCACCGTCGGCATCCGGCTGCTCAACCGACTTGCGGAAACCTACGGAACGCCGGTGCGCGACGGCGGTCCGCAGGCGTTCCCGCGGCCTGCGCATCTGGCGGGAGTTTCCCCGGAGGCGCTGAGGCCGCTTGGCTTCAGCCGCGCGAAGGCGCTGAGCATCGTCGCGCTCGCGGCCGCGATCGAGACAGGCACGTTCGACGCCGACGCGATCGACTCGCTCGACAACGAGAAGGCGGTCGCCGCGCTCATGCATCTCCGCGGCATCGGCCGTTGGAGCGCCGAATACGCGCTCCTGCGAGGGCTCGGCCGACTCAACGTCTTTCCCGGCGACGACGTCGGCGCCCGGAACAACCTCGCGCACCGGCTCCAGCGAAAGGGTCCGCTCGACTACGCCGCCGTCCAAGCCGCCGTCCAACCCTGGCAGCCCTTCGCCGGGCTCGTCTACTTCCACCTGCTGCTGGCGAACCTCGCCGATCAAGGTGTGCTCATCGAACCGGCTGTGTGATGGTAGGCGCCTTTTCGACGCGGCTAGTCGTCGAAGCGCGGCAACGCGAGAAGATCGTTCCCCCAGCTGCCGTGTGCCCATGCGCGGACGTAGGGAGGTTCTGCGTCGACCACTCGCACGAGTGCCGTCCGCTCGAATGCGTCGTCGCTGACGTAGACGAGAGTGTCTGACCGAATCACGTCGATGAGCTCGGCGATCGTGTATCTCTCCTGCTGTTGCGAGTCGGCCGCGCGCCAGCGGAACGCACAGATATTTTCGTGCTTGTAGTGGCCTGAGCTATCGAACTGAACGGCGGTGATCCAGATCACGGCGGGCGCGACCAGACTCGGGTTGAGCTCAATCGGATGGGAACGACTCAGGATCGAAGAGGTGAACAAGCAACTCGGCGTAGTCGCGCCCTTCCGACGCCGCGTTCATACGCGCCGCAGGAACGGCAAGCAGTCGATCGACGGTCGCCCCGATGACGGTTCGGGCTATCTGCGCTTGCTCATTCGACAGTCGGCCCCGGCTACTCAGCAGTTGTTGCTCGCAGATCTCGAGTGCATGTTGATGTACAGCCGAGATCACCTCGTCAATCGACAAGCTTGCGTTCGAAAAGCGCCGATCGCCGTCGCTCACCGTCTCCATCGATGTGAGTTCCGCTGTGACTCCGATGTTTCGAGCCTAGCCACGCGCGGATGGTCGCAACACCGGGAGGCATTGGCGTGTGGCGCAACCGCTGTGAGTGTTCGCTCATCGAGTTCTCATTGAATCGCTGCGCGGTAGCTCGTTAGTTGTGCGATCGTCTGGCAAGCACATCGACATCGGGGGATGCAATGACGGAACTCGTCACTCTGACCGACGTTCCTGACCTCGCAGACGGCGATCTGCGGGCGTTCGACGTCAAAGGCATTCGAATTGCAGTCGCCAGTGTGAACGGGACGCTCTACGCATTCGACAACACGTGCACCCACCTGCACTGCTCGTTGGCCGAAGGCGAGCTCGACGGGAAAGTAGTCACCTGCCCGTGCCACGGGAGTCAGTTCGACGTCACCACCGGCGCCGTGCTCAGGGGCCCCGCCCGTGAGCCAGTGCGAAGCTATCCCGTCGGGCACGAAGACGAACGTCTTCAGATAGAGATGTGACCCGGCGACGCCGTCGGCGCCGGAAACAACCTCGCGCTCCGGCTCCCAGCGAGAGGGCCCGCTCGCCTACGACACCCGCCCGAGCTGCCGTCCAACCGTGGCAACCCTTCGCGCGAGCCTCGTCTACCGCCACCCTGCAGTTCGCGAACCTCGCCGATCGAGGGGTGCTCACGGAACTGGCGGCGTGATTGCCGGCGAGGCGTTGAAGGCGCTGTAGACATCGAGCATGAAGTGGCTCGCTGCAATCATGTGGGTCTCGAGGGTGCGCAGCGTGCTGCGCTCGAGTGCGATCTCGAACCAGCCGGGTATGCCTGGATCGAAGAAGGAGATGCGCCAGACCGGGCGCCCCTTGATCGTGCCGGTGCCGAGCACGTGCGCCTCGACTGCCCCCGCCCAGGCGGGGACGGGTTGACTGAGCGGGGTTTGCGCGGAGGCAACCCAGCGCGCAGCCCCAGGAGAACGGTCCCAACGGCGCGCGCCGATGACGACTCCGGCCCAGCCGGCCTTCACCTGATAGGCGACTCGGTTGGGTGCTTCGATTCGCCAAGTGCTCTCGAGCGGCTGCCGAGAGTCGGAAGCGAGCTGCTCCTTGAAGGAAACCGAGTGGAGCGAGCGCCAGACGCCTTCAGCTCGCACGACGAGCGCGCTCGCATCTGACGGCGGCCACGTGGCGGGTAGAGGTACGCGCCAGTGGATCGTTCGCGAGCCACGACGGACTGCGACTTCGACCGCCGCGGGGCGGCCGTTCATCGCGATTGCGGCGCGGTAACAACCGGGCCCACACGCAATCGCGCGCGTCGACGTCCTCTGCACGATGAAGTCGACGGTCAGACCAGGACTGCCGCGTCCCTGCGGGCCGACTACCGACGCCTGGACAAGGATCGAGCCGCGCCGGGGAACGATTCCGAGGGCGAGTGCCGCGGAACCCGCCTGCCGGCTGAAGACGACCGCGCCAGACGGTGGCGCGGGGAAGCTCGCCGCAGGCGATATGGGGATGACCGGAGGTGACTCGGTCGAGGCGGGCGCGCCAGAGGGGCGCAGGATTACCGCGGCGGCGATGGGGGCGGCGACGAGCGCGATCCCTCCGAGTATCGCCAGGAGTCTCCGGGTCGGTGGAGTCAGGAGCTTGGTCTGGCGCACAATCTCAGCGTGTGACGAAGACGCCTCTCATCATTGGCTTGTATCGATCGGCGGCGAGCCCGCTGAAATACGCCTGCCGGGCACGCACGTCGAGGAAGAGCCGCACCGTCTTCTGCTGACCCGGCTTCAGCGTCTGACTAAATCCCTGCCGGCGACCGCTGTTGAGCTTCGGGCCGCTGAGTGTGAAGTTGTGGGCCCGTGTTCCTGTGTTCCTGATGTGGAAGCGAACCTCGACACCTCGCGGAGCGCTGTGCCGGTCGAGCACGATCCGCGCGTCCGTGATCGTGACACGGACGTCGAGCTCCAACTGCGGCCTGGTCGTGAGCGGGTGAGCTTGCGCGGCGGCGCTGACTGACAGGAATACAAGGATGGCGAAGACGACAACGCCTCCCAGAGAGCTGAGACGCGTGTCGCGGCCCGAGGCCAATTGCTCCAGCGTCGAGCGAGTCGTCTTCATCGGCCGCACGTCACGTGACCTTCAGGATTCCGTGCATGATCGCCCGGTGCGGATCGCAGACGAAGTGGTAGATGCCCTTCCTCAGCCTGACCGTCCACTTCGTAGTGCGAACAGCGGGGACGCTGGTCAGCTTGTTGACTCCGGGCCCCGTCAGATGGAAGTTGTGGATCGACGAGCGGTCACGGATGATGATCACGTACATCCCCGCCTTCACGATCTTCTTGTTCATCGTGATCGTGAAGCCAGGCCCGTCGGTGCCGATCAGGGTTTTCGTGCTCGCGGCGGCGACGGATGGCGCAGCGAGCGCGAGGGTTGCGACGATTGCGATCAATGAAAGCTTGACGTTGCTCATGAGACTCCTTCCCTGCGTACGTGTTGAGACGCTGCTCTGCCCACTCCGAGGAGTGGGCAGAGCAGCTGCGGATCCGGTTAGCCGAGGGCGAACGCGGTGAACGTCGCCGGCGACGGTGCTACGAAGCCGCCGGTGCCGGCCCCGATGAGCGAACTGCCGCCGGAGGCGATCAGCACGTATTGCTTGCCGTCGATCGAATAGACGCTGGCGGCGTCATCGATGCGGCCGCCGAGCGCCTGCTGCCACAGCACTTGTCCGGTCGTGGCATCGAGCGCCTGGAACAGGCCTTTGCCGCTGACCCCGACGAAGACGAGACCGCCCGCAGTCGTGGTCGCGCCGCCGATCATTGCGACCGGCTCTTTGTGCTGCCAGCGGATCTTGCCGGTCTCGACGTCGATCGCCGTGAAGGTCCCCGTTCCGGTCACGGAGCGCGGAAGCTTCTTCGTCCACGGCCCGCTGATCTGGAACGTGCCGCCGTAATCGGCACCGACCTTGTATTTGAGCGGCTTCTTCGGTACCTGGATCAGGCCGGGGACGTTGAGGCCTGAGACGTAGACGAGGCCCGTCTGTGGACTGAACGGCACCGGCGACCATTCGGAGCCGCCAAGGGCTGCCGGCCAGGTGACGACAGCCTTCCCGCCCGGCTTCGGTACGACCCGATGCTGGTAGACGAACGCTACTGGCGTCGTCAGCCGCTTCCCCGTGCGTGCGTCGACGGAGTGCCAGAAGCCGCCCTTGTTCGCCTCACCGACGGCAAGCCCCGACTTGGTCGGGAAGAGCACCGGCGGCGAAGCCGAGTCCAAATCCCAGACGTCGAACGGTTCGAGCTGGTAGCCCCAGACCTGCTTGCCCGTCTTGGAATCGAGCGCGACGACCGAGTCCGTCCACAAGTTATGACCGGGCCGCACACGGGCATCGAAGTCGCTGCCCGCGTTTCCCGTGGCGATGTAGAGCAGGCCTGTCTTCGGATCGATCGTGGGGTTCATCCAGACATCGCCGCCGCCGTGGTGGCCCTTCAAGTACGAGCCCGGTGCATTCGGGGCGGGCACGGTGTAATGCCGCCAGATCTGCTTGCCGGTCTTGGCGTCGTAGGCGGCCTCGAAGCCGCGCGCACCGGACTCCGATCCCGCGCTGCCGACGAAGACCATGCCGTTGTAGACGATCGGCGCGGCACTCTCGGACAGGTACAGGGGATTGCCGATGCTCTTCTTCCACAGAAGATGGCCGTTCGCCTGATCGAGCGCGATCAGCAGCGCGTTCGGCGTCACGGCATAGATGCGACCATCGCCGACACCGACACCCCGGTTGGGGAAGCCGTGAACCGCGGCCTGCGCGGCGAGCCCGACGTTCTTCTGCTTGCCCACGTCGAACGACCACAGTTGCTTTCCGGTCGCGGCGTCAAGCGCGTAGATGTGCCCAAAGGTCGTCGTCACGTACGCGGTACGACCGACGATGACCGGATAGTTCTCGGCTCCGGGCGTCTTGACGCGGAAACGCCAGGCGACCTTCAGCGTCTTGACGTTCGACGTGTCGATCTGGGTCAGCGGGCTGTACCGCTGGCCGTCGAGCGTGCCGTTGACGTACGGCCAGTCGACGTCTGCAGTCGCACGTTCGGCCGAACTGGTCGGCACGAGCACCGCGACGCTGAGTGCGGCCAGGGCCGCGAGCATTACGAGCACCGCGAGCCAGATCCACCTCCTTGTCGGGTGTTTACGGCTCATTCGCTTCATTCCACTCTCCTCTTCGGGACGTGACTGGGGTCGTGTGGCGGGGTGCGTCGCAACCTCCGATGCCAACGCGACGTAACGACTCATGCAATGCGCCCCAACGCTAAAAGCGACGCGATGAGCACACCAGCCACGGGTCTGCCAACGCCGTAGCGATTCGATGCGAGTTCACTCACATGATCTGGCAGCCGTACGGGCCGGCAGTACGTTTCGGCCAACGTGCTTCACGAAGACTTACGCACCACCTCCGACCGGCTGCTCGCGAACATCGAGCAAGTCGTGCGCGGAAAGCACGACGAGATAGCGCTCGTGCTTTCCGCACTCGCCGCCCAGGGCCACGTCCTCCTCGAAGACGTTCCGGGCACGGCGAAGACGATCCTCGCCCGTTCGATCGCTCAGACGATCGAAGGCGCGACCGTCACTCGGATCCAGTGCACGCCCGATCTGCAGCCGACCGATGTGACGGGGCTTTCGATCTACGATCAGAAGACGCGAGCGTTCGAGTTTCGCGCGGGCCCGATCTTCGCGAACGTCGTGCTGGTCGACGAGATCAACCGTGCGATGCCGAAGACGCAGTCGGCATTGCTCGAAGCGATGGCCGAGCGCCAGGTGACCGTCGATGGCTTGACCCACGCACTGCCGTCACCGTTCATCGTGATCGCGACCGAGAATCCGATCGAGCAGGAGGGGACGTTCCCGCTGCCGGAGGCGCAGCTTGACCGGTTCGCTCTCCGCTCGACACTTGGGTACCCGGACGAGGCGGCCGAGATCGACATCGTGGTGGCTCAGCGGCACGGCCATCCGCTCGAAGCGCTCGAGCCGCTCGTCTCGCTCGAAGACGTGCGCGCGATGCAGGCGGCGGTCGAGGACGTCTACATCGACGAGTTGCTCGTGCGCTGGACCGTCGAGCTCGTGCGCGCGACGCGCGCGGTGGAGGGAGTCGCGTTGGGAGCCTCCGTCCGCGGCAGCCTTGCGCTCGAGCGGACGGCGCGCGCGTGGGCGCTCGTCCGCGGTCGCGACCACGTGGTCCCGGAGGACATCGAGGCGCTCTTCCTGCCGGTCCTCGGTCACCGGCTGCTCCTCACCGCGTCCTTTCTCGCCGAGACACGCGGGCTCGGCCGCGACGACGCGCTCGCGCAGATCAAGGCTCGCTGCCTCGTCGACGCGCCCGCTCCGGTCGGGGTCGGCTCGTCGGCGTCGCGAGCCGCCGGCTGACGACGATGCCGGCCCGCGAGCGGCAGACGTTCCCGCTCGTGCCGCGCCGGCGGCGTCTCGTCGGGTTGCCGTTCGGGGAGCTGCCCAGCCGGCGCCGAGGACCGGGCGGCGACGTCATCGGTACGCGCCCGTATGAGACAGGTGACCCGGTGTCGACGGTCGACTGGTTCGCGACCGCACGACTCTCGGCCGTCTCGGGACGGGACGAGTTCGTCGTACGCGACCGCTCGGCCGACGAGGCGCCGCGCGTCGCGCTCCTCTGCGACCGGCGTCCGGCAATGGCGATCTTCCCGGCGTCACTGCCCTGGCTTCAGAAACCGCAAGCGCTCGCCGAAGCGACCGCGGCGATCGTCGCGAGTGCGGCGGCGGCCCGGAGTGACGTCGCGTCGCTCGACCTCGCCGGCGCAGGAGGGCAGCCCTACTGGCTTCCGCCCGGCCGCGGCGCCGGCGCCTGGCGCGTGCTCGAACGCCAGGCCGGCCCGGCCGCCTTCGACGCGCCCGAGGACAACCTCGAACAGGGCCTCGCCTTCCTCGCCGGCCTCCGGAGCGACCTGCCGGCCGGCAGCTTCGTGTTCGTGCTCTCCGACTTCCTCGTCTCGCCGCCGGCGGGTGTCTGGGTGGGCGCACTCGCCCGCGGCTGGGACATCGTGCCGATCGTGATCCAGGACCCGATCTGGGAGCAAAGCTTCCCGCCCGTCGGCGGTGTCGCGCTCCCGATCGCGGATCCGACAAGCGGCCGGGTCAGGCTGGTTCGTCTCAGCGCGCGCCAAGCCGCGCTTCGCCGCGAGCGGAACGAGCAGCAGCTGCGGCGTCTGCTTTCCGACTTCGCATCGTTCGGCCTCGAGGCCGTTCTCCTCGGGACGAGCGACCCCGATCGGATCGACCGCGCGTTCATCGCCTGGGCCGAGTCCCGGAGGCGGAGCCGGTGGGCGCGCTGACGTCCCGTGCATCGAGTCGAACCGCGCTCATGGCGATCGTTCTGCTGCTCACGGCGGTCGGCGGGTCTGCGCGTGCGGCGGCGGCGCCCGAGCTGACGGTCAGCGCCGCGTTCGACCCGGCCACGGTGCTCTTCGGCGACCGGATCCTCGCCCGCGTGGTCGTCCACGCCGACCGCGACGTGCTCGACACGAACCGCCTGCGCATCGTCGCGGATATCTCACCGCTCACGCCGCT
>DATAMX010000148.1:0-2284 GCA_036260475.1 Gaiellaceae bacterium | reverse complement strand
GTCGAGGCCGGGGCCGACCTGTGCGGCTTCATCTTCGCCGAGGGCTCGCCGCGGAAGGCGACGGACGTGCTCTCGGTGTCAGACACCGTCTTGAGCGTCGCCGTCTTCGTCGGCGAGCCGGAGGAGCGCGGCGCCGACCTCGTGCAGGTGTATCCGTCCGCCGAGGGGAAGGTCCGCGGACGCCACGCGACGATGCTGCGCGGGGACAAGCCCGTCGCGCTCGTCTGGGACCAGCCGTGGGACGAGGTCGATCCGGATCATTGGGATTCTGCGCCGAGCGAGGGCCGCGTCGTGCTCGCGGGCAGGCTCGGCCCCGACAACGTCCGCGCGGCGATCGACGCAGTGCATCCGTGGGCGGTGGACGCCGCGTCGCGGCTCGAGTCCGCTCCCGGGATCAAGGATCACGAGAAGGTCAGAGCATTCGTCCAGGAGGCGCGATGAACTTCGGCGACTACGGGGGACGCTACGTCCCGGAAACGCTCATCCCTGCATTGGACGAGCTCACCGCCGGCTGGGAGGCCGCGAAGGCGGACGACGCATTCCACCGGGAGCTGCACCACCTGTTGACGTCGTACGCAGGCCGGCCGACGCCGCTGACCCTCATCGAGCGCTTCGCGCCCGGGAAGCGCATCTACCTCAAGCGCGAGGATCTCCTGCACACCGGCGCGCACAAGCTCAACAACGCGCTCGGCCAGGCCGTCCTGGCCGTGCGGCTCGGGAAGCACCGCATCGTCGCCGAGACCGGCGCCGGCCAGCACGGCGTCGCCACCGCGACCGTGTGTGCGCGCTTCGGGCTCGAGTGCGTCGTGTACATGGGCGAGGAGGACATGCGCCGCCAGCAGCCCAACGTCGAGCGCATGGGCCTGCTCGGCGCGGAGGTCCGCCCCGTCGACTTCGGCACGAAGACGCTGAAGGAGGCGACGAGCGAGGCGATCCGCGACTGGATCACGAACGTCGAGACGACGCACTACCTCATCGGGTCGTGCGTCGGGCCCGCGCCGTACCCGGAGATCGTGCGCGACCTGCAGCGCGTGCTCGGTAACGAGGCGCGCGAGCAGATCCTCGCCGCCGAGGGCCGGCTCCCGGAGGCCGTCGTCGCCTGCGTCGGCGGCGGCTCGAACGCGATCGGCCTCTTCTACGGCTTCCTCGAGGACGAGGACGTGAAGATCGTCGGCGTCGAGGCCGCGGGCGCGGCCTCGCTCGGCACCGGCCGCGCCGGAGTGCTGCACGGCGCGCGCTCGTCGGTGCTCGCCGACGACGACGGGCAGATCGCGGACGCGCACTCGATCTCGGCCGGCCTCGACTACCCCGGCGTCGGCCCGGAGCACGCGTACCTTCGGGACATCGGCCGGGTGGAGTACGTGGGCGCGACCGACGCCGAGGCCCTCGCCGCGTTCCGCGATCTCGCACGCACCGAGGGCATCATCCCGGCCCTCGAGCCGTCTCACGCCCTCGCGCGCGCGCGTGAACTAGATGACGAGCTGATCCTCGTCGGCCTCTCCGGCCGTGGGGACAAGGACCTCGCCGAGGTGCTGCGGCAGTGAAGACCCTCGTCATCTACCTGATGGCCGAACCGGAGACGCCGGAGCTCGCCGCCGCCGCGGTCGAAGGCGGAGCGGACATCATCGAGCTCGGCGTCCCGTTCTCCGACCCGCTCGCGGACGGGCCCGTCGTCCGGCGCGCGGGAGAGCGGGCGCTCGCCCGCGGCATGCGCACGCAGCAGTGCCTCGAGGTGCTCGCCCGCACGCACGAGCTCGTTCCGGACACCCCGATCGTGCCGATGACGTATGCGTCCATCCTCGAGGCGTACGGCTGGGATCGGTTTCCAACCGACGCGAGAGCTGCGGGCGCCTCCAGCATGATCGTCGTCGACGTTCCCGCCGGCGATCGCGCCGACCTCCGGCGCGTCCAGCTCGTCGCCCCGACGTCGACGGACGAGCGCATCCGCCTCGCAGGCGAGCAGACCGACGGCTGGCTCTACCTCGTCACGCTCGCCGGCACGACCGGTGCGCGCGGCGAGCTCTCCCCCGCACTCCCCGGCCTCGTCGAGCGGACGCGACGGCTCGTCGACGCTCCGCTCTACGCCGGCTTCGGAATCTCGACGCCCGAGCATGCGCACGCAGCTGCCTCGCTCGCCGACGGCGTCGTGGTCGGCTCACGCGCGCTCCAGGAGGCCGAAGGGGGACCGGAGGCGCTTCGCGCCTACGTCGCGACGCTGAGAGCGGCGATCGACTAGCCCGCGGTGTTCGACGTCGGCGGCTGCTGCCACTCGTACGTCGGCGGG
>DATAMX010000147.1:0-40645 GCA_036260475.1 Gaiellaceae bacterium | reverse complement strand
CGCTCCGGGACGACGACGTCGCCGAGCACGAAGGTGTCCGACACCCGTGCGATGCGCCTGAACAGGTCGCGCTTACCCTCACCGTCGAGATGGTGGACGGCGAGGCACGAGACGACGAGGTCGAACGGGCCCTCCGGGAGCGGGTCCTCGAGCCGCTGCACGCGCAGGTCGGCGCCGGGGAGCCGCTCGCGCGCGTGCGCCACCATCGCCTCGCTTCCGTCGATCCCCGTCCAGCGGGCGCCGGGGTTCCGCGCGAGCACGCGCAGCGCCGTCTCCCCGGTTCCCGTCCCGAGCTCGAGGACGTTCCGGCCCGTGGAGGCGGCCGCGACCGCGTCCTGCAGCTCCTCGTACCCGGGGATCTCCTCGATGACGTCGCCGTAGCGATCCGGGTCCCACGTCATGCCCCGACCATAGCCTTGGTCCGGTGAGCCGCTACGCCTCCGTCTATCCGCTCGTCACCGCCCGCGCCGTCGCGAGGCCGTTCACGTACGAGGTCCCGGCGGGCACCGCGAAGGGCGACGTCGTCGAGGTGCGCTTCGGCAACGCCCGCCGGCGCGGCGTCGTCACAGAGGTCGACGTCGAGCGGCCGGAGGGAGTGGACGCGAGCGCGATCGAGCGCGTCGCGGAGACGCTCCCCGCGGCTCTCGTCGACCTCGCGCTCTGGATCGCCGACTACTACGGGTCGACGCCCGCCCGCGCGCTCGGGCTCGTCGCGCCCTCGTATCCGAAGCGGCGCGGCGAACGCCGGACGGTCGGCCGTGCGATCGACGCCGAGGCCGCGCCGACGCGGCTGTCGCCGCCGCAGGAGGCCGCGCTCGGACGGATCGAGGCGCTGATGGACGCCGGTGGAGGAAACGTCCTGCTGTGGGGATCGACCGGCAGCGGCAAGACCGAGGTGTACATCCGCGCGTGCCGGGCCGCGCTCGCGCGTGGGCGGGGAGCGATCGTGCTCGTGCCGGAGATCGCGCTCACCCCGCAGGCGCTCGGCCGCTTCCGCGAGCGCTTCGGCGAGCGCGTCGCCGTGCTCCACTCGGGGCTGAGCGAGGCGGAGCGGCGCGACGAGCGCGAGCGCATCGCCTCCGGCGAGGCCCCGGTCGTCGTCGGCGCGCGCTCGGCCGTCTTCGCACCGGTCGCGTCGCTCGGGGTCATCTGCATCGACGAGGAGCACGACGCGTCGTACAAGCAGGAGTCCGACCCGCGCTACGACGCGCGCACGGTGGCGGCGAAGCGCGCCGCGCTCGAAGGCGCCGTCGCCGTGTTCGGCTCGGCGACGCCGCGGCCGGAGTCGTGGCAGTCGCTCGAGCGGCTCGAGCTCGGCGGGAGGCTCGCGGCGCCGATGCCGTCGGTGCGCGTCGTCGACCTGCGCCGGCAGGCGGGCTATCCGCTTTCGGCGCCGCTGCTCGCCGAGCTGGGCGCGATCGTCGAGAGCGGGGGCAAGGCGATCCTGCTGCTCAATCGCCGCGGCATCGCCCCCGCGGTGCATTGCCGCGCGTGCGGCGCGACGCGCCGGTGCCCGAACTGCGACGTCGCGCTGACGCTGCACGGCGACGCCGCGCTGCACTGCCACCACTGCGGGCGCCTGGAGGCGATGGGGGAGACCTGCCCGTCGTGCGGCTCCGCGGAGCTCGCGCGCATCGGCGCCGGCACGCAGCGGCTCGAGAAGGAGCTGGCGAAGCATCTGCCGGAGCTCGAGGTCATTCGCCTCGACGCGGACGTCGACGACGTGCGCGAGCCGCTCGAGCGCTTCGCGCGCGCGAAGCGCGCGGTCCTCGTCGGCACGCAGATGGTCGCGAAGGGGCATCACTTCGCCGGCGTCGAGCTCGCGGCGGTCGTCGACGCCGACACGGGGCTCGGGATGCCGGACTTCCGCGCCGAGGAGCGGACGTTCCAGCTCCTGACGCAGCTCGCCGGCCGCAGCGGCCGCGATGCGCCCGGGCGCGTGCTCGTGCAGACGTTTCAGCCCGACGCGCGCGCGATCTCGCACGCCGCGCGCCACGACGTGTCCGGCTTCCTCGTCGAAGAGCTCGAGCGGAGGCGCGAGCTCGGCTACCCGCCGTTCGCGCACCTCGTCCGCATCGTCGTCACCGGGCCGGAGCAGGACGACACCGTGCGCGCGCTCGAGGAGCTGAAGGCCGGGCTCGCCGGCCACGAGCTGCTCGGCCCGGCGCCGTTGCTGCGGCTGCGCGGGAAGCACCGCGCGCAGCTCGTCGCGAAGACCGGCCGGCCGCGGGCGCTCGCGGCGCGCGCGGCCGCGCTCCTCTCGGCGGCCGCGCCGGCCATGCGGCGCGCCGGGCTGAGCGTCGTGGTAGACGTGGATCCGCAGAGCCTCTAAGCTCCTGCCGCATGAAGGACTTCAAGGCCTTCCTGCTGCGCGGGAACATGGTCGATCTCGCCGTCGCCGTTGTTCTCGGCGTCGCGTTCGGCGCCGTCGTCACCGCCTTCGTCGGCGACCTGATCACGCCGCTCATCGCGGCGATCGGCGGCAAGCACGACTTCTCGGCGCTGAGCTTCACGATCAACCACAGCCGCTTTGCCTACGGCGCGTTCCTCAACGCTCTGCTGGCGTTCGTCGTCATCGCGGCCGTCATCTTCTTCCTCGTCGTCAAGCCGGTGAACGCGCTCATGGCGCGGCGGAAGACGGAGCCGCCGGTGGACGAGACCGTGCGCACGTGCCCGCACTGCCTCAGCGAGATTCCGGTCGCCGCGACCGTGTGCGCGTTCTGTACTAGGGACGTTCAGCCGGCCAGCGCCTGAGGATCCACTCGGCGTCGAGCGGCTCGCGCTGGTAGCGCCGCCCGTTGATGGGGACGAAGTCGCGCGTCGTCGGATCCATCGGGAGTCGCGCCTCGGCGGGGAAGTAGCGGTTGTGCCGCTCGATGAGCGCGTTGATCTCGGAGAAGTCCCACTCGCGTGCGACGCGTGGCCAGTCGGCGGGATCGGTCGCGCGCCACGCCGCGTCCAGTTGCCTTTCGTGCTGGTCGAGGGCGTCCTCGATCGCGCGCAGCCGCCGCATCCACCCGAGCGGGCCGCCGAGCGCGCGCACCGCAGACTCGGCGTCGGGCCGGAAGTTGCGCAGCCGCTGCCGCAGAGCCTGGCCTTTGACGGGGCTCTCCGCGAGATCCGTCTCGAGCACGCGCCGCTCGTCGCGGTCGCGCTGCGTCTCCGGGCGGATCGCGCCCTGGCTCATGATCTCCTTCAACTCGCGCGGATCCACACCGCTAGTCTGCCCACTGCATGGCCAGGGTCGAGGGCGAAGTCGTCGAGGAGGAGCTGGACGCCGAGAACGAGGCGCGACGTCGCCTTGCCCTCGCGCAGATCCGCCAGTACCCGGACGTCGCGCTCAAGATGGCGGCGCGGCCGGTCGAGCACTTCGACGACGAGCTGCGCGACCTCGTCGAGCGGATGAAGCGGCTCATGCGCGAGGCGCACGGCATCGGGCTCGCGGCGAACCAGGTCGGCATCCTTCAGCGCCTGTTCGTCTTCACGCCGGAGAAGGACGTGGTGGCGGCCGTCGTGAACCCGGAGATCGTCGAGCGCGGCGAGGAGACGGACGTCGTCGAAGAGGGATGCCTCTCGATCCAGGGCGTTCTCGTCCCGATCGAGCGGCCGACGCGGGTCACCGTCGTCGGCAAGGACGAGCACGGCGAGGACGTGCGCTTCGAGCTGGACGACATCTTCGCCCGCGCGGCGCAGCACGAGTCCGACCATCTCGACGGCGTGCTGATCATCGACCGGACGACGCCGGAAGCGCGCCGCGAGGCGCTCGCGCTGCTGCGCCCGCGCATCGTCATCTCCTAGTGCCCCGCATCGCGGTCGCGGCGACCGCTCCCTTCGGCGCGGACGTGCTCGCGCGGCTCGCGGCGAAGCACGACGTCGCGCAACTGCTCACGCGTCCCGACGCGCCGCGCGGACGCGGGCGAAAGCTCGCGCCCTCGCCGGCGAAGGAGGTGGCGGAGCGTCTCGGCGTCCCCGTCGTGCACGAGCGCGACGCGCTCGAGGCCGAGACCGTCGTCGTGTGCGCGTACGGTCTGTTGATCCCGGAGTCGCTGCTGTCGCGCGCGCTGTGGCTGAACGTGCATCCATCGCTCCTGCCACGCTGGCGGGGGGCCGCGCCCGTCGAGCGCGCGATCATGGCCGGAGACCCGCAAACGGGGGTGACCATCCACCGCACGACGAAGGAGCTCGACGCGGGCCCGATCGCCGCGCAGGAGGCATTCGACGTCGGTCCGGAGGACGACGCCGGCGCCGTGTACGCCCGCGCCGCCGAGGTCGCTGCGCGACTGCTCGATTCCGTGCTCGAGCATCCGACGTTCACGCCGCAGCCGGAAGACGGCGTGACGTACGCGGAGAAGATCGCGGCCGCCGACCGCGAGCTCGATCCGTCGCGGCCGCCGCAGGAGCTAGTGAACCGCGTGCGCGCGCTCTCGCCGCACATCGGCGCGCGCATGGGCGACCTCATCGTCTGGAGGGCGCGCGCCGACGGCGACGAGCTCGTGCCGCTCGAGGTGCAGCCGCCGGGCGGCCGGCGCATGGAGTACGAGGCGTATCTTCGTGGCCGCCGCTAGCCCCGCCTACGGCGCCGAGTTTCAGGGCGTATGAGGGCATGACCGCGCCACCCGTGTCCCCGGCGCGCAGGGCGGCATACGAGGTCCTGTTGCGCGTGTTCGAGCAGGATGCGTACGCCGACCGTGCCTTCCGCACCGCCGCCGCGGGTCTGGACGAGCGCGAGCGCGCGTTCGCGCAGCGGCTCGCGTACGGCGCCGTGCAACGCGTGCGCACGCTCGACCACGCCATCGAGACGCTCGGCAAGCGTCCGGTGCGGAAGCTCGATCCTCCCGTGCGCGCGGCGCTGCGGCTGGGCGCGTACCAGCTCGCGTACACCGAGACGGCGCCGCACGCGGCCGCGAACGAGTCGGTGGAGCTCGTGCGCGGCGCACGGCTCGAGCGCGCGGTGCCGTTCACGAACGCTGTCATGCGCCGCCTCGCCGCGGGTATGCGCGGCCTCCTCGATGCGCTTCCGGACGGCGCGCTGAAGGAGTCGTATCCGGACTGGATCGCCGAGGTCTGGACGCGCGACTTCGGCGCCGAGACTGCGCTTGCGCTCATGCGCGCCCAGAACGAGCCGCTCGAGACCGTCGTCCGTCTCGTGCGCGGCGACCCGCCCGGCGAGCCGACCGACGTTCCGGGCGCATACCGCGTCGCGCGCGTCGACGAGCTCGCGGTCGCCGAAGGGCGGATCTGGCCGCAGAGCCGCGGGTCGCAGCTCGCCGGCCTCGCGGTCGGCTCGCAGGACGGCGAGCGCGTGCTCGACCTGTGCGCGGCGCCGGGCGGGAAGGCGACGCAGCTTCGCGGCGAGGTGACCGCGGTCGAGGTCGATCCCGGGCGGGCGCGCGAGCTGCGCGAGAACATTGCCCGGCTGGGTGCGTCCAACGTCCACGTGGTCGAGGCGGACGCGACCGCGCTCCCGCCGGAGCTCACCGGCTACGACCGCGCGCTCGTCGACGCCCCGTGCTCCGGCCTCGGCGTCCTCGCCGCGCGGCCGGACCTGCGCTGGCGCTCTCGGCCGCTGCCCGAGCTCCAGCTCGAGCTCCTCCGTTCGGCGGCCGAGCGCGTCCGGCCGGGCGGCACGATCCTCTACTCCGTCTGCACGATGAACGCGGACGAGAACGAGGCGGTGGTCGAGGCCAGCGGGCTGAGCGTCGTTCCGCTCGGAGAGGAATGGCCGCAGTTCGTCCATCCGCGCCGCCCCGAGTTCCTTCTCACCCTCCCGTATGGCAACGGCACGAGCGGTTTCTTCATCGCCCGGCTGACCCAATAGAGTCGCCGTACATGGGCTGGCGGGACTGGGTGCGGACGGTCGAGATCGAGCCCTCCATCTATGCGGCCGACTTCGCGCGGCTCGGCGACCAGGTGGACGTCCTGCTGCGGAGCGGCGTGCGGATCTTCCACTTCGACGTTGGCGACGGGCACTTCGTCGAGCCGATCACGATGGGCCCGATCGTCCTGCGGTCGATCTCGCCGATCGTGCACGGCATGGACGGCGCGCTGGACTGCCACCTCATGGTCGACAACCCCGTGCACCACTTCCCGCAGATCGCGCAAGCCGGCGGCGACAGCGTCACGTTTCACTACGAGGCGGTCGACGACGTCCCGGGGACGATCGCGGCCGCGCGCGAGCACGGGCTGCAGGTCGGCGTCGCGTTCAATCCGGAGTCGGAGCCGGAGGACGTCGCGAAGGTGGCGGCCGGCGCCGACGTCGTGCTCTGCATGAGCATCCATCCCGGCTACTCCGGGCAGACGTTCATGGAGGGCTCGCTCGAGCGCATCGCGCGCACGCGCGCCGCGCTGCCGGAGTCGGTGCACGTACAGGTCGACGGCGGCGTCGACAACGACAACATCCGTGCCGTGCACGACGCCGGGGCGACCCTCATGGTCGCCGGCAACGCCGTCTTCGGGCGGGAAGACCTGCCGCGCTCGTACCGGCGCCTGGTACAAGCACTCGCGTGAGCGCATTGCCGTCAACGGTGTCAGACACCGCGTCGCGTGTCTGACACCGTTGATACCGCGTACCTCGACCGGGCGCTCGCGCTTGCGGAACGCGGCCGGGGCAAGGTGCGCGACCATCCGCTCGTCGGCGCGGTCGTCGTCGCGGACGGCGACGTCGTCGGCGAGGGCTGGTACGAGTACGACGCGGTCGACCATGCGGAGACGGTTGCGCTCGCACAGGCGGGCGACCGCGCACGCGGAGCGACGATGTTCGTGACGCTCGAGCCGTGTGCCCATCACGGGCGCACGCCTCCCTGCGCCGACGCGGTTGCGGCCGCCGGAGTGGCGCGCGTCGTCGTCGGCGCGCTCGATCCGAATCCGAAGGCGGCCGGCGGCGCCGACCGGCTTCGCGCCGCCGGCGTCGAGGTCGACGTGGTGGAAAGCGCAGACGCGCGCAGGCAGAACGAGGCCTGGCGCACGTGGGTCGCGCTCGGCCGTCCGCACGTGACGTACAAGGCTGCGATCACCCTCGATGGGCGCGTCACCGTCCCCGGCCGGCGCTGGGTGTCGAGCGAGGAGTCGCGCCGGCTCGTGCACGAGCTCCGCGCCGCGGTGGACGCGGTCGCGGTCGGGATGGGAACCGTGCGTGCCGACGATCCGCGCCTCGATGCCCGCGACGTGAGCGCGACGAGACAGCCGCGCCGGCTCGCGTTCGGCCACGGCGAGACGGAGCTCGAGCTGCGGAGCGGCCCGCTTGACGAGGAGCTGCGTGCGCTTGCCGCCGAGGGCGTGCAGTCGCTCCTGCTCGAAGGCGGGCCGACGCTCGCGACCGCGTTCCTCGCCGCCGGCCTCGTCGACAAGCTGATGCTGTTCGTCGCGCCCGTCGTCGCCGGCGACGGCCCGCGCTTCGTCGGCGAGCTCCCGCAGCCGCTCCAGGTCTCCGGCCTGAGCGCGCGCACCGTCGGAGACGACGTGCTCCTCGAGGGATACCTGCGCGAGACATGAAGGAGAGGGCGGTGGTGGGCCGCCCTCTCCAGCGTCCGCAGGGAGTCGCTGCTGCGGATCCCGCGGCCGGCCATGTCTTGCTCCTGCAGCATGCTCGAGCGCGCAGGCCGCGTCTGTACCGAGCGGCGCTGAACCGCGTGCGGGAAAGCCGCAGCTACTTTGTGCTCATGTTCACGGGGATCGTTCGCGAGCGCGGCCGCGTCGTCTCGTTCGACGGATCGCGCCTCGCGGTCGCGACCGGGACGGACGCCGAGATCGGCGACTCGGTGGCGATCGCCGGCGTGTGCCTTACCGTCGCCGAGCGCGGCGGCGGAACCCTGTCCTTCGACGTCGTGGACGAGACGCTCGAGCGCTCGACGCTCGGCGGGCTCGCCGCCGGCGACGAGGTGAACGTCGAACCGGCGCTGCGTGCCGGCGAGCCGCTCGGCGGGCACATCGTCCAGGGGCACGTCGACGGCGTCGGCTCGTTGCGCGGGAACGCGGACGGGCTCACGTGGTTCGACGCGCCCGACGAGGTTCTCCGGTACTGCGTCGAGAAGGGCTCGATCTCCGTCGACGGCACCTCGCTCACCGTCGCCGCGCTCGACGACGCCGGCTTCGCGGTCGCGCTCGTCCCGCACACGCTCGAGGCGACGACGCTCGGGATGCTCGAGCCGGGCGACGCGGTCAATCTCGAGGCGGACGTGATCGGCAAGTACGTCGAGCGCCTTACGATGAACCGATGAGCGCCTACGGCGCCCTGGTTACATACGAGGTGAGATGACCGACACGACACCTGCTGCGTTTGCCAGCGTCGAGGAGGGAATCGAGGAGATCCGCGCCGGCCGCATGGTCGTCGTTGTCGACGCCGCCGACCGCGAGAACGAGGGCGACCTGACCATCGCCGCGCAGTTCGCGACGCCGGAGGCGATCGCGTTCATGGCCAAGGAGGGGCGCGGCCTCATCTGCCTGTGCCTCACCGGCGAGCGGTGCGACGACCTCGGGCTGCGGATGATGACCGACCGGAACGAGACGCCGTACGGCACCGCCTTCACCGTCTCCATCGAGGCCCGCGAAGGGATCTCGACCGGCATCTCCGCGCACGACCGCGCGCGCACGATCCAAGTCGCGATCGATCCCTCGAAGAACGGCGGCGACCTCGTGCAGCCCGGTCACGTCTTCCCGCTGCGCGCGCGTCCCGGCGGCGTGCTGGAGCGCACGGGACAGACGGAGGCCGCAGTCGACCTCGCGCGTCTTGCCGGGCTCATCCCGGCCGGCGTCGTGTGCGAGATCATGAAGGACGACGGGACGATGGCCCGCGTTCCCGACCTGCTCGAGTTCTGCGCGCAGCACGGCCTGAAGCTCGTCACCGTCGCCGATCTGATCGAGTACCGCCGCCGCCACGAGAAGCTCGTCGAGCGCCAGGTGACGGTTCGCCTGCCGACGGCGTGGGGAGATTTCGACGCAGTCCTGTTCAAGGAGTCGCTGACCGGCAAGCAGCACGTCGCACTCGTGCACGGCGATGTCGAGGGTGCGGAGAACGTGCTCGTGCGCGTGCATTCCGAGTGCCTGACGGGCGACGTCTTCCATTCGCTGCGCTGCGACTGCGGCGAGCAGCTGGATGCGGCGATGAAGCTCATAGCCGACGAGCCGCGCGGCGTCCTCCTGTACATGGCGCAGGAGGGCCGCGGCATCGGCCTGCTGAACAAGCTGAAGGCATACGAGCTGCAGGAGGGCGGCCTCGACACGGTCGACGCCAACCTCGCCCTCGGCTTCGGCGCCGACGAGCGCGAGTGGGGCATCGGCAACCAGATCCTCAGCGAGCTCGGCCTCACCACCATCCGCCTCCTGACGAACAACCCCAAGAAGGTGTCGGGGCTGCAGGCATTCGGCTTGGAGGTGACGGAGCAGGTGCCGATCGAGATGCCGCCACATCCGGAGAACCGGCGCTATCTGGCCGCCAAGCGGGATAAGCTCGGCCACGGATTGCACCATCAGGGACTGCGGTTCGAGGAGGGCGAGTGAGCGACGAGCAGTGGCCGGGCGAGAGCGCCGTCGAGGTCGAAGAGGCGCGGGACGACAGCGAGGACACCGGCGAGGAGCCGGCGGCCGGGGTCGCGGTCGAGGCCGAGGCCGAGGCGGAGCCCCAGCTCGAGCCGCAGCCGGAGGAGCAGCTGGCGGGCCACGCGCCGGGTGCGCTCGACATCCCGGGCGACGTCGACCTGCTCGAAGGCTCGCCGATGGGAACGCGAAAGCGGGTCGCGATCGTGCTGTCCCGCTTCAACGGGGACGTGACGAACCGCCTGCTCGAATCGGCATTCGCGGAGCTCGACCGAGTGGGCATCGACCGGGAGCACGTCACGGTCATGCCGGTCCCCGGCGCGTTCGAGCTGCCGCTCGGCGCGATGGCTCTCGCGAAGACGCGCCGCTACGTCGCCATCGTCGCGCTCGGCTGTGTCATCCGCGGGGAGACGGCCCACTTCGAGTACGTCGCCGGCGAGGCGGCGTCAGGCCTCCAGCTCGCTGCCCTCGAGACCGGCGTCCCGGTCGCGTTCGGCGTCCTCACGACCGACACGCTCGAGCAGGCGATGGCCCGTTCGGATAAGGGTGCCGAGGCCGTGCGCACAGCGCTCGAGATGGCCGACCTGTTCAACCAGATCCGCGAGACCGCCAAGGCCTCGTAGGGCTTCGGCTACACTGGCGCGCCGATGGCGAAGGTCTGCTCGATCTGTGGCAAGAAACCTGGTTTCGGGAATCACCGAAGCCATTCGATGGTGGCGACGAAGCGCCGCTTCGACCCGAACCTTCAGCGCGTGCGCATGGTCTTGAACGGCAAGGCGACGCGGGCGTACGTCTGCACTCGCTGCCTCAAGGCCGGTAAGGTCCAGAAGGCCGTTTGAGCCTCCGCGATCGCGTCCGCGAATGGCGGATCGATCGCATGACCGACCGCATCGCCCGGCGCCCGCACGGCAAGCAGGCCCGGGAGACGTACGGCTCGCCGACGTCGCACGACTTCGCGTGGCCGCACGTCCTCGAGGCGCTCGCGCTCGGCCCGGACGACCGCCTGCTCGACGTGGGCTGCGGCGGCGGCGTCTTTCTGCGCCACGTGCGGCAGGAGGTCGGCTGTGAGATCGCGGGCGTCGACCACAGCCGGGACATGGTGCGGCTTGCGGCCCCGCTGGCCGTCCACGGCCGGGCGGAGGCCTTGCCCTTCCGCGACGGCGAGTTCACCGCCGTGTCGTGCCTCGTTGCGTTCTTCTTCTTCCCCGATCCGGTGCTCGCACTGGGCGAGATGCGGCGCGTGCTCGATCCCGAGCTCGGCCGCATCGCGATCTACACGACGGCACCCGAGGCGAAGGGATCGCCGGCTGCGCCCTATCCACTGGCCACGCGCGGCCACTTCTACTCCGACGAGGAGCTCGTCGCGCTTCCGCTGCAGGCAGGCTTTCGGAGCGCCCGGATCGCGTTCCGGGAGCCGTGGGCGCAGCTGCTCTTCGCGCAACCCTGACCGTCCGGGGATCGTCCAACCGCTGGTGCACGCGGTGTCGACCTCCCATCTCGGCCGGATCACGATCGCGAACGCGGCGATCGAGCACATCGTGGGGGAGACCGCACGCGAGTGCTACGGCGTGGTTGCGATGGCGGGCCCGAAGTGGCTGCCCGAGCGCGCGCGCAAGGGCATCGAGATCGGCCGCGACGGCGACGAGGTCACCATCGACCTGCACGTCGTGGTCGAGTACGGGCTGAACCTCGCCGAGGTGGCATCGACGATTCGCAACCGCGTCTCGTACGAGGTCGCGCGCATGACGGGCCTCCCGATCCGCGCCGTCGAGGTTCACATCGACGGCGTACGGAGACCGAAGTGAGGCTGAACGGGGACCTCGAAGTCCTCCAGAAGATCGTCGACGGGGCGCTCGCCTCGCTCGAGGCGAGCCGGCAGCGCATCGACGACCTGAACGTCTACCCGGTGCCGGACGGCGACACCGGAACGAACCTGACGATGACGGTGCGTGCGGTCGCTGAGGCGGTCGAGCAGACGTCGGCGGCGAGCAGGCAATCGCTTGCACGCGACGTCGCGCGCGGCGCGCTCATGGGCGCGCGCGGCAACAGCGGCGTCATCTTCTCGCAGATCGTCCGCGGCGCGGCCGACGTGCTCGGCGAGACTGCGGCGCCGCGCATCGACTCGAGCTCCGCCGCGCTCGCGCTGCGCGGCGCATCCGACGCTGCGTACCGAGCCGTGCGCAGACCCGTGGAGGGGACGATGCTGTCCGTCATTCGCGAGCTCGCGGAGGAGGCCGAGGCGCGCGCCCTCGAAGGGTCCCCGCTCGGCGATCTGCTCGTCGAGCTCGTCCGGCGCGGCGAGCTCGCCGTCGCGCGCACGCCCGAGCAGCTGCAGGTGCTGCGCGACGCCGGCGTCGTCGACGCCGGCGGGGCCGGCCTGCTCGAGCTCGTCCGCGGCGTGGCCGCGACCGTGAGCGGCGAGCCGCTGCCGCAGCCACCCGCGCGCGCCGACCACCTCAGCTTCGAAGCCGTCCATCAGGAGCTGTCCCCCTATCGGTACTGCACCGTGTTCCTCGTCGAGGGCCGCGACCTCGACCGGGACGCGCTCGAGGCGAAGCTCGAGGAGCTCGGCGACTCGCTGCTCGTCGTCGGCGATCCGAGCGCGCTGAAGGTGCACGTCCACACCGACGATCCCGGCGCCGCCCTGTCGCTCGGGACCGCAGTGGGGACGATCGACCGCATCGAGATCGCGAACATGCACGAGCAGACGCAGCAACGCGAGGAGCGCCTGCTCGCCGTCGTCCCGGACCTGCCCGTGCAGGATGCGTCGACGGGCGTCGTCGCCGTCGTCGCCGGCGACGGCAACCGGCGCCTGTTCGAGACCCTTGCGCAGGGCATGGGGCCGATCGCGATCGTCGAGGGCGGTCAGACGATGAACCCGTCCACGGCCGACCTGCTCGCCGCACTCGAGTCGCTCGCCTCCGAAGAGGCGATCCTCCTGCCGAACAACTCCAACATCGTCCTCGCGGCGGAGCATGCCGCAGCGCACGCGGGCAAGCCGGTCGAGGTCGTCGCAGCGGACTCGATCCCGGCCGGGCTCGCGGCCATGGTCGCCTACGACGGCTCGCACACCGCGGCCGAGAACGCGGCCGACATGCGCGAGGCCGTCGCCGCGGTCGCCGCGGGCGAGGTCACCCTCGCGTCGCGCGACGTCGAGCTCGGCAGCCTCTCCATCCGCAAGGGCGAGTGGCTCGGTCTCACCGGCGGGGAGCCGGTCGCGGGCGGCACCGACTTCGACGACGTCGCCGCCGCGGTCGCGGAACGCCTGCTGGCCGAGCCGCGCGACCTGCTCACGCTCCTCGCCGGCCTCGACGCGCCGCCGCTCGACGCACTCGTCGAGCGCATCGCCGCCGCGCACCCCGATCTGGACGTGGACGTTCAGGACGGCGGCCAGCCGCACTACCCCCTGCTTCTCTCCGCCGAGTAGTCTCCGGGCAGTGCCAGCGCCCGTGCGGATCCTCCTCGTGGAGGACAATGCCGTCTTCCGCGAGGCGCTCGAGCTGCTGTTCTCGCTCCGCGACGACATCGACGTGGTCGCGGCGGTCGGAGACGGCGGCGCGGCTGTGCCGGCGTGCCTCGAGCACCGGCCCGACGTCGTGCTGATGGACTACCGGCTGCCCGGCCTCGACGGCGTGCAGGCGACGCGCGCGCTGCGGACGGACTGCCCGCAGGCCGCGGTGGTCTGCCTCACCGCGTCCGCCGGCCGGCGCGAGATCGAGGCGCTGCTCGAGGCGGGGGCGACCGCGTGCCTGCGGAAGGACCAGGAGCTGGAGGAGATCGTCGACGCCATCAAGCGCGCCGCCGAGAGCGCCGCGTGGACCTGAGCTCGGCGAACACCGCCGTCGTGCTCGACTCGACGGCGGACTTCCCGGACGCGGCCCAGCGCTTTCCCAACTGGCGCGTCGTGCCCCTGTACGTCAACTTCGGCACCGAGAGCTTCCGCGACGGCGTCGACCTGACGGCGGCCGAGTTCTACGCGCGGCTGCCGTCGGCCGAGACGCTGCCGACGACGTCGCAGCCGACGCCGGCCGACTTCCGCGCCGTGTACGAGGAGCTGGGCGCGTACGAACGCATCCTCTCGCTGCACATCGCAGCGAACCTCTCCGGGACGTTTCAGAGCGCGGGCCTCGCGGCCGACGACCGCGTGCGCACGATCGACTCGGAGAGCGCGTCGGTGGCGATCACCATGCTCGCGCTCGCCATCCAGCGGCGGCTCGACCGCGGCACGACCGACGAAGAGGTCGACGCGCTCGTCGAGCGCTACAAGGCGCACCATGGTTTGCTCTTCACCGTCGACACGCTCGAGTTCCTCGCCCGCGGCGGACGCATCGGCCGCGCGAAGGCCTTCGCCGGCGAGCTGCTGAACGTGAAGCCGATCCTGTCCATCAGCAGCGGCGAGGTCGTGCCGGTGAAGCGCGTGCGTGGAAACAGAAAGGCGTTCCAGGAATTCGTCGACGCCGTCGAGTCGACGCGTGACGGCCCCGACCTGCGCTTCGGAACGGCGCACGCCGACGCGCCCGAGCGCGCGGCCGAGCTGGCGAAGATGGTGCGCGACCTGCGCCCGCAGGCGACGCTCGAGGTGGAGTCGACGCTCGGGGCGGTGATCGGCGCGCACGCGGGCCCCGGAACGGTCGGCCTCTTCTGGTTCACCGACTCCGTCCGGTCCGGCTTCTAACGTCTGCCACGCTCTGGCGCTGAGCACGATGACCGAGACCCGTCGACAGACGGCGTTTGCAGGGCTGGACCGACCGCCGGCCTGGCCGGCGACCCGCGGGAGGCCCCGTCCGCAGCGCCTCGAAGCCACGCTCGACTCGCTCCCCGGCGTGGGCGCGACGCTGAAACGGAAGCTCGCCGGCCTCGGCATCGCCACCGTGCGCGACCTGCTCGAGCACGTGCCGCGCCGGTACGAGTCCGCCGCCGAGGAGATCCCGATCGCCGAGCTGCACGGGGACGAGGAGGTCGTGATCGTCGGCGACGTCCTCAACGTCTCCAAGCGGCCGTTGCGCGGGCGGCGCACGCTCGTCACCGTGCGCGTAACCGACGGCACGGCGACGGTCGGCGCCACGTGGTTCAACCAGCCGTGGATCGCCGACCAGCTGAAGCCCGGCATGCGCGTTCGGCTGCGCGGCAAGACGGGCCGCTACGGATTCGACGTCAGGTCGTACGACCTGGGCGAGGCCAGGGCGACGGCGGACTTCGCGCCCGTGTATCCCGCCGCGGAGGAGATCGCGGCGAAGACCGTCCGCCGCGTCGTCGAGGCGGCGCTGCCGCACGTCTCCGACTATCCCGATCCGCTGCCGGCCGAGCTGCGCGCCCGTGAGGCGATGCCGCTCAAGCGGGACGCGCTCGCGGTCGTCCACCGGCCGCTGAGCGAGGACGAGGCGGAGACCGGGCGGAAGCGCCTCGCGTTCGACGAGCTGCTGCTGCTCCAGGTCGCCATCGCGCGCCGGGCGGCCGAGCGCGAGCAGACGCTGGCACCGTCCCTCGGCGACGCCGGTGAGCTCATCGTCCGCTATCGCACGTCGCTCCCGTTCGCGTTGACGCCCTACCAGGAGCAGGCGATCCGCGAGATCGACGCCGATCTGACGCGCACGGTCCCGATGCAGCGCCTGCTCCAGGGCGACGTCGGCTCCGGAAAGACCGTCGTCGCGCTCTACGCGCTGCTGCGCGCGGTGGAGAACGGGCGGCAGGGTGCGCTGATGGCGCCGACCGAGACGCTCGCCGAGCAGCACTTCCTCACGATCTCGGATCTGTGCCTCGAGCTGGGCGTCTCGTGCGGCCTGCTGACGAACGCGACCCCGAAGCGCGACCGCGCGACGGCGCTCGGCGCCGACGTCGTCGTCGGCACGCACGCGCTCATCCAGGAGGGCGTCGAGTTGCGCGACCTCGCCGTGGCCGTCGTCGACGAGCAGCATCGCTTCGGCGTCGAGCAGCGCAAGGCCCTGGCCGCGGGACGGGGACCGCACGTGCTGCACATGACGGCGACGCCGATCCCGCGCACGCTCGCTCTGACGATCTACGGCGACCTCGCCGTCTCGGAGATCGCCAAGCCGCCGGCATCGCGCAAGCCGATCGTCACGTCGCACATCGGCGAGGAACGTGCGTCGGAGGCGTACACGCGGCTGACCCGGCTGCTGCGCGAAGGCCGGCAGGCATACGTCGTCTGTCCGCTGATCGAGGAGTCGGAGACCTCCCGCGCGCGTGCGGCGGAGGCCGAGGCGGAGCGGCTGCAACGCGCCGAGCTGCGCGAGTTCCGCGTGGGCTGCGTGCACGGACGTCAGAAGGCGGCGGAGCGCCGTGCGACCATGGCGAAGTTCAAGGCGGGGGAGCTCGACGTCCTCGTCGCGACGACGGTCATCGAAGTCGGCGTCGACGTGCCGAACGCAACCGTGATGATCGTGCAGGAGGCGGACCGCTTCGGGCTCGCGCAGCTCCATCAGCTGCGCGGACGCGTCGGCCGCGGTGCCGAGCAGTCGTTCTGCGTGCTCGTCTCCCGGCCGACCGGGGAGCTGACCGAATCGGCGCAGAAGCGTCTCGACGCGCTCGTCGCGACGACGGACGGCTTCGAGCTCGCCGAGGTCGACCTCGACCTGCGCAGCACCGGCCAGCTGCTCGGCACGCGCCAGTCCGGGATGTCCGACCTCCGCTTCGCCGACTTCAAGCGCGACCGGGCCTTGCTCGAGCGCGCCCGCGCTATAGCTCGTCTATCGCCGGTGCCGCTCGAATTGCCGGGCTGAGCGTCCCCCAGACGGCCATCGCGACGCCCAGGGCGGCGAAGAACCCGATCGTCGCGCGCTCGGAGACGTTCGCCAGGAGCAGACCGGCGACGAGCGGGCCGAGTGCCGCCGTCGCATTCGTCAGCGTGCTGACCGCCGCGGACGCGCGGCCGATGAGGCGGTCGGGCGTGAGGGAGAGCTGGTACGGCCACACGACCGAGTCGGTGGTCGGGATCGCGAACGCCGTCGGGAGGATGCTGGCGGCGAGGACGTAGACGCTCGGCCAGACGAGGAACGCCGCGCAGCCGGCCCACGTCCAGAACTCGAACGTGATGAGCACGCGTGTGGGCAGGAGGCGGCGCGTGAACGGCGCCGCGATCGACCCGAGCAGGAGGGAGACGCCAAAGGCAGCGACAAGCGCGCCGATCTCCGCGCCGGTCAGTCCCTGGCGCCTGCCGATGACGACGAGCGCGAGCGTGACGCCGGGGAAGACGATCTGCGCGAGCGTGAAGATCCCGACGATCGTCCGGAGGAACGGGCTCGACCACAGGAAGCGCAGACCTTCGAGGAGGCTGTGCAGCATCGGCGCCGACTCCCGCTCGCGTTCCTCCTCGAACGGCGTGCGCATCGTCGCGAGCGAGGCCGTCGAGAACGCGTACGAGCCGGCGTCGGCGAAGAACGGCAGCGACCGCGCGATGCCGAAGAGGATGCCGCCGAGCGGCGGCCCGGCGAGGCGCATGATCGCGACGCGGGCGGTCAGGACGCTCGTCGCCATCGGTAGCTGCGGCCTCGGGACGACCGACCGCATGGCGCCCATCATCGCCCCGCCGAACACCGTCGAGCCGGCGCCCTCGACGAACCCGACGAGCGCGATCTCCCAGAACGCGACGCGGCCGAGGACGACGAGCACGCCGAGCGCGGCCATCGTGGCGGCGCGGACGACGTCCGCGCCGATCATGAGCCGCTTGCGGCGGAGACGGTCGGCGGCGAGGCCGGCCGGCAGCGCGAAGATCCACAGCGGCAGTGCGCGCGCGAACGCGACGAGCCCCGCCTTCGCGGGCGAGTGCGTCAGACCGAGGACGAGCAGCGGGTATGCGATCTGCGTGATCTGCGTGCCGACGTTCGACAGAAGCTGCCCGCCCTGGAGCAGCACGAAGTCGCGGTTCTTCCGAAGAGGGACCGCTGTCACGCAATCAACCGTATAGAGACACATGGACAGGCGTGAGTTCCTGCTCGCGCTCACGCTCGCGCCGTCCGTGCTCGCGCACGAGCCGCTCGCGTACGTGACCGCCGACACCGAGTCGCAGGTCGTGCTCGTCGGAATGACGACGGGCAAGGTCTACCGGCGGATCCCGACCGCGCCGTCGCCCTTCAGCATCGAACGCGTCGGTTCGCACGCGCTCGTCGCGCACACGGTCAGCGGCCGTGTGACCGTACTCGAGCTGCATGAGATCGAGGGCTTCGGCGAGCCGCGCTATACGGTCGCCGCCCGCGACGGGCGACATGCGTTCATCAGCGACTCCGGGCACGCGGAGCTCGTCACCGTGGACGTGGTGCGCGGCGCGATCGTCGGACGCGTCAAGCTCTCGCAGTGGCCGCGCCACGTCTCGCTCGCGCCGGACGGCCGTACGCTGTGGGTCTCGCTCGGCACGGCGTCGAACGCGATCGCCGTCGTCGACGTGTCCGACCCGCGCCGGCCGCGGCACGTGCGCACCGTGAGGCCGCCGTTCCCCGCGCACGACGTGGGATGGGCGCCGAGCGGCCGGACGTGGATCACGGCGGGCGAGAGCTCGCGCATCTCGGCGCACGGGCGCCTGCTCGCAGCCGACGGCGCGCCGCAGCACGTGACCTTCCTCGGCGACCGGGCGTACGTGACGAGCGGCGCGTCGGGAACGCTGCGCGTCTACCACGAACCGACGGCGCGGCTGCTCGCGACGACTCGGATCCCGGCAGGCTCCTACAACGTGCAGTTCGCGGCCGGCCGCGTGCTCACGCCGTCGCTCGACGAGGGAACCCTGTGCGTCCTCGATGCCGAAGGGCGCGTAACCGAGAAGGTGCGCGTGGCGCCGTCATCGCACGACGCCTGCCTCGCGTCCTCCTAAGCTTCGCCTCGTGCGGATCATCGCCGGCTCCCGCAGGGGCCACACCATCAACGCCCCGGCAGGCCAGGACACGCGGCCAACCTCCGATCGCGTGCGCGAGAACGTCTTCAACATCGTCGGCCCCGTCGACGGTGCCAGCATCCTCGACCTGTACGCCGGCTCGGGCGCGATGGGCCTCGAGGCGCTCTCGCGCGGCGCTGCACGCGCGGTCTTCGTCGAGTCGGACGGGGAGGCAGTCCGCGCGATCGAGCGGAACCTCGACAAGCTGAAGCTGCAAGCGACCGTGCTGCGGCGCGACGCCGTCGCGGCGCTCACCACGGAGGCCGCCGCGGGCAGGAAGTACGATCTCGTCCTCGTCGACCCCCCGTACGACATGTACTCCGACCTCGAACCCCAGCTCGCGCGCTACCTCCCTGCCGTGCTCTCCGACCACGGCATGCTCGTCGTCGAGACGGACGCGCGCATCGCGCCCAGCCTGCCGCTCGAGGAACGCACATCGCGGAAGTACGGTCAGACGCGCGTGACGGTGTACGAGAGATGATCACGGCGATCTGCCCCGGCTCGTACGACCCGGTGACCAACGGTCACGTCGACGTGATCGGACGCGCCGCCGGCATCTTCGACCGCGTCGTCGTGGGAGTCGTCGGCGAGCCGCGCCACAAGCAGCCGATGTTCACGATCGAGGAGCGCGTCGACTTCCTGCATGCCGCGCTCGCGCACCTGCCCAACGTCGAGATCGACGTCTTCCGCGAGCTCGTCGTCGACTTCGCGCACCGGTGGGAGGCGAAGGCGATCGTCAAGGGCCTGCGCGTCATGTCGGACTTCGAGTGGGAGTTCCAGATGAACCAGCTCAACCGCCACCTCGCGCCGGACGTCGAGACGATGTACGTCATGGCCGGACCGAACGTCAGCTTCGTCTCCTCCAGTGGGGTGAAGGAGATCGCGGCGTTCGGGGGCGACATCTCCGAGCTCGTCCCCGAGCCGGTGGCGGCCCGCTTCAAGGAGATGTTCCCGGCAGGACGTCCGGGCACGCCGGAGAACCCAGGGGATTGACAGCCTGACGGGCTAGACTGCAAACCATGGACGTCCTCGTTCTTATCGACAAGCTCGACGACCTCGTGCACAACGCGAAGGCCGTCCCCCTCACCGACCAGGTCCGAATCGACCGCGAGGAGATCTACGACATCCTCGACCAGATGCGCGCGACCATCCCGGAAGAGATCAAGCAGGCGCGCTGGATCGTGAAGGAGCGCCAGGAGATGCTCGCCGAGGCGAAGCGCGAGGTCGACCGGCTGCTGGCCGAGGCGCGCGAGCAGGCCGTGCGCGAGGCGTCCCAGACCGAGATCGTCAAGATCGCCGAGCACCAGGCGCAGGACATCGTCGACGAGGCCCGCAGGCAGGCGCGGGAGACGCGCCTGGAGATGGAGGACTGGGCCGACGGCATCCTCTCGACGCTCGAGGTCAACCTGGACAAGTTCCTCTCCGCCGTGAAGCGCGGGCGCGAGCGCCTGCACGAGCGCTCGCAGGAGACCGTCGTCGCCGGCATCGGCCCGACCGACGGCTCCGCCGACGATCTCGGTTATTAAGGGCCGGAGCGTAAGCCGAAGGCTTACGCGGAGGCCGGACTAGCGGCCGGGGATGGCCGGAGGCCACCACCGGCCGCGCAGAACATGCATCCGCCCACAGTCGGAACAGAGCTCGGCGGCTTGGCCGCCGAGCGATTCCCGCGAAGCGGCGCACCATCATCCGCGCGAAATGCGCAGCATTTCGCGCGGGCTCTAGCGCGACTTCATGTAGTCGGCGCCGAGCTCGCGCGCGAGCTCGACGAACGCGTCCGACGCCGCGGAGTGGTAGCGGTCGCGGTGCCAGACGATCCCGAGCACGCGTGGCGGCAGGCGGCCGCCGAGCGGCACTGCGACGAGCGCCGGGTTGCGCGGGTTGACGACGAGGAGCGGGACGACGGCTGAGCCGAGGCCCTCGGCGACGAGGGACATGAGCGTGCCGTTGTCGTCGGTGCGGAACACGACGTTGATATCCGACAGGTGCCCGCGTAGGTAACTGTCCGGCTCGCCCGTCGTCCGCCAGCCGATCAGCGGTAGCCCGCCGAGCGACCGGAGCGGTAGTGCGCCCTCGCGCTGCGCCAGCTCGGATTTGGCCGACACGAGCAGGACGTACGGGTCGCGGAGGATCTCGTCCGACTCGAACGGTCCTTCCGGCAGCGGCAGCTCGGCGAACGTGAGGTCGAGCTCGCCGCGCTCGACGAGACGGAGAAGGTCGGCGACGTCGGCCTCCTCGTGCACCTGCACCTCGACGCGCGGCCACTTCTCGGTGAACTGCCGCAGGAGCGCGGGGAGAATGCGCGCGCCGACGCTCTGCAGGATCCCGACGCGCAGCGGGCCGGCCGCACCTTCCGCCAGCGCCGCCATGTCCGCCTCGGCTGCGTCGAGCTGCGCGACGATCGCGTCCGCGTGGCGCAGCAGGAGCCGGCCCGCCTCGGTGAGCGACACCGGGCGCGGGCCGCCGGGGCGCTCGACGAGCCGCTGCCCGACGACGCGCTCGAGATGCGCGATCTGCTGGCTGACCGCCGACTGCGTGTAGCCGAGCTCCCGCGCTGCGCGGCCGAACGAGCTCGTGCGGCCCACGGCTTCGAGCGCAGCCAGATGGCGCAGCTCGAGTCCGAGAAATCCATCACGTTTATTCATGTTAAGCAATTATATCCCGATTTGCCCTAATACTAGGTTGGCAGGCACGGTGGAGCTGTGAAGCTCGCAGCGGCACTCGGCCTCGTCTACGTCGTCTGGGGATCGACGTACCTCGGCATCGCCGTGGCCGAGCGCGGGCTGCCGCCGCTCCTCATGCTCTCCATCCGCTTCCTCATCGCAGGAGCGCTCCTGTACGCTTGGGCGCACCGCCGCGGTGAGGTCGCCGCCGAGCGGCCGGGCCGCCGGCAGTGGGGGGCCGCAGCCCTCGTCGGCGGCCTGCTGCTCGTCGTCGAGACGGGCGCCCTCGCCTTCGCGGAGAAGCACGTCGCCACCGGCCTCGCAGCGCTCGTCGTCGCGTGTGTCCCGCTCTTCATGGCGGTGCTCGACCGCGCCTTCTTCGGCGTTCGCATCCCGCTCCTCGCGGGGGCCGGGATCCTCGCCGGCCTCGCCGGCGTCGCCCTGCTGGCAGGCGGCGGAGGCACGATCGACCCGCTCTGGACGCTGGTGCTGCTCGGCGGCGCCGTCTCGTGGGCGGCAGGCTCGGCGTACGCCCGTGTGGCTCCGCTCCCGAAGACCTCCGTTCTGTCGGCCGGCATGCAGATGCTCACCGCGGGGGCGATGCTCGCCGTTCTCGCGACCGCCACCGGCGAGCTCGGCCGCGTGCACCCGAGTGCGGTCTCGCTCACGTCGGTCGGCTCGATCGCCTACCTCGTCGGCTTCGGCTCGATCCTCGCCTACACCGCGTACGGCTGGCTGCTGAAGAATGCCGCCACGCCGCTGCTCTCGACGTATGCGTACGTCAACCCGGCCGTGGCCGTCCTGCTCGGCTGGGCCTTCGCCGGGGAGCGCCTGGCCGCCCGCGAGCTCGTCGCGGGCCTCGTCATCCTGTCCTCGGTCGCGCTCATCCTGCTCGCCCGAAAGCCTGCTCCGGCGAAGGTCGTGGAGCTGCCGCGACGGACGCCGTCGGCCACGCCGGAACGCGTTGCGGCCTAGCTACCGTAGGTAGGTGACGACCTTCAACCTGCGTCAGCTCCGGCTGCGCAGCGGCGACCAGTTCCGCGACCGGGTCGAGGTCGAGATCGAGCCGCTCGTGCTCGGGGGCCAGGAGTATGCGCCCGAGCCCGCGCTCGTTCCTGCCGACCTCACGGTCACGAAGGCGAGCTCCGGCACCGTGATGAGCATCGCCTTCCGCGTGCGTCTCGAGGGCCCGTGCTTCCGGTGCCTCGCCGATGCCGCGCTCGAGGTGTCGATCGCGGCGCAGGAGTATCAGGCGGCGAAGCCGGGAGACGACGAGGAGCTCCGCTCGCCGTACGTCGCCGACGATCTGCTCGACCTGTCCGCGTGGGCGCGCGATGCGCTCGCGCTCGAGCTGCCGGACAAGATCCTGCACGACCCGGACTGCGCCGGGCTGTGCCCGGTCTGCGGCAAGGATCTGAACACCGAGCCGCACGCGCACGAGGAGGAGCACGGCGACCCGCGCTGGGCCGCGCTCGAGGCGCTCCGCGACGATTCCTAGCGGTTCACGGTGGACATGTCGGTGTAGCGGTCGCCGGCCGCTTCGCCGAGCTCGGCGAGCTGCGCGAGATCCTCGGGCGCCAGCTCGATCTCGCTCGCGGCCGCGTTCTGCTCGAGGTACGCCCTCCGCCTGGTGCCGGGGATGGGGACGACGTCGTCGCCGCGCGAGAGCGCCCAGGCGATCGCGATCTGCGCAGGCGTCGCGTCCTTCGCGTGCGCGATCTCCCGCACGCGCTCGGCCAGCTTCATGTTGCGCTCGAGGTTCTCGCCCTGGAAGCGCGGGTTGTTACGACGGAAGTCGTCCTCGTCCAGCTCGTCCGGCGAGGTGAAGCGCCCGGCGAGGAAGCCGCGGCCGAGAGGGCTGTACGCCACGAGGCCTATCCCGAGCTCGCGCAGCGTGTCGAGGATGTCGCCTTCGGGATCGCGCGTCCAGATCGAGTACTCCGACTGCAGCGCGGCTATCGGGTGCACGGCGTGCGCGCGGCGGATCGTCTCCGCAGACGCCTCCGAGAGGCCGAGGTGTCGCACCTTGCCCGCGGTGACGAGCTCGGCCATCGCACCGACGGTCTCCTCGATCGGCGTCAGCGGATCGACTCGGTGCTGGTAGTAGAGGTCGACGCGGTCGGTGCCGAGCCGCTGGAGCGATCCCTCGATCGCCGCGCGGATGGTCTCCGGACGGCCGTCCGGCCTGCGGTCGCTGAAGGCGCCGATGAACTTCGTCGCCACGACGTAGTCGTCCCGGCGGCCCTTGATCGCGCGGCCGACGAGCTCCTCGTTGGCGCCGCGGCCGTACATCTCGGCCGTGTCGAGGAACGTGATCCCGAGCTCGAGCGCCCGGTGGATCGTGGCGATCGACTCCGCGTCGTCGCCGCTCCGGCCGTAGAAAGCCGACATGCCCATGCACCCGAGGCCCTGCTCCGATACGACGAGTCCGTCGGCGAGCGTCCGTCTGTCCATGCGGGGACCGTAGTCGACCGCCGCTATACTCCGCGGCGCTCATGGCCGTCCCGAAGAGGAGACAATCGAGCGCTCGCCGCGACAAGCGACGCGCGACGCATGCGATCGAGGCGGCCAAGGTGAACGTCTGCCCGAACTGCGGGCAGCCCAAGCGGCCGCATCACGCCTGCGCCAACTGCGGGACGTACAAGGGCCGCGAGGTCGAGCCGCTCCGCATCGACGCGCCCTAGCCGACGCATGCCGCGGATCGCGGTCGACGCAATGGGGGGCGACCGCGGGCCGGCGGAGGTCGTCGCAGGCGCGCTCGAAGCCGCCTCCGACGGGCTGACCCCGATCATGTACGGCTCGCGCGGCACGAAGACCGGCGGGCTCGAGCTGCGCGAGACGCAGGGCGTCATCGAGATGCACGAGAAGCCGGCCGAGGCCGTGCGCTCGAAGCCCGGGAGCTCGCTCGTCTCCGCGGTGCGCGCGGTCTCGGAGGGCGAGGCCGACGCGGTCGTCTCGGCCGGCAACACCGGCGCCGTGCTCGCCGCCGGCCTGCTCGAGCTGCGCCGCATCCCGGGCGTGCTGCGCCCCGCGATCGCGGTCCCCATTCCGGCGCAGAGCGGCCCCTCGGTGCTCGTCGACGCCGGCGCGAACGCGGACGCGCGGCCCGAGCATCTCGTCCAGTTCGCGACCATGGGCTCCGTCTTCGCCGAGGAGATGCTCGGTATCGCGAATCCTGTTGTCCGGCTTCTCTCCATCGGCGAGGAACCGGAAAAGGGGAACCAGCTGACGATCGAGGCGCATGCGCTGCTCGCCGCGAGCGACCTGAACTTCGCGGGCAACTGCGAGGGCCGCGACATCCTCTCCGGCGCAGCCGACGTCGTCGTCACCGACGGGTTCACCGGCAACGTGACGCTGAAGCTCCTGGAGGGGACGATCATGAGCCTCCTCGACGCATTCCGAGAGGAGATCGCCGCGAACACGCGCGGCACGGTCGGCGGTCTGCTCATCCGTCCCGCTGCCAGAAGGCTGCGGCAGCGGCTCGATCCGGACACCTACGGCGGGGCCTACCTGCTCGGCCTTCGCGGCCTCGCCGTCATCGCGCACGGCAACTCGTCGCGGACGGCGATCGCGAACGCCGTGCGCCTCGCCGCCCGGGGCGTCGAGCACGACGTCGTGGGAAGGGTTGCAGCACGGATGCACCAGCCCGCCGAGGCTGTATGATCGGCGCGCTTTCAGCCCCCGGAAACCAAATGAGGTGACATGGCAGCGTCGCGCGAGGAAGTCTTCGAGCGGGTCAAGGAAGTCCTGACCGAGCAGCTCGGAATCGAAGAGGGCGACATCACGGAGGAGGCCTCGTTCCAGGAGGACCTCGACGCGGACTCGCTCGACCTCGTCGAGCTGATCATGGAGCTCGAGGATCAGTTCGGGATCAAGATCTCCGACGAGGACGCCCAGAAGATCACGACCGTCGGGCAGGCCGTCGACTACGTCTCGTCACACCAGTAGCGGCACGCGTCGAACGCTCGCAGAGCTGATCGACGCGCTGCCCGCCGAAGCGGCGGCGACGGCATTCACTCACTCGTCCTGGGCGGCGGAGCGCACCGCCTCGTACGAGCGCCTCGAGTTCCTCGGCGACAGCGTCCTCGAGCTCGCGGTCGCGCACGCGCTCTATGCGCGGCACCCCGACTTCTCGGAGGGGCGGCTCGCGAAGATCCGCTCGCACGTCGTCTCCCGCGCGAGCTGCGCCGTCGTCGCCCACGAGCTCGATCTCGGCCGGCGGCTCGCGGCGACGAGCGACGGGGAAGACGCGGGGCGTCTCGCCAACAACCGCAACGTGCTCGCGGCGCTACTCGAGGCGGCACTCGGAGCGCTCTTCCTCGAGCACGGCTTCGCTCCGATCGAGGACGCCGTCGTGGACGCCTTCTCCGACCGGATCGAGTACGCGCTGACGACGCACGTCGACCACAAGACCGAGCTGCAGGAGGCGCTCGCCCGCATGGGCAAGCAGGTCAGCTATGTCGTCCTGGACGCGGTCGGGCCGCCGCACGAGCGTCACTTCACGTGCGCCGCCCTCGTCGGCGGCGAACGGCTGGGAGTGGGGGAAGGACGCTCGAAGAAGGCCGCCGAGCAGGAGGCCGCCCGCGAGGCGCTCCTGGCTCTGGCATCCTGAAGCGGTGGCCCGCCAGAAGAACTCCGACAAGCGCCTCGACGAGCGGCTCGAAGAGGAAGCCGAGCAGGCCGAGCCGCGGGGCATCTTCGAGCTCTTCGAGCGGGACGAGGACGCCCCGCTCACCCACGAAGCCCCTGAATCGGACGCCCGGTAGCGCCGTCGTGCCCTCTCGTTAGGGTCCCCTCGGTGCATCTGCGCGCGGTCAAGATTCGCGGCTTCAAGTCGTTCCCCGACCCGGTCGAGGTGCGCCTCGAGCAGGGCGTCGGGGTCATCGTCGGGCCGAACGGCTCCGGCAAGTCGAACGTCTCCGATGCCATCCGCTGGGCGGCCGGATCGCTCAGCCCGCTCGAGCTGCGTGCGGAGAAGCCGGACGACGTTCTCTTCGCCGGCGCGGCCGGCCGCGGCGCCGCCGACTTCTGCGAGGTCGAGCTCCTCTTCGACAACGCCGATCACGCGCTGCCGATCGATTTCACCGAGATCTCCGTCGCGCGCCGCCTCCATCGCGGAGGCGAGGGCCAGTACCTCCTGAACAGGACCGGGGTGCGGCGCCTCGACCTCGTCGAGCTGCTCGCCGACCTCGGCCTCGGCCAGGGGATGCACTCGATCATCGGGCAGGGCAAGGTCGAAGCGATCCTCGCGTCGAAGCCGGAGGAGCGTCGCGCGCTCATCGAGGAGGCGGCGGGGCTCGGCCGCTTCAAGGCGCGCAGGCACCGTGCCGAGCTGAAGCTCGCGCGCGTCGCGATCCAGGTCGAGCGCGCGCGCGACCTCGAGGCAGAGGTGAAGAAGCGCCTGCGTCCGCTGGCTCTGCAGGCGACGGCGGCCGAGCGCGCGGAGAAGCTGCGCGGCGAGCTCGCCAGGCTGCGTGCGCGCATCGCAGAGCTCGACCTGTCGACGCTCGACGACCGGCTCGGCGAGGCTGCCGACCGGCGCGCGGCGGCGGCGCTCGCCAAGCGGGCGGCCGAGGAGCGGCTCGAGTCCGTGCTCGCCGAGCGCGGCGGCGCGGAGGAGGAGCTCGCCGACGCGGCCGGTGCGCGCGAGCAGGCGATGCAGGAGCTGTACCGGCTGCGCAGCGCGGCGGAGCGCGTCGGCATGCGGCGCGAGTCGGCCGAGTCGCTGCTGCGCAGGCTGCGCGACGAGCTGCAGCAGCCGCGCCGCGTTCTCGACGAGCGCGTGCGTCTCGAGCGTGCGGCGCTCGCCGAGCAGGTGACGTTGCACGAGGAGCGGCTGCGCGCGCTCGACCGTGCGCTCGCCGAGCGCGAAGGGCTGCCGCCGGCCGCGCGTGCGCTCGCGGAGGAGGGGGAGCGGATCGCGCTGTCGCTCCTCGACGTCGAGCCCGGGCGCGAGCGCGCCGTCGCGGCGGCGCTCGGGCCCCGTGCATCGGCTCTCGTCGTCGCCGACGCCGCCTCCGGGTTCGCGCTGCTCGAGCGTGCGCGCTCGGCAGGGCTCGGCAGCCTCGTCGTGCTCGTCGGCCGCGATCCCGCGGATCTCGTGCGGGAGCTGCCGGTGGTGGCGAAGGAAGACCTGCTCGCGTCCACCGTCGCCGCGGTCACGCCCGAGGGGTTCGGTTACGACCCGGCGCGCGGCGAGCTGTGGTTCGCCGGGGAGACCGCGGAGGCGTTGCTGCTCGAGCTGCAGGCTCGAAGGCGGACGCTCGCGGCCGAGCTCGATGCGCTGCGCCTCCGCATCGACGCCCCGATTCCCGACGCCGCGTATTCGGTCGAGGCCGATCCGGTTGTGGCGCGCAAGGCGACGCTCGCCGAGCGGCTCGTGCGTGCGCTGGAGATTCCCGCGTCGCGCTTCGAGGCGCCACTGCGCGCACGCGTCGATGCCGGAGCGGCACGCACGGGCGAGCTGGGCGAGCAGCTGCGCCGGCTCGGCGCGGCCGAAGTCGAGCTGCGCCAGGCGCTGTCCGAGGCGGCCGAGCGCGCATCGGCGATCGACGTGGAGGCCGCGCGCATAGAGGCCGAGGCCGACGAGGCTCGCAGGCGGCTTGCCGACGCCGGCACCGATGAGCGAGCGGAAGGTGACGACCGCGAAGAGCTGAACGAGCGCGCCGAGCGCCTCGAGCGCCGCCGCGAGAGCCTCGGCCAGGTCAATCCGCTCGCGAAGGAGGAATACGACACCGAGAAGACGCGGCTCGAGGAGCTGGCGGCGCAGCGGGCCGATCTCGAGCAGAGCCTCGACGAGCTGGAGAAGCTGCGCACGGAGTTGACGGAGACGGTCGAGCGCCGCTTCACGGAGACGTTCGACGCGGTGCAGGCGAACTTCGCCGAGGTGGCAGCGACGCTGTTCCCGGGCGGCGAAGGGCGCCTGCGCTTGACCGAGTCGGAGGACGACGAGGAACAGCCCGGCATCGAGGTCGAGCTTCGCCCCGCCGGCAAGCGCGTCCAGCGGCTCTCGCTCCTGTCCGGAGGCGAGAAGGCGCTCGGCGCGATCGCGTTCCTCTTCGCGCTCTTCCTCGCTCGGCCGTGCCCGTTCTACTTGCTCGACGAGGTCGAGGCTGCGCTCGACGACACGAACATCGGGCGCTTCGTCGAGCTGCTTCGGCGCTATGCAGACCGCGCGCAGTTCGTCGTCATCACGCACCAGAAGCGGACGATGGAGGCGGCCGACATCCTGTACGGCGTGACGATGGGCGGCGACGGCGTGTCGCAGATCGTCTCGCGGCGCCTGCCGCGCGAAGAAGCAGAAGCCGTCAGCGCAGCTTAGGCATCGCTGTCGCCGATTAGTCTTCCGCGATGTCGCGGAGCTGGTCGGAGCTACTCGGCGAAGAACATGCTGCGCTCGAGCCGGAGACGGACCGGGCCGGCCTCTTCTCGCGTCTGCGCGACTCCCTGTCGAAGTCGCGGCGCGCGCTGACGGAGCAGCTCGCCGTCGCCGCGTTCGATCCCGGCGACGACCTCGCATGGGAGCGGCTGGAGGAAGCGCTGCTGCAGGCCGACGTCGGCGTGCCCGCGACGGCCGAGCTCGTGCGCCGGATCGAGGCGCGCGGCGAGGTCGGCGAGCTGGGTGCGACGCTGGCCGAGGAGATCGCGCTTCTCTTCGGCGACCCGCCGACGCTGGACGTCAAGCATGCGCCTGCGGTGATCCTCGTCGTCGGCGTGAACGGCACCGGCAAGACGACGACGATCGGGAAGCTGTCGGCGACTCTCGCGCAGCACGGTCATTCCATCGTCGTCGCAGCGGCAGACACGTTCCGCGCCGCCGCCGAGGAGCAGCTCGAGATCTGGGCGCAGCGCGCCGGCGCGGACTTCGTCGGGTCGGAACACGGCGCAGATCCGGCGGCCGTCGCCTACGACGCGATCGAGGCCGCGCAGGCGCGCGGTCGCGACGTCGTCCTCGTCGACACCGCGGGGCGTCTGCACACGCAGACGAACCTCATGGAGGAGCTCGCCAAGGTGCGCCGCGTGATCGAGCGCAAGCTGGACGGCGCGCCGCACGAGACGCTGCTCGTCGTCGACGCGACCACGGGTCAGAACGGCGTCCAGCAGGCGCGCCTCTTCAGGGAAGCCGTGGGCGTCACAGGCGTCGCGCTGACGAAGCTCGACGGCTCCGCGAAGGGCGGCGTGGCGATCCCGATCGCCTACGAGCTCGGCGTGCCGGTCAAGCTCATCGGCGTCGGCGAGCGCCTCGAAGATCTGCGCCCGTTCGACGCGCAGGACTACGCGCGCGCTCTCGTCTCCTAGCCGGTGCCTCCGCTGCCGCCGATGACGACGCTGTACTCCCTGATCGGGTTCTCGGCTGCGAAGAAGATGTCGACGACGCGGTAGGTGCCCGGGGCTGCTCCCTTTCCCTTCGCGTGCGCCCACGCGTCGTCGAGTGCCGCTTCGAGCGTCTTGCCTGCGCCGTGATATGTACTCTCGGCGAGCCGGAACGGATCGTGCTTGTCGGACATCGATGCCTCCTCCAGGCGGGGAGTGGGACACTAAATGGTCGCGAGTGCCCGTGCACGTTCCGCGCCGACGACGTTTCCCTTCCGCTCGTACTCCGCGACGGCCGCTGCGGCGGCGCTCGGATCGGCGACTGCGGCGAGATCGACATACGCGCCGGCTCTGAGATCGAGGAAGTCCGTGGCGAGCGCGCGCTCGACCGCGGCGAGCGCGAGCGCCCTGGCGGCCGCCGGATCGGTTTGCGCGAGCGCGCGCGCCCGTGCGCCGCGCCAGACGACCTGCGTGACGACGTCGTCGTCGCTCGAGTTCGCCTCGCTCTCGCGCGTCAAGGCGATTGCTTCGTCGTTGCGCTCGAGCTGTGCGAGGACGGCCGCGAGATAGGCGGCGATCGTCGCCCGAACCCACGTCTCTCCCATGGCCGCCAGCGTGTCGTAGCCGTACCGGAGCTCGCGCTCGGCGGCACCGGGGTTGCCGGCGAGCAGCTCGATCCCGGCCGGCACGAGAGACCGGACCGCGCGGCGGTGCTGCAGCCCGAGCTCCTCGTACAGGGTGCGGGCCTGCGACCAGAGCGACCGGGCGCGGTCGAACTCGCCGCGCATCGCGTTGAGCCCGCCGAGCGTGCTCATCAGCGCGGCGGCGAGCGCACGGTCGCCCTCCGCGGCGGCGAGCAGCTTGTCGCAGCGCGCGATCGCCGTCTCGACCGGCGTCGGGCCGTAGTGCAGCGCCTGTGCGAGAAGGGCGACGAGGCTCGAGCGCTGCCGGCGATCGCCGGCACGCTCCGCATAGTCGAGCGCGCGCTCGAGAGCCCTCGTGCGCTCGGCCCACTTTCCGCCGACGTCCGCATCGGTGACGAGCTGCCACGCCCGCGAGAGGCCGGCGTCGTCGCCGAGCTCCCGCAGCACCGGGATGGCGCGCTCTGCCACGCCGACGATCTGCGTCGTGGACGAGGCCGAGCCGGTGAGCGCATCGTGGAACCCGAGCTCGACCACCGCCCGGAGCTCGAGTCGCCGGTCGCCCGCGGCGGCTTCCTGCGCTTCGAGTAGTGCGGCGCGACCTTGCGCGAAGTCGCCGGCGGCGATGTACGCGCTCCCGAGGAGGATGAGAACCTCGGCGTCGCCGGTGACGAGGGCTGCCGCGCGCTGGAGGAGGTTGGCGGCCGCCTTCACGTCGTCGCGCTCGTACGCGCGCCGACCCTCGGTCGCGAGCAGCTCGAAGGCGCGACGTGCGAGCGCCTCCTCCGGCGCACCGAGCTCTGCGCCGCTCCAGTACGCCTGCTCGAGGTGGTAGCCGGTGAGCTCGGGTGTCGCATCCCGCGTCACGAGCCAGTCGGCGAAGCGCTCGTGCAGCTCCGCGCGCACGCGCTTCGGCACCTCTGCGTACGCGGCGTCGCGGATGAGTGCATGCCGGAAGCTGAAGCCGTCCTCGTCGGCGAACCGGGAATGCTCGGGCCGGACGAGCTCCTTGCGCGTGAGGGAGAGGAGCGTCGCGGCGACGTCCGAGCGCTCCCGATCCGGCGAGAGCTCGACCACCGCGTTGCGAGGGAAGTCCTTGCCGACGATCGCCGCCCGTTGCAGCACAGACTGCTCGAACGGCTCCAGCCGGTCCAGGCGCGCCGTGAGGAGCGCGTGGATGGTGGGCGGCATCTCGGTCGGCACCTCGTCGGCGAGCATCGCGACCATCTGCTCGAGGAAGAGGGGGTTGCCCTCTGCGGCGTCGGCGATGCGCGAGCGCGCGTCTGCGGGCACGTCGAGCTCGTCGAGGAGCGTCGCGGACTCTTCGTGGGTCAACGGCTCGAGCGGGACGAGCGTCCCGGGCCAGCGCGGGCGGACGTCGTAGAGCTCGGGGCGGGCGAGGCACAGCAGCAGGATGGGCGCGTCACGCGCCCATCCGAGCACGTACTCGAGCAGGTCGAGGAACGCCGGCTCCGCCCAGTGCACGTCCTCGATACAGACGACGAGCGGCCTCAGCTGAGCGCGCGCCTCCAGCCGCTTCCGCACGTCCCAGAAGATCTCGTCGTTCGAGCCGCCGGCGATCTCGCCGAAGAGCTCCTGCAGCGGCAGGAACGTGATGCCGTCCCCGTACGGCACGCAGCGCGCGGTCAGCACGTCCGCGGCCGCGCTCTGCAAGAACTCCTGGGCGAGCCGTGACTTGCCGACTCCCGCGGGCCCGCTCACCGTCGCGAGTCGGCACATCCGTTCGTTCGCAACGCTGTCGAGCTCGGTCTCGAGCAGTGAGAGCTCGCGCGCTCGCCCGACCAGCGGCACGTCGAGGCGCCGCGGGAATGCGGTCGCTCCGGCGACCGTCGCCAGGACGCGCCACGCCGCCACGGGCGCGCGTTTCCCCTTCGCTGCCACGCTGGGAACGGCTTCGAGCTCTGCCGCATGGGCGACGAGCCTCCGCGTTGCGGCGCCGATGAGGATCTCACCGCGCGCGGCCGCTTCCTCGAGACGCTTCGCCGTGTTGACGGCGTCGCCCGTCACGAGCGTCGTCGTCATGTCGCCGGTGACGACCTCCCCGGTGTTCACGCCGATGCGAACCTGCAGGTCGAGCATGGCCGCGGCGTCTCGCATGTCGACTGCCGCCCGCACGGCCCGGAAGGCGTCGTCCTCGTGAACCGCCGGCACCCCGAACACCGCCATCACGGCATCGCCCACGAACTTCTCGACCGTTCCACCAGCGCGCTCGATCGGCGCTCGCATCGCGTCGTACCATCGGCTCATCACCGTGCGCAGCGCCTCGGGGTCGAGCCGCTCCCCGAGCTCGGTCGAATCGGCGAGGTCGCAGAAGAGCACGGTGACGGTCTTCCGCATCACCGCGCCTCCGACGGACGGCGGCGGCGGCGGCGCCACGCGAGGGGCAAGGTCGAGTGCCGGGTCCTGGCGGAGGATCTGCTGATGCAGCTCGCGCAGCTCGCGGCCGGGCTCGATGCCGAGCTCGGCCATGAACGCGTCGCGGGCCGACCGATACGCCTCGAGCGCCTCCGCCTGGCGACCGCTGCGGTAGAGCGCGAGCATGAGTTGCCCACGGAGATGCTCGCGCAGCGGATGGTCGCTGTTGAGCGCTTCGAGCTCTCCGGAGATCTCCGCGTGACGGCCTGCTGCGAGCTCGCGCTCGAGCCGCTCCTCGAGACAGGACAGTCGTAGCTCCTGGAGGCGGGCCGACTCGGTCCGCGCGAACGAATGGTCCGCCAGGTCGGCGAGGGGCTCGCCGCGCCACAACGCGAGAGCGGCGTCGAGGTCGCCGCGGCGCCGCAGGCCCTCGAAGCGCTCGACGTCGAGCTCGTCGGGCTCGACGCGCAACCGATAGCCGCCGCCTTTCGTCTGCACGCGATCCTTGCCGAGCGCCTTTCGCAGCTGCGAGACGTACACCTGGACGGCCTTGCGCGCCGACTCGGGCGGCTCGGCATCCCAGAGCCCGAGGGCGATTCGGTCGACGGACAGCGTTCGGTTCGCGTTCAAGGCGAGCATGGCGAGCACGGCGCGCTGTTTGGCGCCGCCGAGCTCGAGCGCTCTGCCCTCGTCGAGCACCTCGAGTGGGCCGAGGATGCGGATGTCCATCGGGACGTGTTCCCCCGGCCGACGCTAGCACTGTGTTTTGGCTTAGCCAACCCTTTACCGGCTCTTTGCCGGCTCCTCGTCCAATGGTCGAAACCCGCGAGGAGGAGGCACACGATGTTCGGCAAGCAGTTCATGTTCAGGCTCGTCGTGGCGATCGTCGCCGCCAGCTCGATCGCCGTCGTCGGAGCTCGCACCGCCAGGGGCGGCAGCTCGTACAGTCCGAGCGCATACGTGTACGGCGGAGCATCGGCGGCCGTCAGCCAGGCGATCCAGTCGGCCGGCTTCGGCTCCAACAGGGCGGTCGCCACCGCCCGGCGTAAAAAGACCGTGCCGGAGCACGGGCTCAGGCTCATCACGGACACGCTCGGCGGCGACGGGCAGCTCCTGACGATCCCGGGCCTCGGCGGCCACGCGACTCCCGCGTAGCTCCCCCGGAGGGCGGCGCCTCCCCAACCGGGGCGGGCGCCGCCCATTTTTGGCGCGAAAGCCCGCCAGTACACTGGCCGCCTCGTGTTCGACGCTCTCTCGGACAAGCTCCAGAGCGCCCTCGGCGACCTCAAGGGCCGAGGGACGCTCGACGAGGAGGCGATCTCCCGCGCCATGCGCGAGGTCCGCCTCGCGCTGCTCGAGGCCGACGTCAACCTCGAGATCGCCCGCCAGTTCGTCGGTCACGTGCGCGAGCGCGCGCTGGGCCAGGACGTCCGCAAGAGCCTGACCCCCGGCCAGCAGGTGGTGAAGATCGTCCACGACGAGCTCACGGCCCTCATGGGCTCGGGCTCGTCGCAGCTCGCCTTCTCGCCCAGGCCGCCGACGACGATCCTCCTCGCGGGCCTCCAGGGGTCGGGCAAGACGACGGCCGCGGGGAAGCTCGCGCTCCTGCTCAAGAAGGACGGCAAGAAGCCCGCTCTCGTCGCTGCCGACCTTCAGCGCCCGGCTGCGATCGACCAGCTCGTCCAGCTCGGCGAGCAGGTCGGCGTCCCGGTGTACGCGGACGAGCGCTCCGACCCGGTGAAGGCGGTGCGCGACGGCATCGAGCGCGCGAAGGCGGACGGCCGCGACGTCGTCGTGCTCGACACCGCCGGACGCCTGCACGTGGACGAGGCCCTCATGGACGAGCTCGCCGCCGTGCGCCGCGAGGCGAAGCCGACGAACGTTCTCCTCGTCCTCGACGCGATGACCGGGCAGGAAGCCGTGAACGTCGCGAAGGCGTTCCAGGCGCGCATCGACTTCGACGGCGTCGTTATGACGAAGCTCGACGGCGACGCGCGCGGCGGCGCGGCGCTGTCGGTGAAGGCCGTCACCGGCCGTCCGATCAAGCTCGCGTCCGTCGGCGAGAAGCTCGACGCGCTCGAGTGGTTCCACCCGGACCGGATGGCGTCGCGCATCCTCGGGATGGGCGACGTCCTCACGCTCATCGAGCGTGCCGAGGCCGCGGTCGCCGACGACGAGAAGGAAGAGCTCGAGCGCCGCATGATGAAGGGCGAGTTCTCCTTCGACGACTTCCTCAAGAGCTACAAGATGCTGCGCCGGATGGGGCCGCTCCAGGGCGTCCTGAAGATGATCCCCGGCATGGGCAAGCAGCTCGAGGGGCTCGATCAGGTGAACGAGAAGGAGCTCGGCCGGGTCGAGGCCATCATCCTCTCCATGACGCCGCACGAGCGTCGGGTCCCCCACGTGATCGACGGGTCGAGACGGCAGCGGATCGCGGCCGGCAGCGGCACCAGCGTGACCCAGGTGAATCAGCTGCTCGAGGCCCGAAAGCAGATGGCGAAGATGATGAAGATGATGGGATCGGGCAAGATGCCCCAGATCCCCGGGCCTGTCGGAGCCAAGCCGAGGCCCAGTGCAACGCGCAAGTCCTCCAGCAAACGAAAGAAGAAAGCGAAAAGGTGAGTCAATGGCAGTGAAGTTGAGACTGACGCGGGTCGGTTCGAAGAAGAACCCGATCTATCGCGTCGTGGCCGCCGACACGCGCTCCCCGCGTGACGGCAAGTTCATCGAGATCGTCGGCCGGTACAACCCGCAGCACGAGCCGTCCCTCATCGAGTTCGACGAGGAGAAGGTGCGCGGCTGGCTACAGAAGGGCGCGCAGCCGACCGATCCCGTCGCCAGGCTCCTGAAGGCGAAGGGCATCGCGTAGCCATGGACGAGCTGCTCGCGGAACTTGCGCGGCGGCTCGTCGACGAGCCCGACGCCGTGCGCGTCGAGCAGGTCGAGTGCGACGACGGGTCGCTCGTCCTTCGGCTGCACGTCGCCGAGGCCGACGTCGGCAAGGTGATCGGGCGGCAGGGTCGCATCGCGCGCGCGCTGCGGACGATCGTGCGCGCCGGCGGCCCACACGCGGGTCGCCGCTTGCAGCTCGAGATCGTCGGGTGATCGCCACTCTCTACGACATCCACGGGAACCTCCGTGCGCTGGACGCCGTGCTCGCCGAGATCCCGGACGACGCGACCATCGTCGTCGGCGGGGACGTCTGCTTTCGCGGCGAGCACCCGGCCGAGACGCTCGAGCGGCTGCGCGGGCTGGGCGATCGCGTCCTCTGGGTGCGGGGAAACACGGACCGGGAGATCACGACGGAGTCGCACCTGAGCGACGAGCAGGTCGCGTTCCTCCACGGCCTGCAGCCGACGGTCCAGATCGATCGCGTCCTCTTCTGCCATGCGACACCGCGCAACGACATGGACATCTTCACCGAGCGCACGCGGGCAGAGCGCATCGCATTCCTCTTCGAGGACGTCGACGCCGACGTCGTCGTCTGCGGGCACACGCACATGCAGTTCGAGCGGACGATCGCAGGCAAGCGCGTGCTGAACTCCGGGAGCGTCGGCATGCCGTTCGAGGAGAGACCGGGCGCGTACTGGACACTCGATCTCGAGCCGCGCCGCACCGAATACGCGGGCATGGAGCTGCCGGAGATGGGTCGCGAAGAATGGCTTGCGTACTGCGAATCCCTTGAAGTCGGCTCCTGACCTCGTTCCGGTGGGCAGGGTGGGCCGGCCGCACGGGCTCGACGGCGCGTTCTTCGTCGAGCAGCCGAGCGACAATCCCGTCCACTTCGAAAAGGGCGCCGAGCTGTACGTCGGCGACGAGCCCAGGAAGGTCGTCGTCTCCCGCCGCGGAGGCGGCAACCGGCCCGTGATCCGTCTCGACCGGCCGGCGGAGCGCGGGGCCGTCCTCGCCGTCCCGCGCGAGAGCCTTCCGCCGCTGGGCGAGGACGAGTACTACGCCTTCCAGCTCGTCGGGCTCGCGGTCGAGGAGGACGGAGGCCGGTTCCTGGGTCGCGTCGCCGACGTGGTCGATTACCCTGCCAACGACGTGCTCGAGCTCGACTCGGGCGTGTCCCTGCCGCTCGTCGAAGCCTGCGTGCGGTCGGTTGATGTCGAGGGTGGGCGGATCGTCGTGGCGCCAGGCTTTGCAGATCCTGAATGAGAGTCGACGTCTTCACCCTCGTCCCGCACGCGTTCGCCTGGCTCACGGAGCAGCGGCCGATCGCCGGCATCCTCGGAGACGGCCTCGACCTGCGCCTGTTCAGCTACCGCGACACGACCCCGCTCCGCGCCGGCCAGGTCGACGACACCCCGTATGGGGGCGGCGCCGGAATGGTGCTGCGCGTCGACGTGGTCGCGGCTGCGCTCGACGCGGCCTACGGCGGAGCGCCCGGTCACCGGGTGGTCGCCCTCACGCCGCAGGGCCGGCCGTTGACGCAGGCGGTGGTCGAGGAGCTCGCGCGCGAGGAGACGCTGACGCTGCTCTCGTCCCGGTTCGAGGGCTTCGACGACCGGATCGTGCAGCACCTGTGCAGCGACGCGATCTCGATCGGCCCGTACGTCCTCTCGAACGGCGAGCTGCCTGCGATGGTGCTGCTCGATGCGGTCGCACGCCGCCTCCCCGGCGCGCTCGCCGAGGGATCGGGGGAGATGGAGAGCTTCTCCGCCGAGCTCGGCGGGGCGCTCGAGTATCCGCAGTACACGCGCCCCCCCGAGTTCCGGGGGTGGACGGTGCCGGACGTGCTCCTCTCCGGCGACCACGCCCGCATCGACGCCTGGCGGCGGGAGCACGTCCGATGAGAGACCCGCTCGGCCGCCTGTTCCCGAACCTCTCGCGGCCTGTCCGCGTCGCGCTCGACTGGGTGCTGACGATCGCGGGGGCGATCGCCATCGTGCTCGCACTGAAGGCATGGGTGGTCAACCCGTACCGGATCCCCTCGTCGTCCATGGAGCCGACGCTCCATTGCGCGCGGCCCGCGGCCGGCTGCGAGGCCGGGTTCAGCGACCGCGTGCTCGCCTGCCGGGTCTGCCTCGACGTCGCCAGCCCGAAGCGGGGCGAGATCATCGTCTTCACGACGCCGCCGCTCGCCCTCGTGAAGTGCGGCGCGGGCGGCACGTTCGTCAAGCGCCTCATCGGGCTGCCCGGCGAGACGGTCAAGGAGGACAAGCAGGGCCGAATCTGGATCGAGCCGCCGCACGGGGATTCGTTCTACAAGCTGAAGGAGCCGTACGTCCAGGCGCAGCGCCGGTTGGCAGACGCATCCCATTTCGGACACAGTTGGCACGTGCCCCTTGGCGACTACTTCTTCATGGGCGACAATCGGGCCCAGTCGTGCGATTCGCGGGAGTGGGGGTCAGTCCCGCGGAGGAACCTGATCGGAACCGTGTTCTTCGTCTACTGGCCCCCCACCCGCATCGGTTTCCGCTAGGGGAGCGGCCATGAGCAGGCTGGAAACCGTGGCCCCGGGGCTTCGCCGCTGGTCGGCGTGGCACCAGGAATGGCGTCAGGAGGTCGGCTCCGTCGCCGTCGACACGCCCGACGGGCTCGTCCTCGTCGACCCGCTCGAGCCGCCGCCCGAGGCGCGGTCGCCCGCGCACGTGCTCCTGACGGTGTTCTGGCATGCCCGGACGGCGGGCGAGCTCGGCGCCGAGCACGTGTGGGCGCCGGCCCGGGGCGTGCGCAAGCTCAAGAACCGCGGCGTGGTCGTCACCGACCCGTTCGAGGCCGATCCGGGGCTGCCGGGCGGGATCAAGGCATTCGCGACCGCCCGGGAGGGCGAGGTCGTGTACTGGCTTCCCCAGCAGAAGGCGCTCGTGGTCGGGGACGTGCTCCTCGGGGCAGGGGCGAAGCCGCACGCGACCTCGGAGCCGCTCCGGCTCGCCCCCGAGAGCTGGCTCGAGGGCTCCACGACGAAGAAGCTCGTGAAGTCGCTGCTCCCGCTGCTCGACCTGCCGGTGGAGCGCATCCTGCTCGCGCACGGCGATCCCGTGCTGCAGGGCGGGAAAGAGGCGCTCCAGGCGCTCATCGCGCCCGAGAAGTGAGCGGACCGGTGTCAGACACCTGACACCCGGAGAAGAGCCAATTTCGCTAACCTGCCCTCCGGCCTGCGGGCCGCCTTTCCCATGAGCAACGTCATCGACTCGATCGAGCGCGCCCAGCTGCGCAAGGTGCCCCGCTTCAAGGCGGGCGACACGGTGCGCGTGCACTTTCAGGTGATCGAGGGCCAGCGCCGCCGCGTGCAGGTGTTCGAGGGCATCGTCATCAAGCGCCAGGGCTCCGGCGCGCGCGAGACGTTCACCGTCCGCAAGCAGTCGTTCGGCGTGGGCGTGGAGCGCACGTTCCCGCTGCACTCGCCCAAGATCGAGAAGATCGACGTGGCCGCCATCGGCGACGTCAACCGGGCCAAGCTCTACTACCTCCGCGGCCGCGTCGGCAAGAAGGCGCGCGTCCGCGAGCAGCGCTACAGCGGCGCGAAGCCGGAGGTCGTCCTCGAGGAGCCTCTGGTCGAAGAAGACGTGCCGGTCGCAGAGGAGCCCGAGGTGGAAGAGGCTCCGGTGGCCGAAGAAGACACTGTCGCAACGCCCGAGTAGCGCGGTACTCTCGCCGCTGTGAAGCGGACCGGCCAGCGGCTCCTGCGATTCGACCGGAAGCTCGGCGCGCGTTACGTCGCCGGTGTCGACGAGGCGGGGCGCGGATCGCTCGCGGGACCGCTCGTCGTCGCCGGCGTTCTCCTCGACTACGCGGCGCTCAAGGAGCATCGCGTCCGGCCGCTGACGTACCTGAACGACTCGAAGCAGTGCTCCGAGGATCGGCGCGAGGAGCTCTTCCACGCCGTGCTCGGCTGCGCGGAGAAGGTCGTCGTGCGCGCGATCCCAGCAGGCGACATCGACCGCAACGGCCTGCACAAGTCGAACCTCGCGGGGCTGCGCGCGATGCTGCACGCGCTGTCGCCGCCGGCGGAGGCGTGCCTCGTCGACGGCTTCCGGCTCGGCCCGCTCGCGCCCGAGCACACCGCCGTCGTCGACGGGGACGAGAAGAGCGCCGCGATCGCTGCTGCGTCGATCGTCGCGAAGGTGACGCGCGACCGTCTCATGCACCGGCTCGACGCGCTCTATCCCGCCTACGGGTTCGCGCAGCACGTCGGGTACATCACGCCGGGACATTCGGCCGTCGTGCGCGAGCGCGGGCCGTCCGCCGTGCACCGCCTGTCGTTCCAGGCGCTCTGCTATCGCTAACGCCGCGGAGCGCCGCGCAGCGCGCTGGTACCGGCTGCGCGGGTGGCGCATCCTCGGTGCGAACGTGCGGGCCGGGCGCAACGAGATCGATCTCGTCGCCCGCCGGGGCAGGCAGCTGCGCTTCGTCGAGGTGAAGGAGAAGGGCGGGACCGGCTGGGGTGATCCCGCCGAGATGGTGACGGATGAGAAACAGCGTCGTGTGCGCCGTGCCGCCTCCGCGTGGCTCGCGTCGCATCCGGAGCTGCGCGGTCTCGACATCGCCTTCGACGTCGTCACCGTGTGGGAGGGCCGGCTGCGCAGGATCCCCGACGCCTTCTAGGATCACGTCGTGGACTGGTTCGTGCAGAACGCGCGCGATGCCGAATGGATCGATTGCCGGCTCGGGAAGTTCTGCGACTGGCAGCGGGAGGGCGAGCGGTTCCCCGAGCTCGGGATCAACCTCAACCTCATGCAGCCGGGCGAGCCGATGACGATGTATCACCGCGAGCCCGCCCAGGAGGACTTCCTCGTGCTCGAGGGAGAGTGCCTCCTCATCGTCGAGGGCGAGGAGCGGACATTGAAGAAGTGGGATCTCTTCCACTGTCCCGCCGGCGTCGCACACGCGATCGTCGGGGCGGGCGACGGGCCGTCCCTCGTGCTCGCGGTCGGCTCCCGCACCGGAGAGCGCGGCGTCCTCTATCCGGCCGACCCGGTGGCGCAGAAGCACGGCGCCGGAGTGGCCGAGGAGACCTCCAGCGCGAAGGAGGCGTACGCCGGGATCGAGTTCCCGAAGGTGCCGTACAAGCAGGGGTGGCTGGCCGACTAGCGAAGTCCTCGCTTCGTGGCCGTCTCGCAGGAGGAGCTGTACTCGGCGCTGGACCTGGAGCTCTCCTGGTCGGAGAGCGCGCTGCCCGAGCACGTGCGCACGAAGCACGTCCACCGGCTCCACCCGTACCACGGGAAGTTCATCCCGCAGCTCGTCGAGGTGCTGCTCGACCGGTACCTGCCGGCCGGCGGGCACGTGCTCGATCCGTT
>DATAMX010000122.1:0-6542 GCA_036260475.1 Gaiellaceae bacterium | reverse complement strand
GAACACGTCGCAGCAGGTCGGCGGCGCGATCGGCGTCGCCGTGGCATCGACCGTCGCGATCTCACGGGCGACGCACCTCCTGCACACGGGGCATTCGCAGGCGGCCGCGCTGACGAGCGGCTACTCCCTGGCGTTCTGGGTGGTGGCGGGAATCTCCGCCGCGGGAATCGTCGCCGCGCTCGTGCTCGTGCGCGACGCGGAGGTGATGGAGGCCGAGGCGGTGCTGAGCTAGAGCTCGCCCGGCTGCGCGAAGCGGTAGAAGTACGGCCCGAGCCCGGCCTGGTTGACGGCGAAGACGAGCCCGAGCGCATCCTCCAGCGTCCGCGCCTGGTCGAGACCGCCGGCCGAGATCGGGTCGTAACCGGCGTCGCGGATGAGCTGCTCCGCGACGTCGCGGGCATCGTCTTCCGCCGCGTACAGGTTGCCCGGCGGCGCGCGCTGCTCGTCGATCTTGTCGTAGATGTTGGCGAAGTTGAGGTTGAACGACTTCGCGGTCGGCCCGCCGACGATCGACTTCACCCAGTGCGCGAGCGAGTCGAACTCCTCGTTGCGGCCGCCGTATGCATTCGTCGCGTCGATCGTGACCTTGCCGTGCAGTCCCGTCACCCGGGCGAGCGCGTTGCCGATCTCCGCCCACGGCACCGCGACGACGACGACCTCGGCGTCGGAGGCATCCCCACCGTCCCGACCGAGCTCCTGAACGTCGTGGCCGGCGGCGCGCCAGCGTTGTGCGAGACCTCCGCCGACGTTGCCCCGGCCGATGACCGTGATCTTCATGGACTAGCCTTTCGCCGATGCCTGACCGGTATCCAACCATTCTCGAGCTCGTCGGGGCGACGCCGATCATCCGGCTCGAGAAGCTCAGTCCGCCCGGTGGCGCGGAGATCCTTGCGAAGCTCGAGTACCTGAACCCGGGCGGCTCGGTGAAGGACCGTATCGGCCTGCCGATGATCGAAGCCGCCGAGCGCGAGGGAAAGCTCCGCCCCGGCGGCACGATCGTCGAGCCCACCTCGGGCAACACCGGCGTCGGCCTCGCCATCGCTGCAGCCGTCAAGGGCTACCGCTGCATCTTCGTCATGCCGGACAAGATGAGCCAGGAGAAGATCGCGCTCCTGCGCGCGTACGGCGCCGAGGTCGTCATCACCCCGACGGCGGTCGACCACGACTCGCCGGAGAGCTACTACTCCGTCTCGGACCGGCTGGCCGAGGAGATCCCCGGGGGCTACAAGCCCGACCAGTATTCGAACATGAACAACCCCGAGGCGCACTACAACGTCACGGGGCCGGAGATCTGGGAGCAGACGAGCGGCGAGATCGACGCGCTCGTCATCTCGGTCGGGACCGGCGGCACGATCAGCGGCGTCGGCCGCTACTTCAAGGAACGGAAGCCGGAGGTGCTCATCGTCGGCGCCGATCCGGAAGGTTCGGTGTACACCGCGAAGGCCGAGCGCGACGTCCACCCGTACCTCGTCGAGGGCATCGGCAAGGACACGTGGCCGGAGACGATGGACCCGAAGGTCGTGGACGAGTGGATCCGCGTCGGCGATCGCGACTCGTTCGTCTGGGCGCGACGGCTCGCGCGCGAGGAAGGGATCCTCGCCGGCGGCTCAGCCGGGACGACGCTGGTCGCCGCCGATGCGGTCGCGCGGCGCCTCGGCCCGGGCAAGCGCGTGCTGATGCTCGTGCCGGATTCCGGACGCAACTACCTGTCGAAGTTCTACGACGACAACTGGATGCTCGAGCACGGCTTCCTCGAGCGGCAGGCGCCGCTGCCGACGGTCGAGGAGGTGCTCGTTGCGAAGCACGGCGGCGAGATCCCCGCGCTCGTCACGATCTCCGCGCACCAGAAGGTCGGCGAGGGAATCGACACGATGCAGCGCTACAGCATCTCCCAGCTCCCGGTCGTGCGCGACGGCGAGTGCGAGTCGCTCGCGGATGTGATCGGCTCGCTGCAGGACCGCGCGCTGCTCGAGCGCGTGTTCGTCAATCCCGACGTGCTGCACGAGGACGTCGCCTCCGCGATGCAACCGCCGCTCGCGGCGATCGACGCGTCGGCGACGATGGACGAGGTCTTCGGAACGCTGCAGGGGGGAACGAACGCGGTGGTGGTCGCGCGCGATGGGAAGCCGGTCGGCGTGCTCACGCGCTCCGACCTGCTCGAGTTCCTCGCGCACCGGCGCTAGCCAAGACCTCCCGGGGACAGTCCCCGTAACGGGATTTCGAGGAAGTCGCGACACTCGCGGCCACTCATGCCGCGAGGGCCGCCGTTCCGTCTCCCCAGACCGTCCTACGACAGACGTGACCCGTTCTTCTTCGCGCGCTCGCCCAGCTCCCGCGTCGCGATCAGGACGGCGCGGACACCGTCGAGGAGATCCGCGACCATCTCCAGCCGGCGCTGCTCCGAGCGCAGCTCGAGCAGCTCCTGCTTCGACTCCGGCGCGAGCTCGACCTGGGCCGCGAGCCGGAACGACAGCTGTTCGGCATCCTCGTCCAGCTCGCCGGCCTCGGCCTCGGCGGCGGCCGCGAGGGCGCGGAACGACGCCGTCGCGCGGGCGACCGCGTCCGGCTGCGGCTCCACACCGTCGTCGCCGACCGGAGCGACCTCGGCGGTCATGAACGGCCGGCCGCGCGTCAGGCTCTCGACCCGGAAGCGCTCGCCGCCCTCGACGACGATGTTCATGCGGCCGTCGTCGAACTGCTCCAGCACCTCGTCCACGCGTGCGCGGGTGCCGAGCTCGCGCACGCCGTTCTCGTCCGCGAAGACGAGCCCGAACTCGCGCTCCTCGGCGATGCACTCGCCGATCAGCTCCCGGTAGCGCGGCTCGAAGATGTGGAGGGGCACGCGCTCGGTGGGGAGAAGGACGATGCCGAGCGGGAAGAGGCCGAGCTCCATGGCGTCACAGAGTACGGACCCGTGCGTACGATGGCTCCGTGGCTGCCGACCGTCTCGAGTCCCTGCTCCGCGACGCCTTTCCCGACGCGAAGGAGCTGTCGGTCGAGGACCGGACGGGCGGCGGCGACCATTTCCAGGTGACCGTCGCGAGCAGCCGCTTCGCGGGGCTGCCGCTGCTCGAGCAGCATCGTCTCGTGAACGAGGCGCTCTCCGAGCCGCTGCGCGACGGCACCATTCACGAGCTTCGGATCAAGACGAGGGAGGCAACGGGATGAGCGAGCTGTCGGATCGGATCAAGGACGTGATCGCACAGGAGCCGGTCACGCTGTTCATGAAGGGGACGCCGCAGATGGTCATGTGCGGCAACTCCGACCGCGCGCTGCGCGCGCTCCGCGAGGCGGGCGCCCCCGTCACCGCGGTCGACGTCCTTCCGGACCCGGCGATCCGGCAGGAGCTGTCCGCACTCTCGGGCTGGCCGACGATCCCCCAGGTCTTCGTCGGCGGCGAGCTGATCGGCGGCGCCGACATCGCGCAGGAGCTGGCCGAGTCCGGCGAGCTGACGCAGATCCTCGAGACGAAGCTCGGCGCGGCCTACCGCGACGACGCCGAGGTCCGCGTCGTCGACGTGCTCGTCCCGACCCAGCGGTAGCCGATCCGGTCCGGCGACTCGACGTCGCCGAGCCAGTGGTGGAAATAGGGAACCCACTCGAGCACGCGCTCGTCGTATCGCGCGCGCAGCGCCTCGAGCAGGACGTCGTGTGGGTGCAGGCCCGGATGCCGCCACCGCCACTCCTCGAGCGTCGGGGGACCCACTGCGTCTGGACGCGCAGCGCGCTCGGCCTCGTACCAGGCCTGTAGCTCGGGATCGATCAGGTCCCACGCGAACTCGCCGACCACGAGAAGCGGAGCCAGGGCCGCGAGGTGCGCGACCGCATCGTCGAGCGGATCGAGGTGATGGATGACGCGCCCCGCGACGACGGCGTCGAACTCCCCCTCGACATCGCGAAAGTCGACCGGGCGAAAGCGCGGCCCCGCCGGAGCCCGCGGATCGACCCCGATCGCGTCGTAGCCCGCGTCGACGAGCGCCGGCACGACGCCGCCGCGATCGCCGCAGCCGACCTCGAGCACCCGCGCCGGAGCGGGTGGCAGGTGATGTAGAACGAACGCGGTGAAGCCCATCGAGGTCAGCGTTGCAGAAGCGCGCCGCATCGCGGTGCACGCCCAGTTGCTCGATGGCACTGCCTCGAACACGCTCGACACCGTGCGCCGGCTGGGCTACCTCCAGATCGACCCGATCTCGAGCGTCGCCCCGCCGCAATACCTCGTCCTCTGGAGCCGGATCGGCTCGTACGACCGCGCCGAGCTCGACCGGCTGCTCTGGAAAGAGCGCGAGCTCGTCGAGTGGCGTGCGTTCATCTATCCGATCGAGGACCTCCCGATGCTGCGGGCATTCATGCGGCGAGGATCGCGCCGCGGCAACGAGTGGCTGAAGGAGAACGCGGGCTTCCGGCGCTACGTCATGCGCGAGCTCGAGCAGCGCGGGCCGCTGCTCTCGCGCGAGATCGAGACCCACCACACCCGCCACGGCGCCGAGCGGCACGACTGGTGGGGCGCGCGCCAGATGGGCCTGATGCTCGAGGTGCTCTCGAACCGCGGCCTCGTCGCGGTCGCCGGCCGCCGCGGGAAGCAACGTGTGTGGGACTTGGCCGAGCGCGTCTATCCGAAGACGGAGACCATGCCCCTGCGTGAGGCCGAGGCGCTGTGGAACGAGAAGAGGTTCCGCGCACTCGGCGTGAAGCTCGAGCGCGGCAAGCTGCTCGCGCACCCGGACGCGACCGACGGGCCGGTCCCGAATCGCGTCACGTTCCTCTCGCCGTTCGACCGGCTCGTGCACGACCGAGCGCGGACGGAGGCGCTGTGGGGCTTCTACTACCGGCTCGAGATGTACGTCCCGAAGCTGAAGCGGGAGTACGGCTACTACGTCCTCCCCATCCTCCGCGGCGATCGGCTCGTCGGCCGCATCGAGCCCGTGTGGGACCGGAAGGCCCGCAAGCTCGCGGCGACCGGAATCTGGTGGGAGGGCAAGCCCTTCTCGGTGACGAAGCCGCTGCGCGACCTCGCCCGCTGGTTAGCATCGACCTGATGGACTTCGCGACGCGCGCCATCCACGAGGGCCAGGAGCCCGATCCGGCGACCGGCTCGATCATCACGCCGATCTACCAGACGTCGACGTTCGTCCAGGACGCGGTCGGCGAGCACAAGGGCTACGACTACGCCCGCGTGAACAACCCGACGCGCACGGCGCTGCAGCAGTGCCTCGCGTCGCTCGAGTCGGCCGAGCACGGGATCGCGTTCTCCTCCGGCCTCGGGGCGACGACCACGCTGATGCACCTCGTCGACCCCGGCGAGCGCGTCGTCCTCATTGCCGACGTGTACGGCGGCGTGTACCGGATGACCTCCCAGGTGTACGAGCCGAAGGGCTACGTCTTCGACTACGTCCCGGCCGAAGAGTTCGGGAATCTCGCCGACCATCTCGACGACAACACGCGCATGGTCTGGATCGAGTCTCCGTCGAACCCGCTGCTGAACGTCGTCGACATCCAGGCCGCCGCGGACGCCGCGCACGCAGCGGGCGCGATGCTCGTCGTCGACAACACGTTCGCGACGCCGTATCTCCAGCGGCCGCTCGAGCTCGGCGCCGACGTCGTCGTGCACTCGACGACGAAGTACCTCGGGGGCCACTCCGATGTGATCGGCGGCTTCGCGGCGACGAACGACCCGACCATCGCGGAGCGCCTGTACTTCCTGCAGAAGTCGCTCGGTGCCGTCCCGGGGCCGTTCGACTGCTGGCTCGTGCTGCGCGGCGTGAAGACGCTCGCGCTGCGCATGGAGAAGCACTGCGAGAACGCGATGGCGATCGCCGTCTGGCTGCAGAGACGCGGCGGCGTCGAGCACGTCTACTACCCCGGCCTTCCGAACCATCCCGGCCACGCGATCGCCGCGCGGCAGATGCGCGACTTCGGCGGCATGGTGTCGTTCCTCGCCGAGTCGCCCGAGGCGGCCGCCGAGCTCGTGACGCGCACGAAGCTGTTCCAGCTTGCGGAGTCGCTCGGCGGCGTCGAGAGCCTCATCGAGGTTCCCGCGCGCATGACGCACGCCGCCACCGCGAGCGCGCCCTTCGCAGCGCCTGCCAACCTCGTTCGCCTCTCCGTCGGGATCGAGTCGGCCGAGGACCTCATCCTCGACCTCGAGCACGCGCTCGCGCCGGCGACCGTCCGCGCGTGAAGGACGAGGCCGTCGTCTTCGTCGAGATCCCATCGGGGTCTCGCAACAAGTACGAGTGGGATGAAGACCTGGGCGGCATCGTCCTCGATCGCCGCCTCTTCACCTCGATGACGTATCCCGCCGACTACGGCTACCTCGAAGGAACGCTGGCCGAGGACGGCGATCCGCTCGACGCGCTCGTGCTCGTCGCAGAGCCGACGTTCCCCGGCTGCCGCATCCGCGTTCGCCCCATCGGGGTCTTCCACATGAGCGACGAGAAGGGCCCGGACGAGAAGGTGTTGTGCGTGCCGCTCGGCGATCCGTCGTTCGAACGCGTGCGGGACGTCCACGACGTCAATGCCGAGCTGCGCGACGAGATCGAGCA
>DATAMX010000090.1:0-10375 GCA_036260475.1 Gaiellaceae bacterium | reverse complement strand
GCGGTCGCGCTCGGGGCGCTCGCGTTCGGCTCGCTCGCCGTCGCCGCACTCGTCGTCGCGCTCGCATCCGCGCCGGCCGGCTCGGGGCTCGCGTGGACTGTGGTCGGCGCCGCGTCCGCAGTGGCCGTGGTGGGCGTCGCGGTGACGCTCGCGCGGCGGAGCTAAGAGGCGCGGTCGCGCTCGCGACGCGCTTCGGTGTCGAGCGGATCCTCGGGCGAGCCGCCCGGGCCGGCCATCGCCGTGCCGTCCTCCTCAACGATGTCGTCCGGCCGCGCGAATCGGTAGTTCGGGCTCTGCTCGCCGCCGCGCGGGTCGCCTGCGCGGTCGAGCGCGTGCACGTCGCCCTGCTGCTTCGCCGCGCGGTGCTTCCCGCCCCGCTTCATCCAGCGGCCGAACATGCCTGCTCTGTGCCCCGGGGCGCGGCTACACTAACCGCCGGTTCGGGGCGCATTCGTCTAGTGGCCTAGGACACCGCCCTCTCACGGCGGCGGCACGGGTTCGAATCCCGTATGCGCCTCTTTCGAAAGCCCTGCTATCGGCGGGGCTTTCACTTTGACCACGCTCCGGTAGGGCGTCAGTCTGACCCAGCCTTGGTCAGCTGAGGCAGCCATTCGCCACGATGGCGAACAATGTGTAGGCGCCCGCAACGAACCAGATGGCGCCGACGATCAGCCCGAGAACGATCGCTCCGACAAACAACCTCTCGGTGCGGTAGCTGTAGATCGCAACTCCGACGACCACCGCGATGACGCTGACTGGCCCGAGGATCCAGGTGACGCGTAAGCCCAGTGCGGTATTTGGCGCTGACAGTCGCTGGAATGAGCGTTCTCTGCAACGGCGATCAGCACACCGGCCGAGGCGACGGCGATCAGGAAGGGCCAGCGGGCACGCACGGCTCGATCATGCTGGGCCGGGCGGCCAGCCGAACGCCGCCTCACGGAGGCGAGACATAGCCGTGGGACTCCGGAGGAACGGGCTGAAAAGCCAAGAACTACGCCGCGAGATGCCCACGGAGCACGTAGGCCACGCGGTCGCCGAAGAGCATCACCGGGCGCAACTGCGCGGCGCCTTCGGCAACGACTCCTTCGGGCGGATCGCCGAGAGCGCTGCCAGGTTCTTCGGCACGCCGCAATACATCCTCGGCCAAACCGTCGCGGTCGCCGCCTGGGTCGTGCTCAACTCGACGCAGCTCCACGCCGGCTTCGCCTGGGACCTGTACCCATTCATCGCGCTGAACCTCCTCTTCTCGCTCCAGGCCGCCTATGCGGCACCGCTCATCCTGCTCGCCCAGACCCGCCAGGCAGACCGGGACAAGCTGCACTCCGAGCGGGTCGAGAAGAGCCACACCCGCCTCGAGCGAGCCGCCAAGGTCGAGACCGACAAGATCCTCGAGCTGCTCCAATCGAACACCGAGCTCACCGCGGAGGACAAGCAACTCACCGAGCAGGTCGCCGAGCTGAGCAAGCAGATCCACGCGCTGCTCACGAAGCAGTGAGCCCGACCGGCCGCTCCGCCGAAAACGTTCTAGGCCCGGCGCGTGATGCGGCCGAGCGCCCACGCCACCGTCAGCGCCCCGCGTGTGACCGCCGCGTAGAAGAGCACCGTGACGGAGAGAAGATTCGAGAGATGGACCATCCGCCCACACATGATCGGATGAGCGTGTCACTTCACCCATCGCCCATCGGGTGATTCATCCCGTCGATTCACTCCGCAGGATCGCCCGCGCAGTGCGGCTCGTCCTGCGAGACGGCGGCCTCCCGCGCTGGCTGCGGGCGCTCGCCGCCGTCGGCATCGCCCCGATCCCCGGACCGTTCGACGAGATCGTGCTCCTGCTCGTCACCGCCGTCCTCTGGCTCGGCTACCGCGACCGACTGCGGGCAGCCTGGCGCGAGGCGGCTCAGGCGTAACGAAGGGCCGCTTCCGAACCGTTGTCCTGCCATGCCACGGCGCGGCGGACGCACTCGGAGCTTCCGGAAGCTCGTCGATCTCTGGGTCGAGCTCTTCCGGAGGCACAACCTCGTCACCTACGCGAGCGCGATCGCGTTCCGCGCGCTCGTCGCGCTCGTCGCACTCGTCCTCCTCGCCGTCGCGGTGCTCGGCGAGATCGGGCGCACCGACGTCTGGACGCGGCAGATCGGGCCGCACGTCAAGCGGAAGGTGCTGCCCGACGTCTACGCCGGCATGAACGCGGTCGTCGAGAAGATCTTCCACACGAGCTCCGTCGGCCTGATCGCACTCGCGACCGTGATCGTCGTCCTCCAGCTCGCCGGCGTCGTGAGCACGTGCACGGCCGCCATCTCGGGGATCTACGGACAGAAGGACGGACGCACGTGGAAGGAACGCACGCCGATCTCGTTCGGGATCTCGTTCGTGCTGACGGCTGCGCTGGTCGGCGCGACGTTGCTCGGAACGGCGGCGCGCACCGCCGTCCACGGCGGGTGGAGCATCCCGTACACGCTCTGCCGGTGGCTCATCGCCGCAATCCTCATCGGCCTCGCGTTCGGCCTGCTCGTCCGCTACGCACCTCCGAGACCGCGGCCGACGCGCTGGGCGAGCGCCGGCGCTGCGCTCGTCGTCGTCGGGTGGATCGCGCAGTCCCTCGTCTTCGGCGAGTACCTGAGCTTCGCGAGCTATCGCAGCGCGGCGCTCAGCCTGCTCAGCGTCTACTTCCTGACGACATACCTGTTCGTGGGCGCGACCATCCTGCTCGTCGGCATCGAGCTCGACGAGCTCATCCGCAAGAACGGCGACGCGCTCTAGGCGAGCCCGGAGAGATCCGCCACGAGCGGGCCCGTGTCGAGCGCGTCGAAGCCGAGACGCGTCGCGATCTCCTCGCTCGTCGGTTTGGTCCCCTCCGCGAACAGGTCGCGCAGGATCTCGCCGGTCTTCGCGCTCCGCCACCAGTCCTCGCCCACCTCGCGCACGAGGTGCGCTCGTAGCTGCGCCGAGCGGATCCACGCGCGGAGGTAGTCGGCGGAGTAGAACCCGCCGTCCATGTCGGAGAGATAGTTGCGCGGGTCGTAGCGCACGCCGGTCGCCTCCGTCAGGAGCGGCGCGTAGTCGCGCGACGACGAGCCTTTCTCCTCGGCGAAGCTCGACCAGAAGCCGAGCTCGTACCGCAGCTTCGCCGTGTACCGCCGGTACAGCAGCGCCTCGAGGAACAGCGTCCCCTCGGCGTTCTCCTCCGCCTGCTTGTCGGGGAGCCCGAAGTGGAGCGCGTGCCAACCGGGCTCGCGCGTGATCGCCTCGAAGATGTACGAGTAGATCTCCGTCAGCGCGTGGTCGCGCGAGATGGCGCGGAACGTGAACGGGAGCCGCGGGTCGACGCCTGCGTAATGGAGCGCGTGGCCCGCCTCGTGCATGAACGCCTGGTAGTCGGCGAGGCCGCCCTGCGCGAGCGTGATCAGGTGCACGACGTCCGGCGGGTCGGAGGCGATGACGCAGGCGCGTGGATTCTTCTGCGGCCGGTCCTCGAGATCGAGACGGATGTTCGGAATGGCGGTGAGGTCGAAGCCGAGCGCGGAGGTCGTCTCCAGGCAGACCGCTGTTGCGCGCTCCTTCGTGTACGTCGACTCGAGCGGCGAGAGGCGCCGGACGTAGGCGACATGACCGCTCGTCGGCATCGCGTCGCGTCCGGAGCCGAGGATCCGGTCGAACCAGCGCTCGCGCATGACCGCGTACGGCTCGGTCGTCGCGTCGGAGGCGGCGACGAGCGCGCGCTCGAGGTCGCGCAGCGAGATCGCCTTCTCCTCCTCGGCCCGCGCAATGGGGTCGGGCTCCCCGCTGACGGATGCGTCGAGCTCCTCGACGGCGGCGAGCAGCTCGAGTCGATCCGGATTGAGCTTCGCCGACTCCGTCCGCTCGAGGTTGCCGAGCTCTTCGCGGTCGGCGTACTCGTCGAGGATCGCGAGGCGCGCCTGCGCGGCGCGCAGCGGCATCTTCTCGCCCTTGAACGTGACCCGCGCGGCGATGAGCGCGTTCTCGAGCGCGTCCTGCTTGTCGGCGAGCTCGGCGGAGATGATCCCGCCCTCGCACGTCTTCCGCAGACGGTAGAGGCGCTCGCGATCGTCGCCCTGCGCGTCGCCCTCCGCCTCGCGGAGCGACTCGAGCTGTGCGCGCGAGAACAGGTCGTCGTAGCGGGCGACGATGGCCGCCTGCTCCGAGACCTCCTTCTCGCCGACGCGAACCGCGCGGCCCTCCTCGGCGCGCTCGTAGTAGTAGTCGCGCAGGCGCGACTCGTATTCGGCCGGTGTGCGAACGGCGGTCGTCGACATAGGGCGCAGCCTAGCGAGCGGCGAGCCGGTGGACGGTCGTCAAGAGCGCCTCGATCGTGAAGGGTTTCTGCAGATAGGCATCGGCGAGGCCGTGGTCGGTCGGAGTGACGTCAGCCGAGCCGGTCACGAGTGCGACGGGCACGGGCGGCCGCCGATCGCGCAGCTCCTGGACGAGGTCGCCGCCGGTCTCCCGGCCGATGCGGAGGTCGAGGAGCACGACGCTCACGTCGTGGGAAGAGACGGCTGCCCGCGCCTCGGCGAGCGTCCCCGCCTCGAGAACGTCGAAGCCCTCGAGCTCGAGATTGATCCGGCACAGCAGCCGAATCGACGGCTCGTCGTCGACGACGAGCACGGCCTGGCGATCCACGCGGGGAAGATATCCGCGATCCCGTATCCCAGCCCGGGAGGGAGCCGTTTCCCTCTTGGTCATGCATACGGGAACGGGCGACAGGTGGCAGCCCGTGGACCGGGGGAGCGAGGCGACAAAGGACGATCTGCCGGCGCCGACGCCGCAGTTCAGGCGGTACGCGTGGCGGGTGTTCCAGCGCGCGCTCGACCCGCTGGCGCGGCCGCGGCCACTCCCTACGCGGCGGCCACGCTGAGGCGCCGCAGCGTCGTCTCGCGCCCGAGCAGCTCGATGCTCTCGAACAGTCCCGGCGAGATCGTCGATCCCGTGACCGCGACGCGAATGGGCTGGAAGCCCTGCCGCGGCTTCAAGCCGAGCCCCTCGACAACTCCGCGAAGCGCCGCCTCGATCGCCTGTGCGGTGAACGGCTCGAGCTCCTCGAGCGCGTCGCGCGCGGCCGCGACCACCTCGGCGCCGCCGTCCACGCTCGCCTCCACATCCTCGAAGAGGAAGCGCGCGTAGTCGGGGAACTCGCCCAACCGCGCGATCTTCTCCTGGACGAGCGGCGCGGCCTTGCGGACGAGCTCCGCGTCCCACGCATAGCCCTGCTCGCCGAGCCAGAGGATGAGGCGGTGCGCGAAGTCGTCCGGCGGAAGCGCGCGCAGATACATGCCGTTCATCCAGTCGAGCTTCGCGTAGTCGAACTGCGCCGGACTCGGGCTGACGCGCTCGAGCGTGAACCGCCGGACGAGCTCGTCGCGGCTCATGATCGTCGTCTCGCCGTCGGGCGCCCATCCGAGCAGAGCGAGGAAGTTGATCAGCGCGTCGGGGAGGTAGCCGGCCTTGCGAAACTCCTCGACGCCGGTGTCGCCGTGGCGCTTCGACAGCTTCTTGCCGTCGGCGCCGTTCACGTTCGGGACGTGCGCATACACGGGGAGCGCGGCGCCGATCGCACGGATGATGTTGATCTGCTTCGGCGTGTTGGAGATGTGGTCCTCGGCTCGGATCACGTGCGTGATCCCGTCCCACACGTCCTCCATCGGCGACGCGAAGTTGTACGTCGGCCGGCCGTCGGAGCGCACGAGCACGAGGTCCTCGATCGTCTCATTCGGGACCTCGACCCGCCCGCGAACGACGTCGTCCCACCCCGTCGTCCCGCCGTCCGGCATGCGGAAGCGGATTGCCCCCTCGTCCTCATACGCCTTGCCCTCGGCGAGGAGCTGGTCGGCCACGCGCCTGCAGTCGTCCATTCGGTCGAGCTGGAACGTCACCTCGCCGTCCCAGTCGAGCCCGAGCCAGCGCAGCGAGTCCTGGATCTGGTCGACGGCCTCGGCGACCTCGCGGGAGGTGTCGGTGTTCTCGATCCGGAGCCGGAACTCGCCGCCTTCGTGGCGCGCGAACAACCAGTTGAAGAGGAACGTTCGCACGCCGCCGACGTGCAGGTAGCCGGTCGGGCTCGGTGCCATGCGGACGCGGACGCTCACGGTCTGCTTATCGTAGAGCGGTGCCGCTCGCGCTCGTCTCCGACATCCATGGGAACGACCGCGCGTTCGCAGCGGTCGTCGCCGAGCTCCATCGGCTCGGCATCGATCGCGCCGTCTGCCTCGGCGACGCTGTACAGGGCGGCGACGAGCCGCGGCAGGTGCTGGACCGTCTCGCCGAGCTCGGCTGGCCGGTGGTGCTCGGGAACGCGGACGACTTCCTGATCGAGGTGCCGGCCGATTCGCCGGAGCCGATCACGGAAGCACAGCTCGAGAAGCGCACGTGGACGCTCGAGCAGCTCGACGCCGGCCACCTCGACCGGATCCGATCCTTTCGGCGGACGATCGAGCTCGGCTCGCTGCTCGCGTTCCACGGCTCGCCGCGCTCATACGACGACGTGTTGCTGCCCGAGACCGACGACGACTCCGCCTGGCGCGTCGCCGGCTTCGACATCCTCGCGGGCGGCCACACGCATCGGCAGTGGACGCGCTCCGTCGGCGCCGCGCTGTACGTGAATCCCGGTGCGGTGATGTCCGAGCCCGCCGAGTTCGCCGTCCTCACCGGCCGCTCCGTCGAGTTCTTCCGATGCGCGTACTGACCTTGCGCGAGCTCAACCGCGCGACCCTGGCGCGGCAGCTTCTGCTCGAGCGGAAGCGGCTCTCACCGGCCGCCGCGCTCGAGCGCGTCGCCGGGTTGCAGGCGCAATGGGCACCCGCGCCGTACGTCGGGCTGTGGACGCGCACCGAGGGCTTCCGGCGCGATGCTCTGGAGAAGGCGCTGCTCGCGCGTCGAATCGTGCGCGCCGTCCTGATGCGCGGGACGATCCATCTCGTCAGCCTGGCGGACTACGGGCTGTTCGGCATGGCCGTCGCGCGACCTCCCTGGCTCGAGGCCGAGGCCGCGGCACTCGGCGACCGGCTGCACGACGCCGTCCGCGCCTTCGGAAGCGCGCCGCGAAGCCGCGCGGAGATCACGGAGTTCCTCGAGCGGGAGCACGCCGTCGACATACGGAGCGCGGACGCCGTCTGGTACGCGCTGCGGACGAACGCGCGCCTGACACATGCGCCCGAATCCGGGCTGTGGCGCGCGCGGGGGACGACGAGATACATGACGATGGATGTCATGCGCCCCGATGCGCGCCGCGCGCGCGTCGAGCTCGTCAGGCGGTACCTCGCTGCATTCGGTCCGGCGACGCGGGCCGACGTCGGTGTGTGGTCCGGCCTTCGTGCAGGCGACGTCGCGTCGGCGCTCGATGCACTCGAGCCGCTGCGGCGCTTCCGGGACGAGCAGGGACGGGAGCTGCTCGACGTGCCCCGGGCTCCGCTCCCGTCCGCGGACGCGCACGCGCCCGTGCGCCTCATGCCTCGTTTCGACAACCTCCTCCTCTCGCACAAGGACCGCCGGCGCGTCATCGCAGACGAGCATCGGGGGCTCGTCATCGACGGCGGCTGGGTGAAGTCGACGCTCCTCGTCGACGGCTTCGTCGCCGGCACCTGGGAGGTCGAGAATGGACGCGTGCGCGTCGAGCCGTTCGAGCCGCTGCCGCGCGCCGTGCGCCGCGACGTCGACGACGAGGCAGCACGCCTCGAGGCCTGGCTGCGCTGATGGAGATCGGCGCGCACGTCTCCTCTTCCGGCGGCATCCACAACGCCGTCGACCGCGCGGTCGCGATCGGCGCCGACTCCCTCCAGCTCTTCACGCAGAGCCCGAGGATGTGGCGGCCGACGAACCACGATCCGGCGACGTTCGAGCGCTTTCGTGAGCGCCGCGCGGAGACCGGGATGGGCGGCGTCCTCTGCCACGCGCTCTATCTCTGCAACCTCGCCGCCCCGAACGACGAGGTGTACGAGAAGTCGGTCGCCGCGCTGCGGAACACGATGGAGGTCGCGTGCGCGATCGGCGCCGACGCGGTCGTCTTCCACGTCGGCTCGCATCTCGGCTCGGGCTTCGAGCACGGTCTCGAGCGGGCCGTGCCCGCGATGGAGCAGGTGCTCGAGCTGTGCTCGGACGAGACCTGGCTCCTGATGGAGAACTCCGCCGGCACCGGCGGGACGATCGGGCGCTCGATCGAAGAGCTGGCGGCGTTGTACGAACGGCTCGACCGGCATCCGCGCCTCGGCCTCTGTCTCGACTCGTGCCACCTGTACGCCTCCGGCGTCGACGTCGCCGATGCGGGTGCGCTCGACGCGTGCCTCGACGAGGTCGACGCGACGATCGGGCTCGACCGGCTGCGCGCGCTGCACGTGAACGACTCCTCCATGGCGCTCGGATCGAACCGCGACCGTCACGCGAACATCGGAGAAGGGATCCTCGGCGAGCAGCTCGGCGTCTTCCTCGGGAATCCGCGCCTGCAGCATCTCCCGGCGGTCATCGAGACGGCCGGCTCCGAGAACCACGGGCCGGACGCTGACGAGGTCCGCAAGGCGAAGGAGATTCGATCCCGCGCTATCGCTGGGTGATCCTGGCGGCCGGGACGCTCGCCCAGGCGAGCTTCTCGACCGCCTCGGTCGGGCTGCCCGCGCTCGCACCGGAGATCCGGGCGCACTACCGGCTCTCGCTCAGCCAGACCGGCCTCGTGCTCGCGGCGATCGGCATCGGGATGCTGTTCACGCTCCTGCCGTGGGGCCTCGTCGCCGACCGGTTCGACGAGCGCTGGGTGATCGCCGCCGGGCTCGTCGGCGCCGGCGTGGCGCTCGGCGGGGCGGCCGAGACCGGCGGGCTCGGTTCGCTCGTCGCCGCGCTCATCGCCGCGGGCGCGCTCGGTGCGAGCGTGAACGCCGCGAGCGGCCGCGCGATCATGGCCTGGTTCCCCTCGGGCGAGCTCGGCCTCGCGCTCGGTATCCGGCAGACGGCGATCCCGATCGGCGGCGCGCTCGGCGCAGCCGTCCTCCCCGTCCTCGGCGGGACGCGGCCCGCGTTCCTGGCGCTCGGCGGCGCGTGCGTCGCCGGGGCGATCGTCGCCGCCGCGTTCATGCGCGGCGGGCCCGCGCGCGAGCCGGACCTCCACGACGTCGTGCGGCCGCTGCGCGACCTGCGCATGTGGCTGCTCGGCGGAGGGACCGCCCTCTACCTCACGGCGCAGATCGGCATCACCGGGTTCGTCGTGCTCTTCCTCCACGACCACCGGCACGTGTCCACGCACGCGGCGGCCGGGCTGCTCGCCGCGATCAACGTCCTCGCCATCGCCGCGCGCATCGGCGCCGGCCGCGTCTCCGACCGGTTGCACACGCGGCTGCGGCCGCTGCGCGCGATCGGCATCGCGCTCACAATCGCGACGGCCGCGGTCGCCACGCTCACCGAGGCGCCACTCGCGGCGCTCGTCGCCGCGTTCGCAGTCGCAGGCGTGCTCAGCATGGCCTGGAACGGGCTCGCGTTCGCAGCCGCCGCGGAGGCCGCAGGCGCGACACGCACGGGCGCCGCTCTCGGCTTCCAGCAGACGCTGCTCGGCGTGGTGGTCGCAGCCGCTCCGCCCGCGTTCGCCGCCGTCGCCGCCTCGTCGTGGCGGCTGGCGTTCGCGCTCGCCGCTCTCGGGCCCCTGCTCGGCGTCCTCGCCCTCGGTCGGGTCGGGGAGCCTACGAGAGCCGCGCGAAGACCCGGAACGTCGGCGATCCCGCCGGCAGCTCGTTGAACTCCGGGTTGACGCAGCCGAGCTCGCCGGTGCGCTGCTCGTAGCAGGGCTCGATCTCCGCCTGGCACATCGGCAACGGGTTCCGCATCGCCTTCACGGCGCCGAAGCCGGCGCGGCGCGCCTCTGCCGCGCGAACCATCGCGAGATCGATCTCGACCTCGTACACCCGTTGCATGCAGCCCATGAAGGTGTGGCCGTGCTCCTCGTACGCGTAGACGAACGGGCAGGAGCGCTCGATGCAGGCGGACGGATAGACGACCTTGTCGCAGTGGACGCCACAGGCGCGACACTCGACGTCGTCCTGGGGCCGGAGGGTGAGCGTCAGCTCACTCATCTCCCCCCATTGTGTGTGTGGGATTTCGGGTCGCGCAAGTCTTGACAGATCACGAATTTTGCTCTAGCCGGCTGACCGCGGTCACCACGTCCATCTGGGTGAACGCGCGGAATCCCGGCTCGGGTGCGCCGTCGTCGTCCTCGTCGGCGCGGAACCAGAGCGCGAGGCACGTGCGCATGCCGAGCGCTGCGGCGCCGGCGACGTCGGTCGCAAGCGTGTCGCCGACGAAGAGCGTCGCGGACGGCTCGACGCCGAGCGCGTCGAGCGCGCGCTCGAAGATGGCCGGGTGCGGTTTGCGCCAGCCGACCTCG
>DATAMX010000079.1:0-12289 GCA_036260475.1 Gaiellaceae bacterium | reverse complement strand
TCTCTCGTTGTCGGGATCGAACGGCGGCCGCGAGCCCACAACCTCGACCGTGACGGGGTGGAGTTCCTCCATGTACTGGACGAAGAGCTGGCCGTGGTCTCCGGGCGGGAGGTACGTCATGAGGATGTACTTGCCCAGCGACGGCCCCATTCCCGCGGACGTGACGTACGAGCGGCGCCCTTTCGTGTCGACGAGCGGGGAGCCGTCCTCGCGCACGATCGGCTCGCGGCCGAGCGGGAAGCGCTTGTTGCCGGTCAGGGTGAGGGTGGAGCAGACGGCGGCGGGTTCGCGCTCGCGGGCGGCGAGGTGCGCCTCCTTGCCGACGAAGTCCTCGCCTTTCACTTTCCACCAGGCCATGTCTGCCTCGACCACGTCATAGTCCTGGTCGAGCTCGAAGCCGAACGCGCGATACGCCTTCTCGAGCCGGCCGGTCGTGCCGTAGACGCCGATCCCGGCCGGCACGACGCCATGCGGCTGTCCCGCTTCCCAAACCGCGTCCCATAGCCTCGCGCCCTGCGCGAATGGCACGTACAGCTCCCAGCCGAGGTCGCCGACGTACGAGATGCGCGAGGCGAGGACGTCCATCCCATCGATGCCGACCATCTTCCACGTGGCGAATGGGAAGCCCTCGTTCGAGACGTCGTCGCTCGTGATCGAGGAGAGTATGTCCCGCGCCCGCGGGCCCCAGAGGCCAATCGTGCAGTGCGCCGAGGTGTGATCCTCGATGTGCGCTTGGGGCCCGCAGTGGTCGGCGAACCACTTCATGTCCGCCATCCCGTGCGCGCCACCCGTGACGACGCGGAAGCGGTCGTCGGCCATCTTCATGATCGTGAGGTCGGACTTGAACCCGCCGCGCGGCGCGAGCACGGGCGTGTAGACGACGCGCCCGTTCGCCACGTTCATCTGCCGCGCGGCGACCATCTGCACCGCGTCGAGCGCGTTCGGCCCGACGACGTCGAAGACGCAGAACGCGGTGAGGTCGAACATCGCCGCGCGCTCGCGCATGGCGAGGTGCTCGGCGTTGATGATCGGCGACCACCAGCGCGCGTCCCACTCGTGCTCGCGGCCATTGACGCCGTACTCGTCGACGAGGTGCGCGTTCGACTCGTACCAGTGCGGCCGCTCCCACGCCGCCGCCTCGTAGAAGACGGCGCCGAGCTCCTTCTCCCGCTCGTAGAACGGCGACACGCGCACGCCGCGGTTCGACTCCCACTGCTCCGCCGGGTGGACGATCCCGTACGTCTTGTTGAAGCCCTCCGACGTGCGCCCCTTGATGTGCTCGGGCGTGCGCTGCTCGGGGTAGAAGCGCGCGACGTCGGACGACTGCAGGTCGATCTCGGGCTCGCCGTGGACGAGCCACTCGGCGACCGACTTGCCGACGCCCGGGCCTTCCTTCACCCACACGGCGGCCGCCGACCAGAGCCCCTTCACCTCGGGCGTCTCGCCCAGGAGGGGCAGCCCGTCGGGAGTGAGCGAGAGCAGGCCGTTGATCGCGTACTTGATGCCGACGGACTCGTCGCCGAGCACCTCCGGCACGAGCTGGAGGGCGTGCTCGAGCTGCAGCTCGAAGTCCTCCTGCGTGAACGGCAGCTCGGTCGGCGTGAGCGCGGACTCCTCGATCGAGGGGATGTCGTCGGGCTCGTGGAGGATCGGCCGGTGCGCGTACGAGCCAACCTCGAGGCCCTGCCCGTCCTGGCGCTCGTACATGTTCGTGTCCATGTCGCGCACGATCGGGAAGTCGACCGCGGTCTTCGAGGTGAGGAAGCGCGGCACCGGCCCGACGTCGATCATCTGGTGCACGGCCGGGGTGAGCGGGATGGACGCTCCCGCCATGCGCGCGATGCGCGGGCTCCAGACGCCGCACGCGATCACGACCGTGTCGGCCTCGAAGTCGCCGCGCGTCGTGCGCACGCGAGTCACATGCGCGTCTTCCACGTCGATGCCCGTGACTTCGGTGTTCGCGAAGACCTGCGCCCCGAGCGCTTGCGCGCGCTCGCGCATGACCGTCCCGAAACGGAGCGAGTCGACGACCGCGACCGACGGGCAGTAGAAGCCGCCGAGGAGGATCGACTCGTCGACGAAGGGGACGAGCTCCTTGATCTCCGCCGGCGTCACGAGGCGGCAGTCCTCGATCCCCCAGGACTTCGCCGAGGCCATCCGCCGGCGCAGCTCCTCCATCCGCTCCTCGGTCCGCGCGACCTCGATGCCCCCGCACTCGTGCAGCGTCCCCGCGTCGCGGTACTGGCGCATCGACTCGAGCGTGAGCTGCGTCATCTCCTTCGAGTGGTCGACCGGGAAGATGAAGTTCGACGCGTGCCCGGTCGAGCCGCCCGGGTTCGGGAACGGGCCCTTGTCGAGCTGGACGAGATCGGTGACACCGAGCTCGGCGAGCCAGCCGGTCAGGCTGTTGCCGACGATGCCGCCGCCGATGACGACCACCTTCATACGGTCACCAGCACGCGGTGCATCGCCTGCTCGAAGTCCTGCACGTGCGCGCGCATGAGCACGGCCGCGTCGTCGCCCTTGCCGCGGACGATCGTCGACAGGACATCGCGGTGCGCCTCGACCGCCTCCTCGAGGTCCTCGGCGCGGTCGAGCGCGATCATCCAGATGCGCAGCGCGAGCACGTAGTACTCGTTCAGCGTCTTCTCCATCAGGTCGTTGTGGGCGGCCTTGTAGATCGCGCGGTGGACGCGCTCGTCGAGCCCCATCAGGTCGCCGCCGCCGCCGATCTCCTCCGCGAGCGCGGCCAGCTGCTCTCGCTCGCCGTCGGTGGCGCGCTCGGCGGCGAGGCGGGCCGCCTCCGGCTCCAGCACCTCTCTGACCTCGGAGATGCGCGCCAGGTCGCGGACGTCGACGCCGCTCACGAACATGCCGCGGCGGGGGAAGACCTCGACCAGCTGCTCGTGCGCGAGCCGGCGGAGCGCCTCGCGGACCGGCGTCCGGCCGAGGCCGAGCCGCTGCATGAGCGCCCGTTCGTCGATCACGGCCTCCGGGGGCAGCTCGAGTGAGACGATCAGCCCGCGGATGGCCAGATACGCGCGGTCTGCAGCCAGATCCACAATAGATATATTACTCATATCCAAAGGCGGGCTGTAGAAAGGAGTTCGGTGGCGACGAAGACACCCTCTTCTCTCGAGATCGCACAGGAGGCGACGCTCCTGCCGATCGCGGAGATCGCCGCCGCGGCGGGCCTCGAGCCGGACGAGGTCGACCTGTACGGGAAGTACAAGGCGAAGATCTCGCTCTCCGTGCTCGAGCGGCTCGCCGACCGGCCCGATGCGAAGCTCGTCTGCGTCACCGCGATCACGCCGACGAAGTTCGGCGAAGGCAAGACGACGACATCGGTCTCGCTCACGCAGGGCCTGGGCGCGATCGGCAAGAAGCCGGTCCTCTGCCTGCGCGAGGCGTCGCTCGGCCCGGTGTTCGGGATCAAGGGCGGCGCGGCCGGCGCTGGGTACGCCCAGGTCGTCCCGATGGAGGACATGAACCTCCACTTCACGGGCGACATCCACGCGATCGGGGCGGCGAACAACCTGCTCGCGGCGATGCTCGAGGCGCATCTGCTGCACGGGAACGCGCTCGGGATCGACCCGCTCTCGATCAGCTGGCGCCGCTGCGTCGACATCAACGACCGCGCGCTGCGCGACACCGCCATCGGGCTCGGCGGCCGCGCAAACGGCTATCCGCGCCAGACCGGCTGGGACATCACCGCCGCGTCCGAGGTGATGGCGATCGTCGCCGTCGCGCGCGACCTCTTCGACCTGCGCGCACGGCTGGGCGCGATCACGGTCGGCTCGACGTACGACGGCGAGCCGGTCACCGCCGAGCAGCTGAAGGCGGCGGGCGCGATGACCGTCCTCCTGAAGGAGACGATCAAGCCGAACCTCGTGCAGACGCTCGAGGGGCAGCCCGCGTTCGTGCACTGCGGCCCGTTCGCGAACATCGCGCACGGCAACAGCTCGCTCGTCGCCGACCGGATCGGGCTGAAGCTCGGCGACATCGTCGTCACCGAGTCCGGCTTCGGCGCCGACATGGGCATGGAGAAGTTCTTCGACATCGTGTGCCGCATCGGCCACCTGACGCCGAGCGCCGTCGTGCTCGTCGCGACCGTGAAGGCCCTGAAGCACCACGGCGGCGACCCGGACGGCGGCGCGGAGGCGATCGAGGCCGGCTCGGCGAACATGATCCGGCACCTCGCCACCATCCGCGAGTTCGGGCTGAACGCGATCGTGGCGGTCAACCGCTTCCCGGCGGACACGGACGAGGAGATCGAGCAGATCCGGCGCATCGCGCTCGCGAACGGCGCATTCGCGGCGGAGGCCAACGAGGCGGTCGTGCGCGGCGGCGAGGGCGCGGCCGCGCTCGCAGAGGCGGTCGTCGCGGCGACGGAGCAGCCGTCGACGTTCGCGCCCGTGTATCCACTGGACGACTCGATCGAGCGGAAGATCGAGGCGATCGCGACGCGGGTGTACGGCGCGGACGGGATCCTCCTCCAGCCGGCGGCCCGCAAGAAGATCGAGGAGTACGAGCGGGTCGGCTTCGACAAGCTCCCCATCTGCATGGCGAAGACGCATCTCTCCCTCTCGCACGACCCGACGCTCGCGAACGCCCCCACCGGGTTCACGGTCACGGTGCGCGACATCCGCGCGTACACGGGTGCGGGCTGGCTCGTCGCGCTGTGCGGCGACATGCAGACGATGCCGGGCTACGGCAAGGCGCCGGCGGCCATGAACGTGGACATCGACGACGAGGGCCGCACGGTGGGCCTCTTCTGAGCCGCATTGAACCTCGTTGAAAATCGCAATACGGTAGTGCGATGAGCGACCGTTCCGGCGCGCCGCTGATCCACGCCCGGGGCGTCTGGAAGATCTTCGGGCGCCACGCCGACAAGGTGATCGGCACGCCTGACGCCGACCTCCCCCGGTCCGAGCTGCGCGCGAAGCACGGCTGCGTCGCCGCCGTCCGGGACGTCTCCTTCGACGTCTGGCCGGGCGAGATCTTCGTCGTCATGGGCCTCTCCGGCTCGGGCAAGTCGACGCTCGTCCGCACCCTCATCCGGCTGATCGAGCCGACGGCGGGCGAGATCGAGATCGACGGCAAGGACGTGTGCGCGGCGTCGCAGGACGGGTTGCGGCAGCTGCGACGCCACACGTCGGCGATGGTCTTCCAGCACTTCGGTCTGCTCGCGCACCGGCGCGTGATCGACAACGTCGCGTTCGGCCTCGAGATCCAGGGCGTCTCCAAGGCCGAGCGGCACGCGCGCGCCGAGAAGGTGCTGAAGCTCGTCGGGCTAGAGGACAGCGCGAACCAGTTCCCCGACCAGCTCTCCGGCGGGATGCAGCAGCGCGTCGGTCTTGCCCGCGCGTTCGCCGTCGACCCGAAGGTGATGCTCTACGACGAGCCGTTCAGCGCGCTCGACCCGCTCATCCGGCGCGACATGCAGGACGAGGTGATCCGCCTGCAGCACGAGACGGGCAAGACGATGGTCTTCATCACGCACGACCTGCCCGAGGCGCTGCGGCTCGGCGACCGGATCGCGATCATGCGCGACGGCGCCATCGTCCAGCTGGGGACGCCGGAGGACCTCGTCGGCTCGCCGGCGGACGACTACGTCGCCAACTTCACGCGCGACATCCCGCGCAGCCACGTGCTCACGCTGCGCTGGATCATGCGCGACCCCGCTGCGGGCGAGCTCGACGGCCCCAGGCTCGATGTCGCCACGACCGTGCGGGCCGCAGTCCCGATGATCGCCGCGAGCGAGCGGCCCGTCTGCGCCGTCGACGGCGACCAGGTCGTCGGCGTCGTCGACCGCGAGTCCGTCCTCACCGCCATCGCCGGCGAGAGCGACTGATGGCGAGCGTCCAGGCCGCGCCCAGGCTCGCGGTCGCAGCGCCGCGGCCGTGGTGGCGCGGCCGGCCCGGGCTCGTCGTCGCCGTCGTCCTCGGGATGCTGATCGCGTACTTCGGGTGGCAGAACGCCGTGCTGTGGCCCGGCGGGTTGACGTGGCAGTCGCTCTCGCACGACCTCGACAACTTCCAGACCTGGCTCAGCGACCGGCGCAACGTCCCGCACCCGAGCGTCTTCTTCGTCGTCTTCAACGGCGTCGCCACCTTCCTCGACGACATCGTCGGCTGGCTGACGAGCTTCTTCTTCAAGCTCACGTGGGTCGGGACGACGGTGCTCGGCACCGCGATCGTGCTCCGCTTCGGCGGGCGCCGCGCGGCGCTCGGAACGGCCGCGGCATTCGTGTCGTTCGCGGCGCTCGGCGTCTGGGAGGCGAGCATGCGCACCTTCGCGCTGACGTTCGCCTCGGTCGCGCTCTCGCTCGCGATCGGCGTCCCGGTCGGAATCGCCGCCGGGCGCTCCGACCGCGTGCAGCGCGCGATCACGCCCGTGCTCGACGCGATGCAGATCATCCCGGCGTTCGCGTACCTGATGCCGATCGTCCTGCTGCTGTCCGTCGGTCCCGGCGCCGCCGTCGCGACGACGCTCATCTACTCGATTCCGCCGGCGATCCGCATCACCGCGCTCGGGATCCGCAGCGTGCCGACGAACACCGTCGAGGCGGCCGAGGCGTTCGGCGCGACGAGGCTGCAGACGCTCCTCAAGGTGCAGCTCCCGCTTGCGCGCCGGCTCGTCCTGCTCGCCGTCAACCAGACGATCCTGTTCGCGCTCTCGATGGTCGTGATCGCCGGCCTCATCGGCGGCCAGGGCCTCGGCGACGTCGTCACGAACGGGCTCTATTCCGATCCCGCGCTCGCGATCCTCGCCGGGTTCACGATCGTGATCATGGCGATCGCGCTCGACCGCGCGACCGAGGCGATGGCGATCCGGACCGATCCGGCCCACCGCCATCTCACCGCCGAGCGCAAGCGCACCCTCCGGATCTACACCGCGGCGCTCACCGCTGCGGTCGGGCTCGCGATCGGCCTCGGCCTCGCGTTCCACGCCGGCAGCTCGTGGTCGCGCAAGACCGCGCAGGACTGGCTGCTGGCGCGCATCCAGAACGTGCTCGACTACGTCCAGAACCCTAGCACGTTCATCTTCCACATCACGAACCCGGTCGGCGACTTCATCGTCCGCTGGGGGCTCACGCCGCTGGACAACTTCTTCGTGCAGACGCCGTGGCCGGCGATGGTGTTCGGGCTGGCGCTGATCGCATTCCTCGTCTCGGGGCTGCGGCCCGCGGTGACGACCGTGGCGATGCTCGCCATCGTCGGCGTCTCCAACGAGTGGACGCAGGCGATGGACACGCTCTCACAGGTGCTCGTCGCCACGGCACTCACGTTGCTGGTCGGGATCCCCTTGGGGATCTGGGCCGCCGAGAGCAACCGCGTCCAGAAGACGATGCGCCCCGTGCTCGACGTGCTCCAGACGCTGCCGCAGCTCGTGTACATCATTCCGTTCATCTACCTGATGCCGGTCTCGATCGTCCCCGGCGTGATCGCGGCGGTGCTGTACGCATCGCCCGTCGTCATCCGTCTCGTGGACGCCGGCGTCCGCGAGGTGTCGCCGAACACGGTGGAGGCGGCCGGCGCGTTCGGCGCGACGCGGCTCCAGGTGCTGGCGAAGGTGAAGGTGCCCCTGGCGCGCGACGCGATCATGCTCGGCGTCAACCAGGGGCTGATCATGGTGCTCGCGGTCGTCGTCATCGGCGGCCTCGTCGGGTCCGGCGGCCTCGGCTACGACGTCGCGCAGGGGCTCGGCCGCGGTTTGTTCGGTCAAGGCGTCCTCGCATCGCTCGCGATCCTCTGTCTCGGGATCGCGCTCGACCGCGTCACGCGGGGACGAGTGCGCAGGCGGGAAGGGATCGTGTGATGCAACGGAGGAGGAGAAGCATGAGGAGGGCAAGCGTTGCCGGTGTGCTCCTGGCGGTCGTCGCCGCGCTCGTCGCGGCCGGCGGAGCCGGGGCCAAGGCGAGGGCGTGCGGCACGGTGACGATCAACGAGCAGGCGTGGGCCGGCTCGACGGCCAACACCTACGTCGTCAAGAACGTGCTCGAGAAGAACCTCGGGTGCAAGGTCAACATCACGAAGATCACGGAGGTCCCGGTCTACCAGGCGATGGCGGACGGGAAGACGGACGCGATCCTCGAGGACTGGGGCCACATTCCCCAGCAGAAGCAGTACGTGACGAAGCAGCACACGGTCGTGTACGCCGGCAAGAACGGCGTCACGGGCGTGATCGGCTGGTACATCCCGACGTACCTGATGAAGCAGCATCCCGAGTTCAAGACGTGGAAGGGACTGAAGGGCGAGGAGACGCTCTTCAAGAGCCCGGAGTCGGGATCGCAGGGGATGTTCCTCGGCGGTGACCCCTCGTATCAGCAGAAGGACCAGACGCTGATCAAGGCGCTCCACCTGAACTTCAAGTTCGTGAGCGTCGGCGCGGAGCCGGCCCAGGTCGCGCGCTGGGAGCAGCTGTACAAGCAGCACAAGCCGGTCATCTTCTACTGGTACGACCCGCAGTATCTGAACGCGACGTACCAGCTCTCGCAGGTCCAGCTCCCCGCGCGGTTCAAGGGCTGCCTGGACGACGAGAAGCAGGGCGGGCCTCCCGCGAAGTACGCGTGCGCCTACCCGACGTACGTGCTGACGAAGTTCATGAGCAAGAAGTTCGCGACGAGCGGCTCGCCGGCCGTGACCGTGATCAAGAACTTCAGCTGGTCGAACGCGGATCAGAACTACGTCGCGGGCCTCATCGCGGGCAAGCACATGGATCCGGACAAGGCGGCCCAGCAGTGGATCGCCAAGAACGCCGCCACCGTCAACAAGTGGCTCGGTAAGTAGAACGTTCCCCGAGCTTGGTGTCAGACACCGATTCTGGTGTCTGACACCAAGTCGGTCCGGGCGACGGTGGCGGGGACGAGGTCGCCCATGACGTCCACCGCGACCTCGCTCCCGATCGCCAGCTCGGACGGCAGCTTCGCGAGCGCGACGTTGCGCTCCACCGTGAAGCCGTACGCCGCGCTGCGGACGCGGCCGACGACCTCCCCGCCGCGATGGACGGCCTCGCCGCCGTAGAGCGTCAGGTAGTCCTCCCCGCCGACGAGCAGCGTGCGCAGCATCGTCGGCGGCTCGCGGTCGAGCCCGGGCCACGTGTCCTGCGCCATCGCGAAGCCGAGCCCGGAGTCGAAGGGCGTGTCGGACGCGGTCAGATCCGTCCCGAAGTAGCGGTAGCCCTTCTCGATGCGCAGCGAGTCGAGCGCCTGGTAGCCGACGGGCTCCGGGTCGAGCGTCCCGACGAGGAAGTCCCACACGCGCAGCGCCTCGTCCGGACGCACGTACAGCTCGTACCCGTACTCGCCGACGTAGGTCATCCGCTGCGCGAGCACGCGCACGCCCCCGACGTCGATCTCCTTTGCCGTGCGGAACGGGAAGTCCTCGAGGGCCCCGCGCACCTTCGGCCCCCAGAGGCCGATCACCGCCCAGTCTTCGGTCACGTCCGTGACGCGCGCACCGTGCAGCTCGAGGAAGCCGCGATCCGAGTCGACCGCTCCCGCGCCCGTGATCACCCGGAATCGATCCCGCGCGAGCCGCGTCACCGTCACGTCGCCGACGATGCGGCCGCGCTCGTCGAGCAGCTGCGTGTACACAACCGAGCCGACCGGCCGGTCGATCCGCGCGCCGCACACGCCCTCGAGCACGTCGAGCTCCGACAGCTCGAGCTTCCCGAAGGACGTCATGTCGAGGATCCCCGCGCGCTCGCGAACGGCCGCGTGCTCGACCGCGACCCGGTCGAACCAGATCGGCTTCGCCCACCCCACGAGCCGCTGGTCCTCCCCCGCGCGCCGCGCCGGATCGCCGGGACGGAACCAGTCCGGCCGCTCCCAGCCGTTCTTCGTCCCGAAGACGGCGCCGAGCGCCGCGGTGCGCTCGTGCAGCGGCGACAGGCGCTTCGGCCTGCCCGCCTCGGACACGTCGTACGGGTACCTCAGCCGGTAGTAGTACTTGTACACCTCGCGGCCGGCAGCGGCCGCGAAGCCGCCGTCCCGGTACGGCCCGCCGAAGCGCCACGGCCGGTACGGCTGCACGTCCACCTCGGCCGAGCCCTCCGCGTACAGCTCCGCGAGCGCCTTGCCAAGGCCGCCGGCCCCGCCGAAGCCGTTCAGCGACAGACCGGCCGCCATCCAGAACCCCCGCACGCCGGGAACCGGCCCGAGCAGCGGGTTCCCGTCCGGCGTCATCGCGTCGGGATGGCAGACGAGGCCGATCATCCCCGCGTCCTCGAGCCAGGGGAAGCGTCGCACGGCGCCCGCCATCAGCTGCTCGAAGCGCGCGTGGTCGGGTGGGATCGCCTGCGCGCCGTGCTCCCACGGCACGCCGTCCTCCCAGCGCGACACCGGGTTCGGCTCGTACCCGCCGAAGAGCACGCCGCCGCTCTCGGCCTTGCCGTACACGAGGTTGTCGGTGTCGCGAAAGCACGGCGTGTCTCGCGGCAGCTCGTTCCCCTCCACCGCGTGCAGCGCGACGTGCTGGTGGTCGACGGGTATCGAGCACGCGAACACGCCCACCATCTGCGCGACGCGTGGCGCCCACATGCCCGCGGCATTCACGACCGCCTCGCACTCGATCGGCCCGCGGTCCGTCTGCACGGCGACCACGCGACCGTCGTGGACGTCGATGCCGGTGACGAGCGTGCGCGTGCGAATATCGACTCCGAGCTCGCGCGCCGCACGTGCGACCGCATACGACGCGATGTGCGGGTCGACGTAGCCGTCGCCGGGCATCCACACCGCGCCGTAGAGCGAGTCCGGGGAGATCTGCGGGAAGCGCCGCCGCGCCTCCTCCGGCCCGACGAGCTCCGCGTCGAGCCCGATCGCGTGCGCACGACTGACCCCGCGCCGGAGCTCGAGGAAGCTCTCCTTGCTCGATGCGATGCGCAGCGACCCCACGCGCTCGAAGACGCCGAGCTCCTCGTACAGCTGCACGCTGTAGCGGCGGAAGCGCATCATGGTCGGCGACGGGTTGAACTGCGTGACGAGCCCGGCGGCGTGATGGGTCGAGCCGCTCGTCAGCTCGCCCTTCTCGACGAGGACGACGTCGCGGACGCCCGACTTGGCAAGGTGATACGCACAGCTGATCCCGGCGATCCCTCCGCCGATGACGACGACCTGCGTCACGCGCGGACGCGATCGCCCTTCGGGTCGTACAGGGGATCGGCGCGGATCTCGCCGTCGACCCAGTCTCCGAAGATGTCGACCGCGACCGTCGTCCCGACCGCCGCGTGCTCGACCGGGACGTATGCGAAGACGATGCTCGCGCCGACGGCGTAGCCGTAGCCGCCACTCGTCACGCGGCCGACGATCCGATCGCCGGAACGGACGGGCTCGGAGCCGAGCGCGACGGCGCGCGGATCGTCAAGGACGATGCAGACGAGCCTCTGCTGCGGCTCCCCGAGCGCGTCGCGCCCGATGAACTCCTTGTCCATCTTCACCGCGAAGCCGAGGCCGGCCTCGAGCGGCGTCGTCTCCGCGGTCAGGTCGCTGCCCCACGCCCGGTAGCCCTTCTCGAGGCGGAGCGACTCGATCGCGCGGTAGCCGCCCGGCGTCACGCCATCGACGGAGAGCGTGTCCCACAGCGTCGCGCCGTACTCGGCCGGGCAGTAGAGCTCCCAGCCGAGCTCGCCGACGTACGTGACGCGCGACGCGATGCACGGCACGTCCCCGACCGTGACCTCGCGCGACTGCATGTACGGATGGTCGAAGTCGAGCACCTCGCGAACTTTCGGCCCCCACAGGCACAGGCACGCGAGGGCGCCCGTCAGGTCGTTGACGTAGACCGAGCCGTCGCGCGGCATGTTCCGCTCGAGCCACGCACGATCGTGCGTCCCGAACGCCGTGCCGGTGACGAGCATAAAGCGGTCGTCGCCGCGACGCGTGACGGAGAGGTCGGCCTCGATCCCGCCGCGCGCGTTGAGCAGCTGCGTGTACACGATCGTGCCGACCGGCTTGTCGATGCGATTGGCGCACAGGCCCTCGAGGAACGCGAGCGCGCCCGGCCCGAGGACCTCGAGCTTCGAGAAGGACGACTGGTCGAAGAGCGCGATCCCTTCACGCGCCGCGCGCGCCTCCACCTCGGTCGCCGGCGACCAGTTCTCGCCCGCCCAACCGCGTGGGCGCAGCGACTCGTCGCCGCCGGCCGCATTCGAGTCGTACCAGTTGACGCGCTCCCAGCCGCCCTTCTCCCCGAAGGAGGCGTCGAGCGCGACGTGCCGTTGATACGCCGGCGACACGCGCAGCGGACGGCCCGCTTGCCGCTCCTCGCCCGGGTACTTGATGTCGTAG
>DATAMX010000001.1:0-5654 GCA_036260475.1 Gaiellaceae bacterium | reverse complement strand
GCCCAAACCGCCGTCGCGATCGCACTGGCGCTCGCGGCCACGACGCTGACGAACCTCGCCTATCTGCGCGAGCACGACGCGGTCGCCGCCCTGCCCGGCTTCTCGCTCCGCATGCCGGCCCGCGCGCTGATGGTTCTGCTCACGAATCGCGACTGGCTGCGCGGGTTCGCGCTCGAGAGCACCGGCTTCGGCCTCTACGTCGTCGCGCTGGCGCTCGCCCCGCTCACGCTCGTGCAGAGCCTGGCGGCGGGCGGCATCGGCATCCTCGCGTTCGTCTCCGCGCGCATGGGCGGCAGAGCCTTGCCCGGCCACGAGGTCGCGGGCGTCCTCGTCTCGATCGTCGGGCTGATCGCGCTGGCCGTGTCGCTCGTCGGGGGAAGCGGCGAAGGCGGCGGCGGCTCGTCGCTCGAGATCGAGCTGTGGCTGGCGGGCACCGCTGCCGCCGCGGTCCTCGTCGTCGCCGCCGGCCGGCGGTTCGACACGGTCGCGGTCTCGGAAGGGATCGCCGGCGGGCTGTTCTTCTCCATCGGCGACATCTCGGTGAAGGTGACGACGCAGGGTGGCGGCCGGGCGGCATTCGGCATCACGGTCGTCGCCGGGTACGCGCTCGGGACGGCGCTTCTCCAGCTCGGCTACCGGCACGGTGGCGCACTCACCGTCGCCGGCCTGGCAACGCTGCTGACGAACGCACTGCCGATCGCCGCGGGAACGGTCGTGCTCGGAGAGCCCGTGCCGACGGGCGCGCTCGGCGCGGTCCGCATCCTCGCCTTCGTCGCCGTCACCGTCGGTGCGATCCTGCTCGCGCGCCGGAGCCGTGGGTAGGAAGTCCCGGCTCGTCGCCGCCGTCGCAGCGGTCGCGCTCGCGATGCCGTCGACGGCCGCCGCGCACCTTCGCAGCGGGACGGTCGCGGTCGACTATCACCCGCGCGTGACGCGCAGCCCGGCGGGGCCGCTCCGCGTCGGCGTGTACCTCAGCGACCGCGCGCTGCACCTCTCCGTCGAACGAGGCCACGAGGTCGTCGTGTACGGCTACCTCGGCGAGCCGTTCGTTCGCGTCGGAGACGGCGGCGTCGTCGTCAATACGGCATCGCCGACCGCGGCCGCGACCGGATTGCTCCCGCGCGGGACGCCTTCCTCCGGCTGGATGCTGCGCTCGCACCACCTGTCCGTCGTCTGGCACGACGTGCGCACGAGTCGCCCGCACTGGGACGTGCCGATCGCGGTGGACGGACGCCGCGAGACGATCGAAGGCGAGACGACGAGGTTGCCGAGGCCCGCCGTATGGCCGTGGCTCGCCCTCCTCGCGGCGATCGTCGCGGCCTCGGCTGTGCTGCGCCGCCCGGTGATCCTCGGGTCGATGTCAGCCGCAGCCGCCATGGTCGTGGCGGGCGGATTCGCTTTCAGCGCGTACGCCGATCCCGGTACGTGGATCGCAGGAGTCGACGAGCTCTTCTTCGCCGCCGCCGGCGTCGGCGTCCTGTGCTGGGGTGCGTCGAGCCTTCGACTCGCGAGCGCCGTCTGGCTCGGCCTCCTCGGTGTCGCGATCGGATCGAGCAAGGGCGAGATGTTCTTCCACGCGCTCGTGCTGTCTGCGTTGCCCGGAACGGCGATGCGCATCGCCGCCGTGCTGGCCGTCGGTTCCGGTGCATGCGGTGCCGTGCTCGGTTGCCTCGCGTACATTCGCGCTGGCTAGGCTGCGCCGGTGGACCACCCGAACACGATCGAGGCGGAGAAGCTCGTCCGCGAGTTCAAGAAGGGGCCTCGGGCAGTGGATGGGATCGACCTCCACGTCGAGGCCGGCGAGATCTACGGCTTCCTCGGCCCGAACGGCGCAGGCAAGTCGACGACGGTGCTCATGCTGACGACGCTGCTGCCGCCGACGTCCGGCGTCGCGCGCGTCGGCGGCTACGACGTCGCCCGCGAGGGGCCGCAGGTCCGGTCCCGCATCGGCGCAGCGCTCCAGGAAGCCGCGCTCGACGGGTTGCTGACGGGCCGCGAGCACCTCCGCCTGCAGGCGGCGCTCCAGGCTCTGCCCCGCAACCTGCGCGCCTCCCGTGCGGACGAGCTGCTCGAGCGCGTCGGCCTGACCGAGGCCGCCGACCGGAAGGTGCGCGGCTACTCGGGTGGCATGAAGCGGCGTCTCGATCTCGCGATGGCGCTCGTCCACGGCCCGCGGATCCTGTTCCTCGACGAGCCGACCACCGGCCTCGACGTCCAGAGCCGCACGGCGCTCTGGGACGAGGTCGGCAGGCTCGCGCGCGAGGACGGCGTGACCGTCTTCCTGACGACGCAGTACCTCGAGGAGGCAGACGTGCTCGCCGACCGGGTCGGGATCATCGACCACGGGCGCATCGTCGCCGAGGGGACGCCGGACGCGCTCAAGGCGGAGATCGGCCGCCCGACGGTCGAGGCGACGCCGTCCGGCCCCGACGGCCGCGCGGCGTTCAGCAACGTGCTGGAACGCTTCGGCACGCTCGTGCCCTCGTCTCGCGGCATAGCGGTGCGCCTCGACGCCGGCGAGTCCGGCCTCGCCGACGTCGTGCGTGCGCTCGACGCGCAGGGGCTCAGCGTCGCCAACCTCGAGCTGCACCAGCCGAGCCTCGACGACGTCTTCCTCGCGAAGACGGGCCGCTCCCTCGAAGGGCATGGCGGCGAAGCGTCCGAGCCGGAATGAGGACGACGGCCGACCAGGTTCTGCTGCTCGCGCGGCGCTCGGTCGTGCACACCGCGCGACAGCCGGCGGCAATCGTCTTCCCGCTCCTCTTCCCCATGCTCCTCCTCGCCGTCAACTCCGGCGGGCTCAAGGCGGAGACGCACCTGCCCGGGTTCCCGACGAAGTCGTTCGTCGCGTTCGCGCTCGCGGTGCCGTTCATCCAGGGTGCGCTCTTCGCGACGATGAACGCGGGAACCGATCTCGCGCGCGACGTGGAGACGGGATTCCTCAGCCGGCTGTCGCTCACGCCGTTGCGCGGCGCGGCTCTGCTCGCGGGTCAGCTCGGCGGCGTCGTCACGCTCGGCGTGATCCAGGCGTGCTTCTACATCCTCGTAGGCCTCGTCGTCGGTGTGCGACCTGCGGCGGGCGTCGGAGGCGTCGGGGTGCTGCTCGTCTTCGCCGCGATGATCGCGCTCGCGTTCGGAAGCATCGGCGCGTGGGCGGCGCTGCGAACGGGATCGCCGGAAGCCGTGCAGAGCCTGTTCCCCGTCTTCTTCGTCTTCTTGTTCATCTCGTCGATGAACATCCCGCGAAACCTGATCGGCACGACGTGGTTCCGGTACGCAGCAACCGCGAACCCGGTGTCGTACCTGCTCGAGTGCGTCCGCAGCCTCATCATCACCGGCTGGAACGGCGAGGCGCTTCTGCTCGGCTTCGCGATCGTGGCGGTCGTCGCCCTTGCGGGGCTGTCGCTCGCGGCGTACACGCTGCCGCGGAGGCTTGCGCGATGAAACGGAACGTCTCCGTCGCGCAGGGAGTCGCATGGCGCACGCTGCACAACGTCTTCACCAACCCGTCGCTCGTCATCCCACAGCTCGCATTCCCGCTCTTCTTCTTCACCGCCTTCGCGGGCGGCCTGTCGCGCATCCGCAACGTGCCGGGCTTCCACTACGCCCAGGGTTACACGGCGTTCCAGTTCGTCTTCGTGCTGCTGCAATCGGCCGCGTTCGGCGGCGTCTTCACCGGGTTCGGGATCGCCCGCGACTTCGAGACGGGGTTCGCTCGGCGCCTGCTCCTCGCGGCGCCGCATCGCACGGGGATCGTGATCGGGTACGCGGTGGCCGCGCTCTGCCGCTGGCTCGTCACCGCGACGTTCCTCACCGGGGTCGCCTTTGCCGTCGGGATGAAGGTGGGCGGGCACGGCGTCGACCTCCCCGCGCTGTACGTGCTCGCGGCAATGGTGAACACGGCCGCGATCCTCTGGGCCTGCGGGGTCGCGATGCGGCTGCGGACGATGCAGGCGGGGCCGGTCATGCAGATGCCGGTGTTCCTCGTCCTCTTCTTCGCGCCCGTCTACGTCCCGCTCGATCTCCTCAAGGGCTGGATCCACGCCGTCGCCATCGTCAACCCGCTCACACGCGTGCTCGAAGCGGGACGCAGCTTCGTCGCCGGGTCGCCGACGCAGGTGGCGGCCGCCTACGGCGCCGCCGCCGGGCTCGCGGCGCTCTTCTCCTGGTGGGCGGTGCGCGGCCTGCGCAAGGCCGAAGCCGCCGGGTAACTCACAGTCGCCTCTCAGCCGCCGCCCGTACGCTCTCTTCGTGGAGAAGCGCCTGACCCGCCGCAGCTCGCTCGTCGCACTCGGCAGCCTGGCCGCAGCGGCCGCCGGCTGGCGGACGGACGACGCCGGCGCCGGGCCGGCCGCCGTCGCATCCGGTGCGGTCACGTGTGTGCTGACCCCGGAGATGACCGAAGGTCCGTACTACGTCCCGGACGAGGCCGTGCGCAGAGACATCACCGAGGGGCTGTCGGGGACGCCGCTCGCGCTACGACTGACCGTCGTGAACGCGTCCACCTGCCAGGCGATCGCCGGTGCGAAGGTCGACGTCTGGCACGCGAACGCACTCGGCGTGTACTCGGGCGTCCAGGGAAACAGCGGGACGTTCATGCGCGGCGTCCAGCCGACGAACGCGCATGGGCTCGCACAGTTCGAGACCATCTATCCGGGCTGGTACGCGGGTCGCACCGTGCACATCCACGTCAAGGTCCACCTCGGCGGCAACGTCGTGCACACCGGCCAGCTCTTCTTCCCGGATTCCCTCAGCGACAGCGTGTACAGGAAGGCCCCGTACAGCACCCGCCCCGGTCGGGACGTGCGCAACGCGACCGACGCGATCTTCCGCAACGGCGGGAGCCGTTCGATGCTGAAGCTCTCGCGCAGCGGCGCCGAATACGTCGGAACCATCGCGCTGGGCGTCCATCGCGCGTAACGAAGCCGCTTTACGCAAACATTGCGTTAGAGGTTCCGAGCCGGGGGTACCCGAAATCGGATGCCCCGGGTCAGCGCCGCGATCATCACGCACAATCGTGCGCGCTTCCTCGCGGACGCGATCACGAGCGTGCTCGCGCAAACGGTCTCGGACCTCGAGCTGATCGTCGTCGACGACGGGTCGACCGACGACACGCCCGACGTCGTCGCACCGTTCCTCGACCGGATCCGGTACGTCCGCCAGGAACGGCGCGGAAAGGCCGCCGCGCGGAACGCAGCCGTCGACCTGGCGCGCGGCGAGCTGATCGCGTTCTGCGACTCGGACGACAGCTGGTATCCGGATCGGCTGGAGCGCCAGCTGGCGGCCCTCGAGCAGCATCCGCAGGTGGGCATGGTCCACGGCCACGTCGACGTCGTCGATTCCTGCGGCATGCCCCTGCCGGAACGCACCTCCGCGATGAGAGAGCTCTTCGGCGCTGCCCACCGCCCACGCGCGACCTACGCGTCGTACGCATTCGACTGCCGCTGCATGAGCTCGACGATCCTCGTGCCGCGGAGCGTCTTCGATGCCGTCGGCCTCTACGACTGCGAGCTGCCGATCGAGGACTACGACTTCTATCTCCGGCTCGTACTCGACTTCGACGTGCTGTTCCTCGACGGCCTGGCGCTGGCGAAGTACCGCGTCCACGACGAGAAGACGACCGACTGGGAGCTCGGCACGGGGCAGATCCGGAC
>DATAMX010000107.1:0-5083 GCA_036260475.1 Gaiellaceae bacterium | reverse complement strand
ACGAGTCGGGGACTCAAGCGTTGCACCCCCGACAACAAAAACCCCGCTTGAGCGGGGCTTTCTGAGAGCGGATGATGGGACTCGAACCCACGACCTTCTGCATGGCAAGCAGACGCTCTAGCCAACTGAGCTACATCCGCGCGAGGCGGCCAGTATAGCCAGGGTCAGTCCGGATCGGCTGCGTCGAGAGCCTCGTTCACGAGCTGGTCGGCAAGCTTGTTGTGCTCCCGCCGGACGGCCGTGTAGGAGACTTTCCCGACCTCGCGCGCAAGGCGCGACGCCTGAATCGACAGGTCCTGCAGCGCCGCGTTCTTCACGCGGTACTCGCCGTTCATCTGCTTCACGAGCAGCTCCGAGTCGGACACGACCTCGACCTCGGGGACCGCCAGCTCGACCGCCTTCTCGAGACCCGCGATGAGCGCCCGGTACTCGGCGACGTTGTTCGTCGCGACCCCGATGCGCTCGCCGTGCGCCGCGAGCACGGTTCCGTCCTCCGCCTCGAGCACGTAGCCGTACGCGGCGGGGCCGGGATTGCCGCGCGCGCCCCCGTCCGTGAAGAGCTTCGCCTTCACGACACGAGCTCGTACACGTCGAACGCGGGCTCCTCGTACGGATGCGCCTCGCGCAGCGCAGCGATCACATCGTCGTGCCGCTCCGCCGGATAGACCGTCTCGAGCCGCAACTCCGACACACGCTCCTCGCGCCCGGCCCGCCCCACGCTCGGGTGCGTGCCCGCACCGCCGAGGAACGTCCCCGTCCCTTCCGTGTACCACGAACAGTGCTCGTAATCGCCGATCCTGCCCGCGCCGGCGCCGAACAGGGCCTCCCGGACCGAGTCGAGCGCTTCCCGCGGAACGAAGACGACGAGCTTGCGCGTCACGCGCCGCAAGCTACTGGAGACGGCGGAGCAGCGCGAGCTTGGCCGGCGCGTCCGACGCGACGGCGATGTGCATGGCGGCGAGCTCCGGGATGTACGCAATCGCGTTCACGGCCTGGAGCCTCGCGAGCAGTCGGAAGAACGCGCGCTTCTGCGCACCGCTGGAGAAGCTGCGGCGGATGTCGAAGGCGTAGCCCGTCGTGTGCATCGAGTACGCCCGGGTCGCCACCGGGTTGACCGTCGTGAGCAGGCGCTGATAGCGGTCGTCGCGCACCGCGCTCGTGAGAACGAGCGAACGGCCGGGCACGTGGTGGCTCAGGTAGAGGAGGATGTCGAGCGCCTGCGGCCTGAGCGATGCGTACAGCCTGCGGCTCCTCCCGAGGGCCGGCGCGAGATCGCCGACCCTGACGCGAACGTGCGTCCGCTTCGTGTCGAGCGGGATGTGGACGAGGTAGCGGAGGCGCAGCGCACGCGCGACCGCGGACGGCGTCCTGAACTGCGGCGTCGAGCGGCGTGGGTGCAGCACCTCTTCGGCGGAGTTCTTCTTGAGCTGCAGATGCTGCTCGTATCGCAGCGCGCCTCGATCGTGGCGGTACATGCGCAGCACACGCTCTGCGGCGAGCACCTTCCAGTAGTAGTCGACCCGTAGCCCCTGCTCCGACGTGCGGAAGTAGAACGACGCGTACGACTGCGCGTGCCTTAACCGGGCCACGCCGAGGTGATAGGACGCGACCGCGAGGTCGAGGCGGCCGAGCGCGCGCCGCGCGCGCTCGAGCCTGCGGATCGTCGCGCGCAGCTCCGCAGCGGGACGCATCCGCCTCGTCGAGAGCTGGGTCAACCCCCGGCGCCCGCCCAGCCCGACGACTCTCGAGCGGCCGGAGCTCTCGACGAAGATCATTCCCTCCAGCAGCGTCGGGCTGATCCCGGTCCCGCGCGTTGCGCGCACCGCGAGGCGGTGCCAGGACGAGACGCGCGCGGCGGTCCGGACGACGCCGCCCGGGCTGGCGAGAAACAGGCCGCGGCCGAACGACTTCGCCGCGTCGGTCCCTATCCCGGCGGAGGCGGCAGGAGCGGCCGCCACCGCGACGAGCATGACCAGGAGCAGGCGGCGCACGGCGCGCCAAGGTAGCCGCCCTCGGGCCGGCTCTCCTCCCTCGATCGAGGGATGCCTACTCGGCGACGTCGATCTGTGCGCGCTGCAACTTGCCCGAGTAGTCGACGTAGATCGACTTCCACTCGGTGAAGACGTCGAGCGCGGCCTGGCCCGCCTCGCGGTGGCCGTTCCCGGTGTCCTTCGTCCCGCCGAACGGGAGGTGCACCTCGGCGCCGATCGTGCCGGCGTTCACGTACGAGATGCCGGCCTCGAGGTCGCGCATCGCACGGAACGCGGTGTTGACGTCGCGCGTGAAGATCGACGATGACAGCCCGTACTTGATCCCGTTCGACACGCGGATGGCCTCGTCGACGTCGCGCACCTTGATGAGCGCAGTGACCGGCCCGAAGATCTCCTCCTGCGCGATGCGCATCTGCGGGTCGACGTCGGCGAAGATCGTCGGCCGGTAGAAGAACCCGCGCGCGAGGTCGCCCTCGGTCGCCGGCTCGCCACCCGTCAGGAGGCGCGCGCCTTCGTCGCTGCCGATCTTCGAGTACGAGTGGATCTTCTCCAGGGACGACTTGTTGATGACGGGACCGATGTCGGTGTCGTCCTCCCACCCGGGCCCGAGCCGTAGCTTCTCGACCGCGGCGACGAGCTTCTTCTGGAGCGCGTCGTACACCTTCTCGTGGGCGATGACGCGCGAGGCGGCCGTGCAGCGCTGGCCGGACGTCCCGAACGCCGACCACACGATGCCGTCCACTGCCAGGTCGAGATCGGCATCGTCCATGACGATGATCGCGTTCTTGCCGCCCAGCTCCAGGTGCACGTGCTTGAGCGTCTCCGCCCCCGCCTCGAGCACCTTCACCCCCGTCTCGCGCGAGCCGGTGAGCGTGATCACGCGAATGTCGGGGTGGCGCACCATGCGGTCGCCGACGCTGCTCCCGCCGCCGAAGACGATGTTCACGACGCCCTCCGGGAGGCCGGCCTCCCCGAGCAGCTCGACGAAGCGCTCCGCGAGCGCCGGCGTGTCGCTCGCCGGCTTGAGCACGACGGTGTTCCCGCAGACGAGCGCCGGGATGAGCTTCCACGACGGGATCGCGATCGGGAAGTTCCAGGGCGTGATCGCGCCGACGACGCCGACCGGCATCCGCACGCTCATGTTCCACTTGTCCGGCAGCTCCGACGGGGTCGTCTGGCCGTACAGCCGCCGCCCCTCGCCGGCCATGTAGTACGTGATGTCGATCGCCTCCTGGACGTCGCCGCCCGCCTCGGCGCGCACCTTGCCCATCTCGTGCGTCATCAGGTCGGTGAGCGCGTCCTTCTCCTGCTCGAGCAGGCGCGCGAACCGGAAGAGGATCTCCCCGCGCTTCGGCCCCGGCACGAGCCGCCAGTGCGCGTACGCCTCCTTCGCGGTCGCGACCGCGCGGTCGACGTCGTCGGCGGTCGAGCGCGGGAAGACGCCGATCGTCTCGCCGTCGGCCGGGCTCGTGCTCTCGAAGGTCTCCGTCCCCGTGGTGGCCATAGGGACGAGGGTAGTTGCTACGCGGGCGCGTCCGTGTCCGGGAACGTGCCGACGATGCGCGCCCGGCGGCGGTCACGGGTCTCGCGCTGCTCCTCGAACTCGCCCGCCGCCTCGCCGGCGCGGCGGTCCGGGCCCTCCCGCCGCTCGACGATGACCGTCACGTTCGGGTTGTCCTTGTAGTACTCGACCATCTTGTCGTACAGCTCGTCGGCGAGCTCGCGGGGTATGACGCAGAAGATCATCCTGCTCCGATTGTGATGCAGCGGGAGGTCGTCCGCTAGATGCGGGCGATATCCGGGACGAGACGGCCTTCGTCCTCGACCCGCGTGTTCCAGTGCTTGAAGCCGGATTCGAGCTCGTCCAGCTCGTGCCCGCGGCGCTCGAGGCGGACCGGCTGAGCCGACTCCGGCGTGACGCGGTACTGGTACCAGGAGAGGTCCCAGGCGACGGTCACGGCCAGCTCGCCGGAGACGCCGGAGAGCGGGACGATGCTCGCCCGCGCCTCGCCGAGGCTCTTCGCGATGCCGCCGACGGTGCGCCGGTACGTGCTCGCGTTGAAGAGGTCCGCCGCCTCGAGCACGGCGATCTCGTCGTTCGAGAGGCGGCGCAGGATCGGCTCGGGCGGGGCGATCGTCTTTCCGTTCGAGCGCGACAGCCCGAGGAGCTCGCCGAGCCCGCGGCGACGGCGGCGGCGGTCGCCGGCGATCGTCGGCTGGGTCGGCGTCCCCTCCTTGATCCACCCGTGCTCGGTGGCCGTCTCCTGGCACAGCGGGCAGACGTGCACGAGCTCCGCTCCCTCCTCCGGGGCGAAGCGGACCGAGCGCTCGCCGAGGAGCAGCGTCCGCTCGCACACGGCGCATTGCCGCAGCGTCGCGATCTTCGTCACGCGCACTCCGACGACTATAGCCCGCTTGCCGAGGGCCGCCGGATGCCGCTATGGTGACTTACATGTGTGTTTTACATGTAGGGGCATGAGAGGCGGCCCGCGGGCGCGCCGGCACCACCGCGGCCGCTGGCACGTGCTCGCGCGCGTGGAGCGGTTCACCGAGCCTGCGCTCCTCCTGCTGCTCCGCGAGCGGCCGACGCACGGCTACGACCTCCTCGAGCGGCTGCCCGAGTTGACGGGCGAGTCTCGGGTCGAGATGGGCAACCTCTACCGCCTCCTGCGGGCACTCGAGGAGGAGGGCCTCGTCGCGTCCGAGTGGCGCGACGGCAAGCGCACGTACGCGATCACGGAGCCCGGAGCGCAGCTCCTCGACCAGTGGGCCGCGGCGCTCCGGACCTCGCAGGAGCGCACGCAACGGTTTCTCGAACGCTACGAGCAAGGGAGGTGAACATGCACCACGGCCACCATCGCGGCTGGGGCGGCGGCCCGCGGATCCTCTTCCGCGGCGGCTTCCCGAATCGCCAGGAGCTCCTCGAGCGGCTGGAGAGCTACCAGCGCGACCTCGAGCAGCAGCTCGCGGACATCGCGGACGTGATCGCGCATCTGCGCGACAAGCCGCAGGACCCTCAGACCGCGACGTAAAGCGAGATGGCGAACGACCGGTACCTGGTACCGCGCTCTGCGCGGAACCAGGTACCACCA
>DATAMX010000161.1:0-10299 GCA_036260475.1 Gaiellaceae bacterium | reverse complement strand
ACGTTCGTCATCGCGCGCAGCGCGAGCGACACCGAGGACGTCGTCCAGGTGGAGCTGACGCACAGCGGCGTGCGCGGGCACGGCGAGGCGGCGCCGGTCGACCGGTACGACGAGTCCGCGCAGTCCGCCCTTGCGTACGTCCAGGAGAACGCGGCGCACCTCGGCGACGATCCATTCGCGATCGACGACGTGCTGGCGGGGCTTCCGGCGAACGAGTACGCCGCGCGCGCCGCCCTCGACGCGGCGCTCCACGACCTCCAGGGCAAGCTCGCGGGATTGCCCGTCTGGCGGTTGCTCGGCCTACGCCGCGCAGGCCCGCCGACGAGCTGGACGATCTGGCTCGGAGACCCCGACGACATGGCGCGCCGGGCGGAGAAGGTCGGCGAGCGGTTCAAGCGGCTGAAGCTCAAGCTCGGCGGCGGCGACGGTCTCGACGTCGAGCGCGTGCGCGCCGTGCGCTCCGTCACCGATCTGCCGTTGCAGTGCGACGTCAACGAGGCATGGTCGTTGGACGAGGCGCTCGATGCGCTGCCGCAGATCGACGTCGAGTACTGCGAGCAGCCGCTGCGCGCGGGCGACCCGGGCGGGGCGGAGCTGAAGCGGCGCTCACCGGTTCCCATCTACGTGGACGAGGACTGCCATACCCTGGCCGACGTAGCCGCGTGCGCCGCGCGCGCGCACGGGATCAACGTCAAGCTCGCGAAGTCGGGCGGCATCCGCGAGGCGGTGCGCATGGTGCACGCGGCGCGCGCGCTCGGGCTCGGGACGATGCTCGGCTGCATGGTCGAGTCCGGCCTCGGCATCGCCGCAGGAGCGCACATCGCGAGCCTGTTCGACCACGTCGACCTGGACGGGAACATCCTCATCGCGCACGACCCGTGGCCGGGCGTGCGCTTCGTCGACGGCGTGCAGGTTCCCTCCGACGAGCCGGGGCTCGGTGTCCATTCGGTATCTGCTGCTCGCTGAGGGCTTCTCGGCCGACCCGCACTACGGCAAGACGGCGCTCGGCGTGCTGCGCTACCGGCGCGACGACGTCGTCGCGATCCTCGACTCATTGCGCGCCGGCGAGACCGACGACGGCGTTCCGGTCGTCGGCACGGTTGCCGACGCGCTGCCGTTCGCGCCGACGACGGCGCTCGTCGGCGTCGCGACGCAGGGCGGCCGCTTCCCTCCTGCGTGGATCGAGATCCTCAAGCAGTGCATCGCGAACGGCATCGACGTCGAGAACGGCCTGCACGTCTTCCTCGACGACGATCCCGAGCTACGAGCGCTCGCAGACCAGCACGGCGTCGAGCTGCGCGACCTGCGCCGGCCGCCGTCGGACCTCTCGACGGCGACGGGCGAGAACCTCGAGGTGCCGGGCACGATCGTGCTGACGGTCGGGTCTGACTGCGCGATCGGGAAGATGACCGTCGCGCTCGAGCTCGATCTGGAGGCGCGCCGGCGCGGCGAGCGATCGCTCTTCGTTCCGACCGGTCAGACCGGCATTGCCATCGCCGGGTGGGGGATCGCCGTCGACGCAGTGGTCGCCGACTTCATCGCCGGCGCGGCCGAGCGGCTCGTGGTCGAGGGAAGCGCGCGCGGCGGGGAGCTCCTGTGGATCGAGGGGCAGGGAGCGATCCTGCATCCCGTCTATTCCGGCGTGACGGTGGGGCTGTACCACGGAAGCGCGCCGCATCTCCTCGTCCTCTGTCACGAGGCGGGACACACGGAGATCGAGGGCGCGGGCGGCGGCCCGCATCCCATTCCGCCGTTGCGCGAGCTCGTGGAGCTGCACGAACGGCTCGCGCTCCCCGTGCGGCCGGCAAGGGTCGCGGCGATCGCCGTGAACACGCGCGGCCTCGACGAGGAGGGCGCGCGGGACGCGATCGCGGCCGCAGAGGCCGACACCGGCCTGCCTGCCGACGATCCCGTCCGGTTCGGGGCCGGACGCCTCGTGGATGCAGTCCTGCGCGCGAGAGGGTAGTTCCGGGGTCCGTAGAATATGGGTCGGCCGGCCCATGCGCTCGGGCGCCCGAACGTCGATGCTGTGGGTGCGGGGACGGGTCGACCGGAACTATGCGAATGAAAATTGCCGCGGTAGCCGCACTCGGCGCTGTCCTGCTCGCCGGCGCAATCGCCGGCGGCGCCATCGGCGCACGGGGCGACACGCCGCCGGACACGACGACGACGGCGACGACCGCCGACACGACCGCGACAGATACGAGCACGACGGAGACGACGTCGACCGAGACGACTCCGGCCACCACGACGACGCCGACGACGACGACCGTCCCGACGCCGGCGATGCCTCCCATCAACTACGGCGTCGCCGACGACACGGGGAAGTACGCCGACGACGGCGGCGCGTGGTTCGACACGATGCTGAAGGGCGCGAACCTCACGGAGGAGCGCTGGACGCTCGCCTTCGATCCGAGCAATCCGACGGTGATCGACGAGCTGCCGTTCCTCCTGCGCGCAGCTCCCCGAGCACAGGCCGACGGCATCCACGTCGTGCTCGCGCTCTATGCGAGGCCGGCATCGGTTCACAACCCCAAGCTGTTCTGCGGCTGGGCGGCGATGGTCGCCGCGTCCGTGCAGCAGTGGGGCATCAACGACTTCATCGTCTGGAACGAGCCGAACACTGCGCTGTACTGGTCCCCGCAGAACGCGCAGTCGCCGGCGGCATACGAGGCGCTGCTCGCACGCTGTTACGACCGGATCCACCGCGTCGACCCGGCCGCCCGGGTGATCGGCTTCGGCCTGTCGCCGCGCTCGAACGGCCCGAGCCAGACGGCGCCGCTCGACTTCATCGCCGCGGTCGGCGCCGCGTACAAGGCCTCGGGCCGGACGACGCCGATCATGGACCAGATGTCGATCCACCCCTATCCGAATCCGAACAGGCCCACCGACGGGCCCGATGTCGGCTACGCGAATCTCGACGCGTACGGGGTCCCGAATCTCGGCCGCGTCAAGCAGGCGCTCTACGACGCCTTCCACGGCACCGGCCAGCCCACGACCCGGAACGGCTTGACCTTCCGCATCGACGAGCTCGGCTGGCAGACGAGCACGACCCTATACCCGCAGTACTACAACCGCGAGAACGTGGCCGTCGTCTCCGAGCAGGCCCAGGCGCAGGACATCCGGGAGACCGTGCAGAGGTACTTCGCCTGCGACCCGACCGTGACCGACGTGGACTGGTTTCTGCTCGTGGACGAGCCCACGCGCAACGGCCGGGACAAGAGCGGGACGTCGGTCGGAGGCGGGTGGCAGAGCGGGCTGCTCACGGCGGGCGGCGAGGGCGTCTCGACGCCGAAGGCCGCGTATGCCGCCGTTGCGCCGCTCTTCGCGGAGGGCCGAGCCGCGTGCACGGCCGGGATGACCGACTGGACGCCGCTCAGCGCCTCGGCCGAGGCGAAAGCGGCCAAGGCGAAGGCGAGGGTCAAGTCGGCAAAGAAGCCGAAGAGACGGACGTAGCCGGCACTTGACACGAACACGCGTTCGCCGTACCATGGCGAACACATGTTCGTGAAGCTCCTCATCGTCTCCGTCCTCGCCGCCCTCGCGGTCGGCCTCGTCGCCCGCTCCTCCCACGGCGCCGGCCCGGAGCGCACGTACGTCGTGCGGCCGGCCGACACGCTCTGGTCGATCGCCGCCCGGACGTACTCCGGTGACCCGCGGCAGGGCGTGTGGGAGCTCCAGCAGCGGAACCATCTGTCCTCGGACACGCTGCGCCCGGGCCAGAAGCTCGTGCTTCCGAGCTAGGGAGGCTCTCGCTTACCGAGAGACGTCCGGGATGTCGATCCCGGAGACGTAGACCTTCTCGCCGCGGAAGAGCCGCCGGTCGTCGTCCCAGGGGAACCAGATGACGACGTCCCACTCGAGGTGCCCGCCCGTCGGCTCGACGCCGAGCCATGGGGCCGCATGCGTCGCCGTGACGTGAGCCTCCTCGCACACGCCCTGAGGCCCGATGACGATGTCGGTCAGGTCGAAGGCGATGTCCGGGAACGCGGTCAGGAGCTCCGTGTAGAAGCGGGCCGCGCCCTCGTGTCCTTCCCAGCGATGGCCCGTCTGCACGAGCTCGTACACGCAGTCGGGCGTGAGCGTGGAGATGAGGCCGGGGAGGTCGCGCGCGTCCTCCGCCATCGAATGCGTCTTGTACAGCTCCCGGATCTCGGTGTAGAGCTCCGGCGTTACCTCACGCCGGTACAGGTCGAGGATCGCTGCGTTCGCCACGCGGGGAGCTTAGATCGGCGAGGCTCGTCGCGAAGAACGCATCGACGACCGCCGGTGCAAACTGCGTGCCGCGGCCGCGGCGGATCTCCTCGGCGGCCTCGTCGACGCTGCGGGCGCGGCTGTACGGACGCTCCGTCGTCATCGCGTCCCACGCGTCGGCGAGCCCGACGATCGCGGCCTCGAGCGGGATGTCGTCTGCGGCGAGGCCCTCCGGGTAGCCGGCACCGTCCCAGCGCTCGTGGTGGTGGCGGATGAAGGGGAGGACGTCGCGCAGGCGCCCCAGGTGCCCGACGATCTCCGCGCCGTCCTCCGGGTGGCGCTTGATCAGGTCGTACTCCTCCGGCGTGAGCGGGCCGGGCTTCGTCAGCACGGCGTCGGGCACACGCAGCTTGCCGATGTCGTGGAAGAGACCTGCGAGGCGGAGCCCCTCCAGCCGGCTGCGCGGCAGGTCCAGCGCCTCGCCGATCGCGAGCGCGAGCTCCTCGACGCGCTGCGAATGGCCGGCCGTGTACGGGTCGCGCGCCTCGACGGTGGCGTTGAGGCTCTCGATCGCCTCGAGCGCGCTCTGCTCCAGGAGCTTGTACGACTCGAGGAGGCGTGCCGACCGGTCGCGCAGCTGCGCGGTCCGCAGCCTCAGCGTCCGCGACGCGCCGCGCACGAGGAGCGCGAGCAAGAGCCAGACGATGGCGAACACGCCCCCGACGGCGAACCAGATCATGCGGACGCGCGAGCCGATGATGTGCTGCAGGCCCGCAGGGTTGGCGTAGATCTCGTATGCGCCGATCGCGCGCGTATGGTCGGCGCTCTCGAGTGGCGCGTACACCTGCACGAGCTGCTTGAAGCCGAGGCGCGCTTCGGCTCCGTCCTCGCCCTCGGAATCGGGAGAGATGACACCGGCGACCGCGCGATTGCCGCGGATGGCCTCGCCCAGATCGCTGTCGAGCGGGAAGCGCCGGCCGATGCGGCTCGCGTCGAGGCTCGTCCACGCAAGCGTGCCGTCCGCGCGCCAGACCTTCACGCTCACGACGTCGGGCTGGCCGCGCAGGACTCGTAGGTTCGTCTGCGAGAGCCTGCGCGTCGTCACGACGTGGTCGTCATGCACGAGCACCGGACCGAGGACGCCGTCGACGTACTGCGCGAGCGACGTCCGCTCTTCGCCGAGTGCCTGGCTGTGGAGGGTGCGCGTGAGCATCGAGCCGAGCAGGAGCGCAGCCGCGACGAGGAGCGCCGCCGACGCGATGACGAACAGCCGCATCAGGGTCAGGGACCCCTCCAAGCGGCGGTCGGCCCGCCCGATATGCCGCAGACGCCCTCTCACATCTCTCCCGCTCGACGAGCTATCGGCCGCCCGGTTCTCCTCCTTGAGAGCCTCATAGACTCCTGTGGGTGGACCTCGATCTCGTCTTTCTGGGGACGTCCGCCTCGATGCCCACCGCGCGGCGTGCACCGGCGGCGATCCTCCTGCGCCGAGGCGGTGAGCGCCTGCTGTTCGACTGCGCCGAGGGGACCCAGCGGCAGCTTCAGCGCTCTGCGGTGGGCCTGCCCGAGATCGAGGAGATCTTCCTCACGCACCTGCACGCCGACCACGTTCTCGGGCTGCCCGGGATGCTGAAGACGTTCGCGCTGCGCGGGCGCGAAGAGCCCGGGCTCACCGTGTACGGCCCGCGCGGGGTGCGCGACCTGTTCGGGCACCTGAAGCCGTTCCTCGGCCGCCTGCCGTACCGCCTGACGACCGTCGAGCTCGCGCCCGGCGAGGCGCTCGAGCGGGGTGAGTACCGGATCGAGCCCTTTGCCGTCGACCACGGTGTGTCCGCCGTCGGCTACGCGCTCGTGGAAGAGGACCGCCCGGGACGGTTCGACGTCCGCGCCGCGGACGCGCTCGGCGTTCCCCCCGGGCCGGAGCGGGGGATGCTCCAGGCGGGCGAGGCCGTCACGCTCGCGGACGGGCGCGTCGTCACGCCGGACGCGGTGCTCGGGGACGCTCGACCGGGCCGCAAGCTCGTCATCACCGGCGACACGGCGCCCACACCGAGCGTGATCCAGGCCGCGTACCGCGCCGACCTGCTCGTGCACGAGGCGACGTTCGGCGACGACGACAAGGAACGCGCGCGCGAGACGCTCCATGCGACGGCCACGGAGGCGGCGCAGGTGGCGAAGCTCGCGGAGGTGACGCTGCTCGCGCTCACACACTTCTCGCCCCGCTACTCCGGGGGTGAGCTCGTGCGGGAGGCGCGGGCGATCTTCCCCGATACGGTCGCGCCCCGCGACTTCGACACGATCGAGGTTCCGTTCCCGGAACGCGGCGCGCCGCAGCTCGTCAAGCGGGGTGGAGCCGCGCGGGAACGAACCGCCTATGATCCGACCGCGATGAGCCGGATGATCCAGGTCGCAACGGCAGGAGACGTCACCGAGGCCGAGGAGCTTCAGGAGCTCCTGCGCAACGCCGGCATCGAGGCCGAGCTCGAGCCGGTCGACAACGAAGACGGTCTCAACGTGCTGGTCCCCGAGGCCGAGCTCGAGGCCGCTCAGGACGCGATCGAGGCGTTGAGCGAGCCGGACGACCTCATCGCCGAGCCGTAGCTCGGTAGGATCTCGGGGATGCCGACGATGATGGTCTTCCGTGGCCGGCGCGCGCGTTCCGACGCGCGGGCGGCACGCACTTCGTAGCCGCGCACTCGCCGACGACCTGGTCCGCTGCGCCCGCGTCGAGCCGGGCGATCTCGTGCTGGACCTCGGCGCAGGCCGCGGGATCATCACCGCTGCGCTGCTGGCCGCGGGCGCGCGTGTCGTCGCGGTCGAGCTCGACGACGACCTCGCAGCCGGGCTTGGCCGCCGGTTTCCCGACGTTCGCGTCGTGCACGGCGACGCAGCACGCATCGCGCTTCCGCATGAGCCGTTCACCGTCGTCTCCAACCTGCCGTTCGCCTCGGGCACAGCCGTCCTCCGCCGGCTCCTCGACGATCCCGCCGCCCCCGTCCGCAGGATCGACGCGATCGTGGAGTGGGGGCTCGCCGAGAAGCGGGCGCGCGTGTGGCCGTCCACGCAACTCTCCTGTTACTGGGGCGCCTGGCACGAGCTGTCCGTCGCGCGGCGCATACCCCGCACCGCCTTCGCTCCGCCGCCGGCGGTCGACGCAGCCGTCTTCCGCGCCGTGCGCCGGCCGCAGCCGCTCGTGCCGCCGGCCGATGCCGCGGCCTACCTCGGGCTGCTGCGCCTGGGCTTCTCCTCGGACGCCCCGCTCCGCCGGCGGCTCCCGCGCGGGGTCGTCCACCGCCTCGCGCACGAGCTCGGCTTCGCGCCCGACGCCGCGGCCCGCGATCTCGATGCGCCCCAGTGGGCCGCGCTCCACCAGGCGCTCGCATCCGTCCGCTCCCGCGGCTAGTCTGGCCGCTGCACGAACCCTTTAACCCGGTCCAGCGAGGCCGGAAAGGAGTCGAATGACGACGCATGCCCCCGAAACGTCGGGGAAGGTCCTGCTCGACGCGGAAGCGCTGTCGCGGACGCTTTCCCGCATCGCCCACGAGATCATCGAGGCCAACCCGGAGCTCGACGAGGTCGCGCTCGTCGGCATTCAGACGCGCGGCGTGCCGCTCGCGCAACGGCTCGCGCGGCTCATCGAGGAGCGCGCCGGCGAGGCGCCGGAGCTCGGCGCGGTCGACATCACCTTCTACCGCGACGACGTCCACGTGCGCGGCGGCGAGGCGCCGTTGCATGCGCAGCCGATCGTCCGCGAGACGCTGCTCGACTTCCCGCTCGAAGGGAGGACGGTCGTGCTCGTCGACGACGTCCTCTACACCGGCCGCACGATCCGCGCCGCGATCGAGGCGCTCTTCGACTACGGGCGGCCCGCGCGCGTGCAGCTCGCCGTTCTCGTCGACCGGGGACACCGGGAGCTGCCGATCCGGCCCGACTACGTCGGCAAGAACCTGCCCACGGCGCGGACCGAGCGCATCCAGGTGCAGCTCCTCGAGATCGACGAGGTCGACTCCGTCCTGCTCGTCTCCCTGCCCGAGGAGGAATCCCGATGACGTCCATCCGCCTCGTGCGCGACGACCTCCGGCCTCCGGGACCGCCGCCGCGCCGCCACCTGCTCTCGGTGTCGGACCTCACGCGCGACGACGTCGAGCGGCTGCTCGGCACCGCCCGCACGTTCGGCGTTGCGCTCGACCGCGAGGTGAAGAAGCTGCCGACGCTGAAGGGCCGGCTCGTCGTCAATCTCTTCTACGAGTCCTCGACGCGCACGTCCTCGAGCTTCGAGCTCGCTGCGAAGCGGCTCTCCGCGGACACGCTCACCGTCAAGTCGGCAGGCTCGTCCGTGGACAAGGGCGAATTGCTGAAGGACACCGCGCAGACGCTCGGTGCGTACGACCCCGACGTGATCGTCATCCGCCACCCGCAGATCGGCGCCCCGCAGCTCGTCGCGCGCGTCACCGACGCGCATGTCGTCAACGCCGGCGACGGAAAGCACCAGCATCCGACGCAGGCGCTGCTCGACCTGTACACGATCCAGCAGGAGTTCGACCGTCTCGACGGCCTGCACGTCGCCGTCGTCGGCGACGTCCTGCACTCGCGTGTCGCCCGCTCGCTCTTGCAGGCGTTCGCGCTCGTCGGCGTCCGCTGCACGCTCGTCGGGCCGCCGGCGCTCCTGCCGCGCGGGCTCGACGCCGAGACGACGACCGACATCGGCGTCATCCGCGACGCCGACGTCGTCTATGTCCTGCGCATGCAACAGGAGCGCATGGAGGCCGGCTCGAACTACGTCCCCAGCCTGCGCGAGTACGCGGCCCGGTGGGGCGTGACCCCCGACCGCTTGCGGCCGGGCCAGAAGGTCATGCATCCAGGGCCGATGAACCGCGGCGTCGAGATCGACCCACGCGTCGCGGACTCGGTCGACGCGCTCGTCGAGACGCAGGTCCGCTCGGGCCTCGTCATCCGCATGGCCGTCCTCTACGACGTGCTCACGGGCGGCCCCGTCGGCGTGCGGGCGCTCGCAGCGGCGGAGGTGGCGTGATGTTGTACGCGAGGCAACGAGCCGGGGAGAACATCGTCGTCCGCGGTGCACGCGTGCTCGATCCGGTGGAGGGAATCGACACCGTCGTCGACGTGCGCATCGACGCCGGCACGATCGCCGCGATCGGCGACCGACTCGACACGAACGAGCACCGCGTCGTCGACGGAACGGGCCTCGTGCTCGCACCGGCGTTCGTCGACCCGCACGTGCATCTGCGCACGCCGGGCCGCGAGGACGAGGAGACGATCGCGAGCGGCACGCAGGCCGCCGCCGCCGGCGGGTTCTGCGCCATCCTCGCGATGCCGAACACCGATCCCGTCGTCGACTCCGCGGCGACGCTCGGCGCGCTCGTCGAGGCCGCGGGCCGCGAGGCCGACGTCGCCGTCGGCTTCCTCGCAGCCATCACGCGCGGCCAGCGCGGCGACGAGCTGACCGAGATGGCGGAGCTCGCCGACGCCGGGGCGGTCGCGTTCTCCGACGACGGCGTCCCGGTCGCGTCGGCCGGGATGATGCGCCGTGCGCTCCAGTACTCGTCCATCACCGGACGCAAGCTCGCGCTGCACTGCGAGGAGCGCTCGCTCTCGCACGACGGCCACGTGCACGAGGGTGCCGTCGCGGCCGAGCTCGGCTTCACCGGCTACCCGTCGGTGGCGGAGTCGGTGATGGTCGAGCGCGACCTCGCGCTCGCCGCGTACGAAGGCCAGCCGATCCACCTGCTCCACCTCTCGTCGATCGAGTCGGTCGCCGCGCTGCGCCGCGCGCGCGACGCCGGTGTGGCCGCGAGCGGCGAGGTGACGCCGCACCATCTCGTCCTGACCGACGACGCGGTGCGCTCGCTCGATCCGAACGTGAAGATGAATCCGCCCCTGCGGGCCGAGCCGGATCGCCTCGCGCTGCTTGGCGCGCTCAGAGACGGGACGATCGAGTGCATCGCGACCGATCACGCGCCGCACGCGCTGCACGAGAAGGATGTCCCCTTCGAGGCGGCGCCTTTCGGCGTGACCGGTCTCGAGACCGCCTTCTCGATCCTGTACACGCGTCTCGTGCGGCCCGGGCTGCTGCCGCTGGCGACC
>DATAMX010000050.1:0-17357 GCA_036260475.1 Gaiellaceae bacterium | reverse complement strand
TCGGGCGAAATCAAAGGGCAGCCTAAGCTTGTAGATGATCATGCGGTGCGGCTGCGGACGAGGGTTCGATTCCCACCGCCTCCATCGCTCCTGCAAATCGCAGGATTCAGTCGAGCCGGGAGGGCGAATCGTTCCCCCGGCTCGTGGCTTCTTCGGCCTCCCGCGCGTCGGCGAACGCCTCCATGGCGCGCTCGAGGTCGCGCTGATCCTGATGGCCGTAGATCTGCGTCTCGCTGGCTACTGCGGCTGAAGAAACCTCAGGATCGGCGGAGGTTTGCCGATAAAGTTGAGTGGACAAAGTCCACATACTCGACAAAGGCGACATCGAGAGGTACACTCGGAACATGACGACCACGAAGGAGCTTCTGAACGTTCGCGACACGGCTCGGGCGCTTGGCGTGCACGAGAACACGGTCCGCAACTGGGAGGAGCGCGGCATCCTCCGTGCCGTCCATTTGCCTGGCAGCGGCTACCGGCGCTTCGCCGCCCAAGACGTCGAGCGGCTCCGCGCTGAGATGTTCGAGCAACTCGCGGCGGCGACAGAGGGGCCAGTCGTGAGTTCCGGTCGGAAGCGCACGGGCCGGTTGGTCTTCGGCGACGCTACCGACTGACGCTCGAGCGAACCTGACCGAAGCCGCCGATAGGCTGGCGCGCCCATGCCGAGTCCCGAGCGTCCTCGTGACACCGATTACTACGAGCGGAATCGCGTTGAGCTGTTCAGCCAGGGCGATCTGTTCCGCGACATGCCACTCGCGTACCCGCTGCCGGCCGACGAGCTCGTCGTCGACGACGAGAGCGGTGGTAGTCGCAGATTCCTGAGCGGGCCGCTCGAGTTCGGGCCGGCGATGTTGATCACCCCGAGCTGCTCGCTGGGTGCGCAGGGAACGACGGGCTACGGTCATCCTGTCCGGACCCTCGTGCCGGTGCTGGCGCTCGCGGAGCTCGTCGAGCGCGGCGTGGTCAAGGAGACCGCACTCGACGACCTGCGGCGGTTCGACCACCTGATCAACTACATGTACCTGCCGCCGCTCGACGTCGACGAGCTCGACTTCTCGATGCCAGAGAGCGTGGCGCTGCTGTACATGCCGGTCACGCTTCACCACGCGTTCCTCGATGGCCAGCGCGTCTCGCAGCTCGCCTACCGCGGTGCGCAGCAGCTACAGCGGAAGCTCGTCTGGTTCTACTCGGGCTGGCTCGAGGACGACCTCGACGTCTTCGACCCGCCCATGGATTGACTTACGGTGCGTGCGACACGTCTCGACGAGATTTAGGAGGGTCGGGGTGCACCTGGAGTTGGAGCGCGACACGGCGAAGGCCTTTCCCGAGGTCGCCCAGCCGGACTCGATCGAAACTGCTCGAGTCTGGCACTGCAAGTACCGAACGCTTGAGCCGCTCCGCGAACTCAAGAACCTACGCGCGCTCGAAGTCGCCACATATCCCGACGAGTCGCTTGAGCCGATCTCTCGCTTACCGGGTCTGACGTATCTGCGCATCCTCCATCTTCCGAAAGTGCGCGATCTCGCGCCGCTCGTGTCGCTTACGTCGTTGACGACGCTGTGCCTCGAGACCTTGCCTAGCTGGGACGCGTCGGGGAAGAGGACGGTGGTTACATCACTTGAGCCGCTGACGAGCCTGGACGCCCTCAGACACATCCAACTCTTCAGCGTCGTGCCGCCCGACAGGTCACTGGAGCCGCTCGAGCGGATGCCGTGGCTTGAGACGGCTCGCTTGCAAGGCTTCCTGAAGGCCGAGATCAGACGGTTCTTCGAGGCGACGGGTGTGGCAAACGAATTCGCGCCGGGGCCTTATAGACGGCAGACGCTCGGCAACGGTCGACGGGAACCTTGCGCGGGTTCGATTCCCGCCGCCTCCATTCGGGAGAACCCAAGATGTGAGGGACGAACCCTTTGCACGACTCAGCGTTGTGCCGAACGCCAACTCAACCCGCCGCGCTCCCAACAGATGTTCAGAGATCCCGCGTGCCGGACTCGAACCGGCGACCTCCGGATTTCTCGTCCCGGACGAAACCGCCCGAGATGAGGAGTGCTCTATCCAACTGAGCTACGGGGGCTTGCTCCGCGAATGTAGCGCGCGCAGAAGCGGAGACAGGCACTTCGCACCGGCCTGTGGGGTGCGAAACGCGATTCCGCGTGAGTGTGTGTAATCAGGCCGGCTGTTGGAGTTCGAGCAGGAGGTCGCGGAGTTGGGCGAAGCGTTTCGGGCCGAGTTGCTGCGCCCAGGCGGCTTCCATCTCGGCGACCGCGTCGCGGATCACGCCGACCGCGGCGATGCCCCGCTGAGTGAGGACGATGCGTTTGGAACGGAGGTCGTCCGGGTGTGGTTCGCGCTCGAGGTAACCGAGGTGCTCGAGTTCGCGGAGGAGGTAGTTGAGCGCTTGTCTGCTGATCCCCAGGTGCGCCGCGACGTCGGTTGGCCGTGCACCCTGCGGTCCTGGGTATCGGAATACTGCGAAGTAGGCGCGATCGAAGTCGTCGAAGCCGCGTTCGAGCAGGCGCTCAAGCATGTGCTGCTGGACCGCCTCCCACGGGATTCGCAGGAGGGCGCCGACCAAGGGCGGCCCGAAGGGTCCTTCGTGGGCAGACGGCGTGTTTGTAAAACGACTTGACGAGTTCGGTTCGGGCATGTATTGTCAAGTCACTTTACCGACAGCACCAGGGAGGTGCAAGGAGATGTCAGCAACAAGCGCACGCGAAGAGATCAGAGTCGGGGAGATGGGAATTCGCTTCCTGCTCGAGGGCGACCAGTCGGACGGGTCGGTGGCGGTGTTCGAGTTCGACGTCCCGGCCGGCTCCAAGGTGGCGGCCCCGCACAGCCATGACGGCTTCGAGGAGACGATCTACGCCCTGGAGGGCACGCTCGTCTGGACGGTCGAGGGCCACGCGCACGAGGTCGGCCCCGGCGAGGTGCTCTGCATCCCTCGCGGCGCAGTCCACCAGTTCGCCAACGTCGGCGACCTCAGCGCGAAGGCGCTGGCGATCGTCACCCCCGGCATCCTCGGCCCCGACTACTTCCATGACGTCGCCGCGGTCATCGATGCTGCAGCCGGCGGCCCTCCCGATCTGGCTGCGATCGCTGCAGCGATGCGCCGTCATGGACTCACCCCTGTCGCTCCCGACGGCCACGGCGACAAGGGATAGGCGCCATGACCCTGTCAGCGCACACCCGCCTCAACCCACTACGCGGCTTCCGCCCCGCCGACTTCACCGACCGCAAACCGGCGGCCCTGCTGACGGTTCCCGCAGGGACCGTGATTCCGTTCCCCGGCACAGAGGCCGCCCACGCGCAGCACATCCTCATGGTCGAGTTCGCCTCGCCCGACGGACGCAGCTGGCAGGCGGTCGGCGGGGGCGACACACCCCTCGCCGCCATCGCCTTCGCCCAGGACAGCTGCCCCGCCGACACAACATGGCAACCCATCAGCTGGAACGACCTCTATGGCGACTAAGCCCCTCCCCACGACCAACGGCGCATTCGTCTCGATCGGCATGCAGGAACCGATCCTCCGCCGCGACAGCCGCGAGATCAACATCCTCGTTGCAGACGAGAACCTCAGCCTCACCCATGCCAGCCGCGAAGCGGGGGAACGCGTGGCCGACCCACACGTACACCAGCACACCGAGGCGTTCTACGTTCTCGAAGGCGAGCTCACCTTCGAGGTCGGCGCCGAGCGCGAGACGGTCACCATTGGGGCCGGCGGCATCGTCGCCGTGCCACCCCACGTCGCACACTCGTTCCGGACCGCCGGCGGCCACCGGGCACGCTGGCTCATCATCCACGCCAGCGACGGCGGCTTCGCCGCGTTCATGCGCGGAATCCGCGACGGCGTCAAGGTCGAGTGGGACATTGCACCGGTCCCCCTTGACGGCGGCCTCCCTGCAAACCATGCGATCGTCACTCGCCCGTTGTCCGAAGCGCCTTCTCCCTGAGGGGCTAAACGTCGCCGTCCGGCAAAGACAGCCATACATCGCCGCCCGGCGTCGACCCGGGAGAAGAACCTTCGTCTGCGCCAGCGTCCTTACGTACGAATGCTCCCCGGCTCGTACCTGCTCTGACTTATCCTGAGGCGACCGTGTGCTGTTGGCGCTCGAGGTCGCGACAATCGGCGACCTCGACTAGCTAGTGCCGAGCCCGCCTCGACCGCCTGATGGAGTTCAGCGGCGAGTATCACATGATCGCCCTCGAGAGTCGGCCTTGTATGCGACCTACCCGCCCGCTAGATTCTTCGCGCATCGTGTCGGCCGCAGTGACGGGAGCTTTCTCATTTACCGGCCGGGCGATCGCTGAGGAGCTACTGCGGCGCGGTGAGAGCGTCCGTACCTTGTCTCGCGCCGACGCGCCAGACGACCCGCTGCGTCGGCTCATCGATGTTGCGCCCCTTACCTTCGAACCGACAACCCTTCGGTCGAGCCTCGCGGGGGTCGAGACCCTCTACAACACCTACTGGGTTCGCTTCGAACGCTGCGGAGTGTCTTTCGCTGGGGCTGTGGCCAATACCCTCGAACTGTTCGAGGCGGCGCGCGGTGTCGGCGTCCGGCGCATCGTTCATATCTCGGTTTCGAACGCTGACCGGGCCGATGACCTGCCCTACTTCGCCGGGAAACACCAGATCGAGAAGTGGCTCGCGGCAAGCGGGATCGAGCACGCGATCATCCGGCCAACTCTCGTTTTCGGTTCTCAAGACATTTTGATCAACAACCTTGCCTGGATGCTCAGGCGAACGCCGCTCTTCCTACTCCCCGGGACCGGCGACTACCTCGTTCAACCTGTCTCGGTCGGCGACGTAGCACGCATCGCGGTCCAGACCCGCGCGGGAGTCGTTGATGCGGCCGGGCCAGACTTGATGTCGTTTGCGGCACTCGTGTCGATGATCTGTGCCGCGGTTCGCGGACGTGCCAGGATCGTTAGTGGCCCTCGATCGGTGGGGCTTGCCATCAACTCGATAGTCGGACGCCTCATTGGCGACGTAATCGTGACTGCGGATGAGCTTGAAGGGCTTTCTCGATCGCTTCTCGTGACGGAGTCAGAGGCAACAGGGACGGAACGGTTCGTCGATTGGCTGCGTGAACAAGGAGCGCGACTCGGCCGCTCTTACACCTCCGAACTTCGCCGGAACTACCAGGCCGATGTCAAAGATCCTTCTGCGAGGCCGAAGGTGTTTAGCGCATAGACGCCGAAGCGAATGCGGCGGAAACGGGCGCTTGGTCCGCGGCAATGCGAGGAGAGCGCTGCATTCACCGATGAGCGGGGACGGCTGCATCGGCCAGGCTGCTAATTGCCGCGTGGATCTCAGCGACAGACATGGGTCTGCCGCCGCCTTCGAGAACGCCCGCGACGGCGGTTAGCACGGCGCCCGGCCGGGACGGCAGCGACGTACTTCGGGCGCCACACGCCGCCGGCGCTCTCGTTGCAGTTGGCAGAGCGCTCACCGGTATCCGAGTGGGGGCGAAGCCTGCCGGCGAGCTCCACTGCACGAACAGGGCCGGTCGCGTGGTCTGGACGCGCCTCGAGCGGGTGCGCCCCCGTCGGTACAAACGGTACGTGGGCCGACCACGAGGGCACGACGTTCTTCTGCTTGGCCACTAAAACGCGAAGTACTACTTCGACGTCTCCGGCGGGCTCGGGACGTATTCCTGGTGCTGGTCGGCGCGGGTAAGAGTTTGATTGCGTGCGGCGAACCAATCGTGAATCGGCAGCGTCCCGGCGCGCGCTCTTCGGGGCTCGACGCCCCCCGCCGACCGCCGTACAAGCTCGTCGGCTGCTCGGCGGGCGAATGCCTCCGCCTCTTGACGGGCGGCTTCGGCTTCTGCCGCTCGGCTGGCGGCTTCGGCTTCTTGCCGGGCGATTAGCTCTTCGGCCGCTCGGCGGGCGAACGCCTCCGCCTCTTGACGGGCGGCTTCGGCTGCTCGTCGGGCGAATGCCTCCGCCGTTTGGCGGGCGGCTTCGGCTTCTGCCGCTTGACGGGCAGCGTCACCCTGTGCCGCCAGGCGGGCTTTAGCCTCAAACTCGGCCTGCTTCGCCCGCAGGGCCTCGGCTTCATCGGCGACCTGCTTTGCCGTCCGATCGGCAGCCGCGCGCTCGGCCCGCTCCAGTGATTCGGCGAGCATCCTCCGCTCCCCGGAGAGGTACTTGTTCTCGTCCCGGCTCGACCGTCCCCAGGGCATGATCGAAGTCTCGCAGATCCCCCCGCCGGATCGGTGCTCCCCGACTCGAGCGATGGACTAGGGCCTGAATCTGGACTATGACTACCAGAAGGCGTGGGCAGCGCGCCGGATGTCGGGCAAGACGCTCTGACCTGGGACCTAGGCCGCAGAGGGTCTGGCTTTCGATGACGCGACGCCCACGCCACTATTAAGTAGATGCCCGAATCTGCACCTTTCTGCGTAGCCTCCGGAGGGTTCCCGCAATACGTAGGTCCGGTTCAATGTGTGAACGTTCCAATCGGTGACCAGTGGAGCACGCCCCTCTTCAGTAGTCGCCTCGGCCGGCGGCCCCGGCACGCACCTTGCGGTGAGGCGATGCCGCCGTAGCACGGCTCATCGTTGGCGGGAGCACGGGACCAGCGGGCCGACGAGACTGCCGTGAGAGTAGCCGACGAATTTCCGAAATCCAGGCACACTGTCGACGATGCGCTTCCTCGTCGCAGGCGTCCTCGCAGCACTGTCCGCCCAGGCGTTCCACGCCACGTCGGGCCCCCTCACCGCGACCGCGAAGCACGAGCTGATCGCGAGCAAGCACTACTACTCCAAGTGCCCGGTTCCGCTCTCCGGCCTGCGTCTGATGACGCTCACGTACTGGGGGTGGGACGGGAAGACCCACACCGGCCAGCTGGTCACGAATGCGACCTCCGTCGCCCCGCTGACGACCGTGTTCCGGAAGCTGTACGCGATGCGCTTCCCGATCCACCACATGAAGCTCTCGGACGCGTACGGCCCGGTGAGCGTCTGGCCGAAGGACCTCGACGTCACGTACTCGTTCTCGTGCCGGCAGGCGGTGAAGTCGCCGTGCAGCAAGGGCGGCAGCCTCGGCACGGGCAGCTGGTCGATGCACGCCTACGGCGAGGCGATCGACATCAACCCACAGGAGAACCCCTACGTCGGCTGCGGCCAGACCCGCGACAAGGTCGCCGTCTCGTACATGAAGCGCACGCCGCTCCGGAAGGGCATGGTGTCGCCGGCCGTCTTCGCCGTCTTCCGGAGCGTCGGGTGGGGCTGGGGCGGCTCCTGGTACGGCTCGACGAAGGACTACATGCACTTCTCGGCCAACGGCCACTAGCCCGGCCTGGAAATCGTCCGCCGTCCCTGGTTCAATCGGGGCATGGACACCTATCACGTCGTTCTGTACATCCACTTCATCTCGCTCCTGATCGGCTTCGGCGCGGGCGCCGTCGTCGCCGTCTGCCTCTTCAAGCTCCGCAGCGCCCGGACAGTGGCCGACGCCGCCCCGTGGGGGATGCTCGCCGGCCAGACGGAGCGCATGTTCCCGATCGCCATCCTGGGCCTCTTCGGCTCGGGCGCGTACATGACGAGCAAGGTCTGGACCTGGGGCACGGGCTGGATCGACGTCGCCATCGCCGTGCTCGTCCTGCTCATGGTGCAGGGCGCCGGCGTCGCCGGACGCCGAGCTCACCTGCTCAAGCACGCGCTGCAGGAGAACGGCCCCGGCCCTCTGGGGGCGACCGCGAAGCGGCTGACCTGCGACCCGGCGCTCTGGGTCGTCTCGTTCGCGAACCCGGGCATGGTGCTCGGCGTCATGTGGGCCATGACCGAGAAGCCCAGCACCGGTATCGCCGTCGTCGCAGTCGTCGTCGGGTACGCGGTGGGCGCCGCCCTCGCACTGCGCTTTGCGCGTGTGCCCGCGCCCGCTGCCGAAGTGGCGACCGAGCCGGCCGCCTGATTACTTCAGCGTCTTGAGGTAGGCGACGAGGGATTGCACGTCCTGGGGCGGGATGATCCCGCCCCAGTGCGGCATGCTCACGATCGGCGCGCGGCCGATGACGCTGCCGCTCCTGATCACCGCGGCGATCGCCTGGTCGGTCGGGAAGTCGTGGCGGAAGCCGCCGCCGGAGAGCGGCGGGATGCTCTTGTCCGCGGACAACGGGTTCGACACGCCGCCGAGCCCGTTCGGTCCGTGGCAGTTGATGCAGCCGTACCTCACGTAGAGCGCCGCGCCTGCGACCGCCGGCCCCTGCCCTCGCGGGATGACGACGGGCTCCGTGTCGGCGACGCTCGGGAGGCCGGCGCGGATGTACGCGACCAGGTCGTGCACCTGCGTGGCCGAGATCACCTCGCCCCAGACGGGCATGTACGGCTTCGTCGGGTTCTTCGACTCGCCGAGCCCGTGGTCGATGATGTGCGTCAGCTGCTGCACCGTCAGCGCGCGGCCGACGGTCGTCAGCGCCGGGACGTCGGGGGAGACGCCGCCGCGACCGCGGTCGCCGTGGCACTGCACGCACGCGAACTGGACGAACGTGTGCGCACCGGCGGCGATGGTGGGATCGACGGCTGCCGCGGCCGGCGCAGCCGGAGCCGCCGAGGCGGAGACGGTCGTGACCGTCGTGACCCGCGAGGTGTAGTGGCCGGCGGCGAAGCCGACGGCGACGCCAGCCGCGACGATGCCCACGAGGCCGAAGAGAATCGCCGGAAGGAGGGTCTTGCCGCGCATCTCCAGACGGTGACGCAAGGCCCGACCGGAGGCATCGGTAGGAAGCCGCACGGAGTACAGTTCCGCCCGTGAGGATCGCCCGGATCGCGCCTCTCGCAGCGGCTCTCGTCCTCGCCGCGCCCGCGTCCGCCTCGATCTTCCCTGCGCCACAGCCGGTGACGTTCCAGGCACTCGGGCCCGTCCGCGTGCACGCGCCCTCCCGGACGCATTCCTGCATGGCGCAGCAGGCCCGCGCGAAGATCGCCCGCTGGCTCCTGCCGGTGGCCTGCGAGCAGCCGCCGCGTTCGCAGCTGCTGCTCGTCACGCCGTTGTTCGGCGGCGCCTAGGAGGGGGCGGGCGGGGGCGGCTGCTCGACCGTCGTGGCGGTCGCGGTCAGGTCGCTCGTCGCCTGCAGGAACTCGTCACGCGTGATCTGACCGCTCGCGAAGCGCATGCGCAGGATCTCGAGCGGCTCGGGACGTCCACCGCCGCGCATGCGCATCATCGGCGGGCCGAAGTGCTTCCGGTGACGCCGGCCGCCGCCGGAGAAGCGTGCGACGAGCATTGCGCCGAGGGTGAGCGCGATCAGTAGGACGAGCGCGAAGGTCGCCCACGCGAGGCCTGCGTTCGCCGCGTGCTCGTGGACGCCGAACGGGCCGGGGCCGTAGCCGAAACCACGGCCCCGGAACGGGGGAATGGTGTTCATGCCGGCACCGTACGGCGCCGGGCTAAGCCCTCGCTAAGAGAGGGCCGGCACCCGCGTCTCGGGCGGGATCGACAGCACCGGGCAGAACGCCCTGTGCAGCAGACCGCGTGCGACGCTCCCGAGCACGGCCGAGCGAAAGCCGCCGCGGCCGTGTGTCCCGACGACGATCAGGTCGGCCTCGACGTCGCGTGCGGCGTTGACGATCAGCTCGGTCGCGTCGCCTGTGCCGCTGGCGACGATGAGCTCGATCGGCAGCCCGGTCTCGCGCAGCTCGTGTACCTGGCCTTCGATCTTCGCGACCAGCTCGGGGTCGTCGCTCAGCAGCGGAGCTTCGCCGAAGCGGCCGGCGAGGATCGTGTTCGCGTGGACGGCGACGATTCTCGCGTTGTGGTCTCGGGCGAGCTCGATCACGGTCGGGAGCGCGCGGTCTGCGAGCTCCGAGCCGTCGGTCGCCCAGACGATGGTCTCGAACATTTCGTGTCCTTTCGTCGAGTCGAGACCATGGTCCGGCGGCGCCGCCGGCTGCGCATCGTGCGCAACACCGAGCGGCGCCGCCTGGAACTACTGACCTATGTCGAGGCGGGCTGAGGGGCCCCGGCTGCGTCCAGGCCGGCCTCGATCTGCTCGAGCTCTTCTTCGGTGCCCTCGACGACCGGGCCCTTGAACCATTTCCGCGCCGACACCATCCACCAGACGCCGACGGCAAGGAGCACCCCGCCGACGGTGATCGGCGCGTAGTTGACGACGTTCCAGTCGAAGCCGCTGTGCCACGGGATGCCCGTCGGCACGGTCGGCATGAGGAACAGGATGACGATGACGACGATCCACGCCACCGCAATCGGGTTGATCCACCGGTAGTGCCGTCCGAGCGTCCAGGCACCCGCCTGGAACGCGTCGCCCGTGCGCCAGCGGAGGTAGATCGGGACGCCGTACGCGATGTACAGCCCGATGACGGCGATCGACGTTCCGACGAGGTAGCCGATGGCGCCGTTCGCGAGCGTCGGGAGCATGAGCGCCCACGACAGCACAGCGATGGCGATGACGGCGTACACCGGGACGCGGCTCGTCCGGCTTACCTTGCGGAAGAGCTGGCGACCGCCCGGAACCGCTCCGTCGCGGGAGAACGCGAACATCATCCGCGACGCGGCCGTCACCGAAGCCGTCCCGCAGTAGAACTGCGCGCAGCAGACGATGAAGAGCAGGAACTCCGCCCAGCGCACGCCGAGCGAGGTCTTCCAGATGTACGTGACGTCGAAGGCGCCGGCGTTCAGCGTCCCCTGCACGTCCGGCACGGCGAACGTGACCGCGACGAGCAGGATGAAGCCGAAGATGACCGACATCACGACGGACATGACGACGCCGAGCGCCGCTGCGCGCGACGCCTTCCGCGTCTCCTCGCTCATGTGCGCCGAGGCGTCGTAACCCGTGTACGTGTACTGCGCCATCAGCAGGCCGATCCCGAAGACGAACCAGAAGATCGGGCTCGAGAAGTTGTGGCCGCTGAAGCCGGACGTGTTCAGCGTCTTCGTGAAGACGAAGCTGAACGACTGGTGGTGGTTCGGCACGATCGCGAGCACGAAGACGATCACGACGACGCCGACCATGTGCCACCACGCCGAGATCGAGTTGAGCCAGGCGAGGAGCCGCACGCCGTTCAGGTTGAGCAGCAGCTGCGCCGCCATGATCGCGCTGAACGTGATGAAGACCGTGTGGGTATCGGTCCCGACGCTCGGGAACCAGAGGTTCATCAGCGCCGTCCAGAAGACGGCCGCCCCGTAGCTGATGGCGGCGGTGACGCCGATCTGGCCGATGAGGTTGAACCAGCCGGTGAACCAGCCCCACGCGGGCGAGCCGAGCTTCGACGACCAGTAGTAGATCGCGCCCGCGGTCGGCATCGCCGATGCGACCTCGCCCATCCCGAGCGCGACGAGCACGACGAAGAAGCCGACGATGAGCCAGCCCCACGTGACCGCGACGGGGCCGCCGTTGCCAAACCCGATGAAGTACGACGTGAGGCAGCCTGCGAGGATCGAGATGATCGTGAACGAGATGGCGAAGTTCGAGAATCCGCCCATCTCGCGATAGAGCACCTGGGCGTAGCCGAGCTTGTGCAGGGTCCGTTCGTCGTCGTCGACGTGGGCCCCCGGTGCTTGCGAGCTCATTCAGCCTCCCTCTTGTTCACCGGTGTCAGACACCGCTCTGCGTGTCTGACACCGGAGCACGTTTGGCGTCGGTTGGCCGCGACGCTACGCCTGACGGCGGACGTTTTCAATCCGACGCGGGCTGCAGAATCGGCTGCGTCGGTTCACTCTCGTCAACGGCGCTCGTGCTCGTCTTCGTGGCCGCGGCTGTCGCGACCTGGGTCGCGGGCACCGCGCTCTCGAAGACGACCGACGTCCTCGACCGCCGTTTCGGGCTAGGCGAGGCGCTCGGCGGCGTCATCCTGCTCGCCGTCGCGGGCAGCCTCCCCGAGGTCGCCATCACCGTCTCGGCGGCCGCGAAGGGCGACCTCGGGCTCGCGGCCGGCAACCTCATCGGCGGCGTCGCGGTGCAGACGCTCGTGCTCGTCATCTGCGATGCGGTCGCCTCGCGCGACCAGGCGTTGACGTACCTCGTCGGCAAGCTCGTTCCTGTCCTCGAGGGGCTGCTCGTCATCTTCGTCGTGTGCGGCGTGCTCATGGGCTCCCTGCTGCCCGAGTCGACGAGCATCGGCCCGGTGAGCCCGGCCTCGCTCGGGATCGTCCTCGCCTGGTTCTCCGGCGTCTACGCGATCAACGCCGCGCGCAAGGCGCCCCGGTGGAAGATCGACATGCCGGGGAGCCGCCCCGGCCGCCCGCATCACCGTGTCCCGCCTCCGAAGGCGACCTCGAGCCCGTCGACGGAGTCGACGGCGCGGGCGCTGACGATCTTCGGCGTCGGCTGCATCGTCACGCTCGTGGCCGGCGTCGTCCTCGAGACGGCCGGCAACGACCTCGCCAACCGCGCCGGCATCAACGGCGTCATCTTCGGTGCAACGGTCCTCGCGGTCGCGACGGCCCTCCCGGAGATCAGCTCCGGCGTCGCCGCCGTGCGTCTCGGCGACAACGAGCTCGCGGTCGCCGACATCTTCGGAGGGAACGCGTTCCAGGTCTGCCTCTTCCTCGTCGCCGACGTGATCGCCGGGAAGCCGGTGCTGCCGACGGCGGGCCACCAGAACAGCTGGCTCGCCGTGCTGGGCATCGCGCTGACCGTCATCTACGCGTACGGAGTCATCATCCGCCGAGAAGGATGCGTGCTGCGGCTCGGGGTCGACTCGATGCTCGCGCTCGGCGTCTTCGGGCTCGGGATCGCCGGGCTCGTCGTGGTCCACGCCTGAGCGCGATGTAAGGTCGTTCGGTGCTCACCCTGGAGGAGCTGAAGGCGGACGCGGCGTCCGGGGCCGTCGACACGGTCATCGCCGCGTTCACGGACATGCAGGGGCGCCTGATGGGCAAGCGGCTCGACGCCGAGTTCTTCCTCCACGAGCTGGAGGGCGGCCACGGCAGCGAGGGCTGCAACTACCTGCTCGCGCTGGAGATGGAGATGGACCCGGTGCCGGGCTACGCGATCGCGAGCTGGGAGCGCGGATACGGCGACTTCGGGCTCATCCCCGATCTCGCCACCTTGCGGCGCATCCCCTGGCACGACGCGACCGTCATGGTGCAGTGCGACGTCGAGTGGCACGACGGCACGCCGGTCGCTCCGTCGCCGCGCCAGGTGCTCAAGGCGCAGGTCGAGAAGGCGCGCGCACTCGGCTACGAGCCGATGTTCGGGTCCGAGCTCGAGTTCTTTCTCTTCCGCGAGAGCTACGCGGAAGCGCACGCGAAGCACTACCACGACCTCACGCCGTCGGTGCCGTACATCCTCGACTACCACGTCCTCGCGTCGAGCTACGACGAGCCGTTCATGCGCGAGATCAGGACCTCGATGAAAGCGGCGGGAATGACCGTCGAGTCCTCGAAGGGCGAGGCGTGGGCCGGCCAGCACGAGATCAACTTCCGCTTCGCCGACGCCCTCAAGGCCGCCGACGACCACGTCGTCTACAAGACGGGCATCAAGGAGATCGCGTACCAGCGAGGGTGCGCGGTCACGTTCATGGCGAAGCCGCACCACGACTGGGTCGGATCGTCATGTCACATCCACTCGTCGCTGTGGCAGGACGGCAAGTCCGTCTTCGCGGGCGAGTCGGACGTCTTCAAGCACTACCTCGCGGGCCAGATCGCGCATGCGGCCGATCTCGCAGTCTTCATCGCGCCGACGATCAACTCGTACAAGCGCTTCGCCGCCGGGAGCTGGGCGCCGACGACGCTCGCGTGGGGATACGACAACCGCACGTGCGGCTTCCGCATCGTCGGCAAGGGATCGGCGCTGCGCGCGGAGACGCGCATCCCCGGCGCGGACGCGAACCCGTACCTCGCGTTCTCGGCGCTGCTCGCCGCCGGGCTGTACGGGATCGAGCACGAGCTCGAGCTCGGGCCTGCGCTCGAGGGCAACGCGTACATCTCCGACGCGGAGCGCTTCCCGCATGCGCTGCGCGAGGCGATCGCGCGCCTCGAGCAGAGCACGGTTGCGCGCGCGCTGCTCGGTGACGAGGTCGTCGACCATTACCTCAACTACGCGCGCACCGAGCAGGAGCTGTTCGACAAGACCGTGACGGGCTACGAGCGGGAGCGGATGTTCGAGCGTGGCTAGGCCGGTCGTAGGGATCACGACGTACGTCACGGATGCGCACTGGGGATACTGGAACCTCGAGGCCGCGCTCATCCCACTCGACTACGTGAAAGCGGTCGAAGGCGCGGGCGGCCGGCCGATGCTCGTTCCGCCTTCGCTCGACGGCGTGGAGGAGACGCTCGACGCGCTCGACGCGATCGTGTTCACGGGCGGGTCGGATGTCGATCCGCAGCTGTACGGCGCCGACGCGCAGGCGGAGACGGTCGGGATCGTGCGCATGCGCGACGAGGCCGAGCTCGCGCTCCTGCGCGCTGCGCTCGACCGCGACATGCCGGTGCTCGGCATCTGCCGTGGAATCCAGGTGCTGAACGTCGGGCTCGGGGGCGACCTCGACCAGCATCTCGAGGGGCACCGGCACGATCCGCCGGGCGAGTTCATCGAGCACGACGTCGCCATCGAGCCGGACACGCGCCTCGCGCAGATGCTCGGCGAGCGCACGTCGGTCATGTCGCACCACCACCAGGGGATCAAGACGCTCGCGCCCGGGCTCGTCGAGACCGCGCGCGCCGACGACGGGCTCCTCGAGGCGGTGGAGGCGCCCGACCGGCGCTTCACCGTCGGCGTCCTCTGGCATCCGGAGGCGGGAAAGGACGCGCGCCTCTTCGAGACGCTCGTCGCCGAAGCCACCCGCTACCGGGACGAGAAGTGACCGCGATCCTCAACCCTGCGACCGAGGAGGCGATCGCCGAGGTCGAATCGCACGGCGCCGAGCAGACCGACGAGGCGGTCGCGCGCGCGAAAGCCGCGTACCCGGCCTGGCGCGCCGTCGCGCCGGGCGACCGCGCCCGTCTGCTGCGCCGGCTCGCGACCCTCGTGGAGGAACACCACGAGGATCTCTCGCGCATCGAGTCGCGCAACGCCGGCAAGCCCATCGGCGGAGCGCGCGCGGAGGTCGGCATGGTCGCCCAGGTCTTCCACTTCTACGCGGGCGCGGTGGACAAGCACTACGGCGAGACGATCCCGGTCGCCGGCGGCGTCGACATGACGTTCCGCGAGCCGCTCGGCGTCGTCGGCCTGATCGTCCCGTGGAACTTCCCCCTCAACATCTCGTCCTGGAAGCTCGGGCCCGCGCTCGCGTGCGGCAACACGGTCGTGCTGAAGCCCGCGGAGCTGACGCCGCTCTCGGCGCTGCGGCTTGCCGAGCTGGCGCTCGAGGCAGGCATCCCCGAGGGCGTCCTCAACGTCGTCGCCGGCAAGGGCTCCGTCGTGGGGCAGCGGCTGATCGAGCATCCCGACGTGGCGAAGATCGGCTTCACCGGCTCGACCGAGGTGGGACAACAGGTCATGCGGGGCGCGGCGGGGACGATCAAGCGCGTGACGCTCGAGCTCGGCGGCAAGTCGGCGAACGTCGTCTTCGCCGACGCAGACCTGGAGAAGGCGGCAGCGTCCGCGCCGTACGCGGTGTTCGACAACGCCGGCCAGGATTGCTGCGCACGCTCGCGCATCCTGGTCGAGCAATCGGTCTACGACCGCTTTCTCGAGCTGCTCGTGAGCGCGACGCGCGGCGTGAAGGTGGGCGACCCGGAGCTGGATGCGACCGAGATGGGGCCGCTGATCTCGGCGGCGCATCGCGAAACCGTCGCGTCGTTCGTCGAAGGCGAGCCGTTCTTCCGCGGCGACGTGCCGGAGGGAAAGGGTTACTGGTACCCGTGCACGCTCGTCGAGGCGCGGCCGGAGGACAGGATCGCGCGCGAGGAGGTCTTCGGGCCGGTGGCGGCGGTCATCCCGTTCGCGGACGAGGCCGAGGCCGTGCGGATCGCCAACGACTCCGCGTACGGTCTCACCGGCTCGATCTGGACGCGCGACGGCGGCCGCGCGCTGCGCGTCGCCCGTGCCCTCGAGACCGGGGTCCTCTCGGTCAACTCGAACTCGTCCGTGCGCGTCTCGACGCCGTTCGGCGGCTTCAAGCAGAGCGGCTTCGGCCGCGAGCTCGGCATGCAGGCGATGGCCGGCTACAGCGAAGTGAAAAACGTGTTCTACTCGACGGAATGAACAGGCTCGAAGGAAAGGTCTGCGTGATCACCGGCGCCGGCGGCGGCATGGGAGCCGACGCGGCCCATCTCTTCACCGAGGAGGGGGCGCAGGTGTGCGTCGCCGACGTCGACCTCGGCGCAGCCGAGAAGGTCGCCGGCGAGGTGGGCGGCCTGGCGGTGCAGGTGAACGTCGCAGAGGAGGACTCCGTCCGCGCGATGTACGCGGCTGCGAAGGAGCGCTTCGGCGGCATCGACGTCCTCTACAACAACGCCGGCATCTCGCCGGCGGACGACGACTCGATCCTCGACACCGATCTCGACGCGTGGGAGCGCGTGCAGGCGGTGAACACGCGCGGCGTGTACCTGTGCTGCAAGCACGGCATTCCATATCTGCTGGAGCGGGGCGGAGGCTCGGTGATCAACGTCGCGTCGTTCGTCGCGCTCGTCGGCGCAGCGACGTCGCAGATCTCGTACACGGCGTCCAAGGGCGCGGTGCTGTCGATGAGCCGCGAGCTCGGCGTCCAGTTCGCCCGGCAGGGCGTGCGCGTCAACGCGCTCTGTCCCGGGCCGGTGGAGACGCCGCTCCTGCTCCGCATCTGGAGCGAGACGCCGGGCGCTGCCGAGCGCCGCCTCGTGCACGTGCCGATGGGGCGGATGGCGAAGCCGCGCGAGATCGTGAACGCGGCCCTCTTCCTCGCGAGCGACGAGTCCTCGTACGTGAACGCGTCGACCTTCCTCGTCGACGGCGGCCTCACGGCCGCGTACGTCACGCCGGAATAACCGTTCGACCGGTGTCAGACACCGGTCTTCGTGTCTGACACCGAGCCTTAGCTGCCGACGACCTGGACGAGCCAGCGCCGGTCGCGCTCGCGATCGAGCTCGATGAAGAGCACGCGCTGCCACGTCCCGAGCTGGAGCTCGCCCTCGCGCACCGGCACCGACTCGCCGGCGGTTCCGAGCAGCATCGCCATGCAGTGCGAGTGCCCGTTCCCGATCTCCATGTCCTCCGGGCAGATGTTCTCGGTGCGGCGATCCCAGTCGTCGTGCGCGTAGTACGTGTCGTGCGGGACGAGGCGACGCAGCAGGTTGGTGAAGTCCTCGAGGAATCCTTCCTCGAGCTCGTTCACGCGCACGCAGCACGTCGTGTGCGGGGAGTACACGCACGCGATGCCCTCGGTGATCCCACTCTCGCGGACGGCGGTCTGCACGTCCTCGGTGATGTCCGTGACGGTGAGGCCGCCGGCCGTGCGGAGCTGCTTCTCGTGCTG
>DATAMX010000070.1:0-6887 GCA_036260475.1 Gaiellaceae bacterium | reverse complement strand
CGCAGCCCGCCCCCGCACGCGCAGAACAGAGCCTCCGCCGACACCCTCAAGAGCTCGGCGGCTTCGCCGCCGAGCGCTCCCGCGAAGCGGGACCCTTTATCGCCTGAAAGTGCGAAGCACTTTCAGGCTAGAGCACGGCCTGCGTCTGAGTAACGCGGGCGACGAGCTTGCCCGCGTCGTCGTAGAGCTCCGTGTCGACGACGATCGTGCGCCGGCCCGTGTGCAGCGGCCGGGACACGGCGTGCACGTGCCCGTGGCGCACCGGTCCGAAGAAGTTCGTCTTCGACTCGATCGTCGCCGTCCCGCTGGCGCCTTCGGGCAGGTTGAGGAACGCGCAGAAGCCGCCGACGTTGTCGGCGAGCCCCATCAGGGCGCCGCCGTGCATGACGCCGCCGGCGGTGCAGATCTCCTCGCTCCACGCGAGCCGTGCGCGGACCTCGCCCGGCTCGGCCGCCTCCATCTCGATGCCGAGGAACGCGGTGAACGGCGCTGCAGCCGCGACCTGCGCAGTGAGATCGTCCACCGGCGGGAGGCTACCCTGCCGGGGTGAGTACAGAGGCCGCTCAGACGACGGTTTTCGAGCGCACGTGGTGGCTCCGTGCGCCGGCGGTGCTCGTTGCGCCGCGGGCCGTCTTCGTCTCGCTGCGCGACGAGTCGCGGGAGGCGACCGAGGGGCGGCAGGAGCCGATCACGGCGCTCACCGGGCTCGCCGGGATCGCCGGCGTGCTCGGCACGCACGTGGCGCGGCAGCTCCTCAACGACGCCTCGATGTCGACCGCGCTCATCCCCGTCTGGGCGTTCTTCGGCGGCGTCGTCTACGCGCTCGCCTTCTACTGGCTCGGCGGAGGGCTCTTGTTCGGTGCCTCGCGACGGCTCGGCGGTGCCGGATCGTGGCGTCGCTCGCGGCAGGTGATCGGCCTCGCCGGGGCGCCGCTCGCGCTCTCGCTCTTGACGCTGTGGCCGATCCGGATCGCGGTCTACGGCGTCGATCTCTTCCGCACCGGCGGCGACGACTACGGGCGCGGGGACGCGATCTTCGGCGCCGTCTATTACGGCGCCCTCGCGTGGAGCGTCTGCCTGCTGGTCGTCGGTGTGCGCGCGGTGCACGGCTGGACGCTGCCGCGGGCGCTCGGCGCCGTGGCGATCGCGGCGGTCGTCCCCGCGCTCATCGTCGCGGCGTCGACCGTGTGACCTCGTCGAACGCCTGCGCCTCCTCTTCGGGCATCGCATACGTGTGCTGTGCCTCGGGGAACGTCCCCTCGCGGACCTCCTCCGCGTAGCGTCCGAGCGCCTCGGTGACGACGACGCCGAGATCGGCGTAGCGCTTCACGAACCGGGGCGCGTTCCCCTCGTAATAGCCCAGCATGTCGTGCCACACGAGCACCTGGCCGTCGGTCTCCGGTCCGGCCCCGATCCCGATCGTCGGAACGCCCAGCGCCCGGGTGATCGCACCCGCGACCTGTGCGGGCACGGCCTCGAGCACGACCGCGAAGCAGCCGGCCGCCTCGAGCGCGCGCGCTTCGTCGACGAGCTGCCGCGCGCGCTCGGCCGTGCGGCCCTGCGCCTTGAACCCGCCCAGCACGGTGGCCGTCTGCGGGGTCAGACCGACGTGGCCCATCACGGCGACGCCGGCGTCCGCGATCGCGCGTGCCCTCGACACCGACGTGCCGCCGCGCTCGAGCTTCACCGCGTCGGCACCGCCGTCCTTCACGAGCCGCACCGCGTTCGCGACCGCCTGCTCGTCCGAGATCTCATACGAGCCGAACGGCATGTCGGCGACGACGACCGGCCGCTTCGCGCCGCGGGTGACCCACTGCGTCATGAAGACGATCTCGTCCAGGGAGACGGCGACGGTCGACTCGCGGCCGTGCACGACCATGCCGGAGGAGTCGCCGACGAGGATCATGTCGACGCCGGCCGCGTCGGCGAGCCGTCCGCCCGGCGCGTCGTACGCGGTGACCATGACGATCTTCTGGCCACGCTTCTTCATCTCGCGCAGCTCCGGCAGCGGCAGCTTGCCGGCCGTCCACGACGCGTACCGCTGGGCCTTCGGCTTGTCGGTCACGGGAGCGCTCCTTTCACGAGCACGTTGTCGATGAGGCGCGTCGAGCCGACTCGGACGGCGGCAGCGAGGAGCGTGGCGCCGTCGAGGTCGAGCAGCTCGACGTAGTCGGGATCGAGGCCGTTCAGCTCTGCGCGTGCGACGGCGACGGGGTCGCCGCTCTCCGCCGCCTTCGCGAGGGCGCGGGGGAGGCCGAGTGCGCGCTCGCGCTCTGCGGGGCTGAGCTGGACGTTGCGGGAGGAGAGCGCGAGGCCGTCGGCGTCCCGGACCGTCGCCAGTACACGGACGTCGACGCCGAGGTTCAGGTCGCGGACGAGGCGGCGGACGACGATCGCCTGCTGCGCGTCCTTCTGGCCGAAGTACGCGCGCGCCGGGCGGACGATGTTGAACAGCTTGAGGCACACCGTCGCGACGCCGCGGAAGTGTCCCGGCCGCGCGTCGCCCTCGGCGCCGGTGTCCTGCACGTCGACCCAGGTGGCGAAGCCGGGCGGATACATCTCCTCCGTGGTGGGCGCGAACAGGACGTCGACGCCCGTCTGCTCGGCGAGCTCCTCGTCGCGCGCCGCGTCGCGCGGGTAGCGGGCGAGGTCAGCCTGCTCGTCGAACTGCGCCGGGTTGACGAAGAGCGACGCGACGACGACGTCGTTCTCGGCGCGCGCGCGCTCGAAGAGCGAGATGTGGCCCGCGTGCAGCGCGCCCATCGTCGGCACGAGCCCGACCTCGCCCTCCAGCCGAAGCTCGGAGACGGAGCGCGCGATCTTCACGTCGCGAGCTCCGCAGTCGCAGCCGCGAGGGTGTCGTAGAGCTGCTCGAGCTCCGGGCGCTCCACGCGGATGGCCGACCGGTGCGCATCAACCGTCGACCAGTCCCTCCGTGCGATCGGCCCCGTCAGCTCGAAGCCGTTCTCGATCGTCCGGCGCATGAGCGGCTCGAGTGCCTCCGGCGGCGCGCCGGCGCTCTCGAAGAGGAGCGTCGCCGCCCGGTGGAGCGTGACAAGGTAGTTCGACCCGAAGACCGCGCCGGCGTGGTAGAGGGTGCGCGCGCCGTCGTCCAGCGGGAACGGCCGCAGCCCGAGCGTCTCGGCGAGCCACGAGCCCGCCTCGCGCGCGTCCTCCGTCTCGGCGGTGACCGCCGCCCAGGCGCCGTCGAGCTGCTCCGCCCCTCGCGCACGCGTGAACGTCTGCAGCGGATGCATGCCGAACCGGCGCTTGTGCGGGTCGAGCGCCGCCAGCGGCGTCGCGCCGCTGACGTGCGCGATCCAGGGTCCGACCGGCCGCGCGGCAGCCGTCTCTGCGATCGCGCCGTCGGGCACGCACAGGAGCACGAGCTCCGGCTCGCCGGACTCGAGATCGATGCCGCGCTCGCGCAAGCGGGCGGTGACGGCCGCGCCGACGCGGCCTGCGCCGATGACGTCGATTCGGTTGAACACGGTGTCGCTCCAGCTCCGTAGTGGATGCCGGGCAGCCTGGATTGTAACGCTAGACTCCCCTCGTGCCGATCTACGAATACGTCTGCATGGAGTGCGAGTCGCATTTCGAGGAGCTCGTCCGGGGCGACGAACAGGTCTGCTGCCCCGACTGCACGGCGACGAACGTCTCGAAGCAGTTCTCCACCTTCGCCGTCCACGGGGCCGTGAAGCAGCCCACGTTCGGCGGCGGCGGCGGAGGCTGCTGCGGCGGCTCCTGCGGCTGCGGCCACTAGTGCCGGAGCAGCTGACGCGCGCCGAGCGCGAACAGCTCGAGGGCGAGCTGGCCGAGCTCGAAGGGCCGCGGCGCCAGGCGGTCGTCGCCGCGATCGCCACCGCGCGCGAGCACGGCGACTTGTCCGAGAACTTCGAGTACCACGCGGCGAAGAACGAGCAGGGGCTGCTGGAGGCCCGCATCACGAAGCTGCGGGCTCGGCTGCACGACGCCGTCGAGGTGGACGAGTCGACGGTCGCGGCCGGCGGCGTCGTCACGGTCGGCTCGCACGTGGAGCTCACCCGCGAGGACGGCGAGGACATGACCGTCGTCATCTCCAGCGTCGGCGGCGTGTCGCCCGAGTCGCCCGTCGGCCGGGCTCTCCTCGGCCACTCCGAGGGCGAAGACGTGACCGTCGAGGCCCCGCGCGGGGCGTGGCGCGCGCGGATCGTCAGCGTCCGGGCGGGCTCGTAGACTCACCTCCGTGAGCGCAGTCCCGGTCGAGCGCACCGACGATCTGGCCGCCTTTGCCGAGTCCGTCGCGGGCTGCACCCGTTGCCGGCTCGCTCAGGGACGCACACAGGTCGTGTTCGGCTCGGGCAATCCGCGCGCGGAGCTGATGTTCGTCGGCGAGGCGCCCGGCTTCCACGAGGACAAGCAGGGCCTGCCGTTCGTCGGCCAGGCGGGCAAGCTGCTCGACAAGCTCCTCGCCGGCATCGGCCTGCAGCGCGCCGACGTGTTCGTCGCGAACGTCCTGAAATGCCGGCCTCCCGGCAACCGCGACCCGCAGCCGGACGAGATCGAGGCCTGCGAGAGCCATCTCTTCCGGCAGATCGAGCTGATCGAGCCGACGATCGTCGCAACGCTCGGCAACTTTGCGACGAAGCTCCTCTCCGGCCGGCCGCTCGGGATCACGCGGGTGCACGGGCAGGAGCAACCGACGACCCTGGGCGGCCGCGAGGTCGTCCTCTATCCGCTCTACCACCCCGCAGCGGCGCTGTACACGCCGGCGATGCTGAAGGTGCTCGAGTCCGACTTCGCGCGCATCCCCGAGCTGCTCGGTCGCGCGCTCGTCCCGGAGCCGGAGCTCGCGCTCGTCGCGGAGCCTGCGCCCCCGGCGCAGCAGCTCGGGCTCTTCTAGAGTCCCTCGACGGCGACCATGCGTAGGTTTGCGGCGCCTTCCCGGAGCGCCTTGACCTCCTGGTAGCCGGGCGACTCGTACCACTGCTTGGCCGCCTCGAGGTCGGGGAACTCGAGGATCACGATGCGGCTCGGGTGCCAGTCGCCCTCGAGGACGGCTAGCCCCCCGCCGCGCGCGACGAAGTGCCCGCCTCCCTCGGCGACGGAGCCCGGCGACGCGGCCTTGTAGCGCTCGTACTGCTCGGGATCGTGGATGTCGGTCTCGACGATGACGTACGCAGGCACGCGTGGGACTCTACGCTTCGCTCCGTGTCTGACACCGTGACGAGCTCCCCCGGGGAGACGGAAGCACTCGCCGCAACCCTGGCGTCGCGTCTCGAGCAGGGGGACGTCGTCACCGTCTCCGGCGAGCTCGGCACCGGCAAGACGACGTTCGTTCGCGGGGCATGCTCGGCGCTCGGAGTGCGCGAGCGCGTGACGAGCCCGACGTACACGATCGGTCATCGCTACCACGCCGCCGCGGGAGAGGTCTCGCATCTCGACCTGTACCGGTTCGACGGGGTGTCGGCCGCGGAGTGGGGAGACCTCGAGCCGTACTTCGACGACGCGATCGCGTTCGTCGAATGGCCGGAGGCGGGAGAGGGTGTCCTTCCCGAGCCGCGCTACCGGGTGCGCTTGCGGCATGCTGGGGACGCGCAGAGGGTGGTTTCGATCGACGAGTGCTGATGCTGGCTTTCGACACTGCGACGGATGTGGCGACGAGTGCGCTCGTCGACGACGGCGAGGTGCTCGCCGAGCGTGCTTCGCGTGCGCGCACGCTCCTCGAGGACGTGGACGCGTTGCTGCGCCAGGGAGGCGCGCACGCGCGCGACCTCGACGCGCTCGCCGTCGGAATCGGCCCGGGAAGCTTCACCGGAGTGCGCATCGGCCTGGCGACGGCGCGGGGGCTCTCGCTCGCCCTCGACCTGCGCGGGGCGGGCGTGTCGACGCTCGCGGCGCTCGCCGCAGGCGCGCCCGGCGCGGTCCCGGTGGTGGATGCACGCAGGAGCGAGGTCTTCGCGCTCCTCGACGGCGAGCCGTCCGTGCTCGCGCCCGCGGATCTCGCGATCGCGCCCGGAGCGGTCTGCGTCGGCGACGGTGCGCGGCGCTACCGCGCGCTCCTCGAGGCGAACGGCGCGGTCGTTCCGCCCGACGAGGACGAGCGGCACGTCCCCCGCGCGCGGTTCCACGCAGCGCTCGCCGGAGAGCTCGGTCCGGTCGACGAGATCGAGCCGCTGTACCTGCGTGTCCCGGATGCGGAACGGAGCGTCCATTGACCACCCTCGAGCTCCGCCGGCTCGGCATCGGCGATCTCCTCGCGATCGAGGAGATCGAGCGCCGCTCGTACCGCACGCCGTGGTCGCGCTCGATGTTCGCCGGTGAGCTCGCGAAGCCGAGCTCGATCTGCATCGGCGCCTTCAGCGCGGACGGCGACGAAGAGAGCGACCGCACGCTGCACGGCTACCTCATCGTGTCGCGCTACGTGGACGCCTGGCACGTCATGAACGTCGCCGTCGATCCCGACCATCGCGGCCACGGCATCGCCACGCTTCTGATCGAGCGCCTGTTCGAGCTCACCGCCGACGACGCCCGGCGCGGGTACACGCTCGAGGTGCGCGTCACCAACTCGGTCGCGATCGCGCTGTACGAGCGGCTCGGCTTCGAAGCGCGAGGCGTCCGCCGCGGGTACTACACCGACAACCGCGAGGACGCGCTCATCATGTGGAAGGACCCGATAAGGGTCACGGAGGGTTAATCAGGGGCTCTGAGGTTCCTGGCTAAGCGGCCGAACCTCTTGAAGCCTGTCCTCCTTCGCCCCTGGAACACCCCGAGTCCAGACCCCAAAGAGACCCCAAGCGGTCAAACAACAAGTTTCGCGGAGCTCCCATCGACGGACCGCCCTTTTTTGTGGCGCTCCGCCCAGGGTTTACAGAATTGGGAAGGGCGCTATCATTCGGTCTACGGCG